>CAZQIV010000010.1:0-81449 GCA_964593705.1 uncultured Lentimicrobiaceae bacterium | reverse complement strand
AACAGCAGCATAAATATCGTTAACATGTTAGCATTAGTTGTTTTTTAAGAGCCTATTACCTCCCTACATGACTTTTTTTTATCACACACCTTGTTTATTACAACATATTGCCCCTGGGAGCAGTCCCGTTAGGGACTTAATCCTGGTAAAAAATAAAACAAACCGTTGGACGATCAGTCAGATGTTCCGCTAAACCGTGAAGGGCTTGATAAATCAAAATAAAACAAAAAGTAATATCTAAAAAACACAGGGTATCAATAAAGCTCCTGCTTATGGCAACACTATATCTTCATATCGGTCATGGTAAAACCGGCACAAGCTGGATTCAATCTAGCCTTCGGCTGAGTATTGATGCAATGGCGGCACACGGCATTGTTTATGCTAAAGGAGACGATGCTCAGATAAGCCAGGCCAATCGCATTTCATCGGGTAACGCGGTCAATTTATTGAAGTCGAAAGAAAATTTTGAAACCGTATTAGCAACGAATCGCCTTACCCGCGGGAATGCCTTACTTTTTTCCAGCGAATTTCTTTTCCCGGACTTCTACGAATCAGAAGCTGAAAAATTTATCGGGGAAGTAGCTTTGTCCTACGGATTTAATAAGATAAAGATTCTGCTATTTATTCGCGATCCCATAAAAGCAATTGTTTCGGATTGGCAGCAAAACATCAAGCGCAAGGGTGTTTATGACATACCACTTTTCAAGCTGCATGAATATATAAAAACCGGGAGTGGGGGGAGTAACGATGTCGAAAAAATACTCGATCGTGTCGAAGGCTGCCCGTCAATAGAACTTAGGCTTAAAAATTACAGCCGATGCAAAAACCATTTACTCCGGGAGTTGGCCTCCTGGCTCGAAGTTCCGGTGGATACTTTCCGGCATCCTGCTGTAAGCAGGGTTAATCGTTCGATGACCTATCCTGAGTTGGTGTTGCAGATGGAACTAAACCGAATACTGGGTGAATCCGGCGATCTGATTTCCGATCCACTATGCGAAAAACTCCCGGATATCTCCCCGGATTCCATCCTGCCTCCGCTTGATGTGCAGGAAGCAATGTGGGAGAAAATAAAACCGGATGTTGAGCGGGTAAATACGCACTTGCCTTTGCAGCATCAGTACCGCTGCGATATTGAAGAACCCCCGCCATTGCCCGAACAGCTTTGTTATAGCTACGAGCAAATAAGTGTGATCGCAGAAGCCTTAGGTAACGAAATCAAACAGCTTAGGAATGTGATGGCTCATACATCAACGACTGTAACAAAACTGGAGAAAACGAAAAAACAAATGGCAGAGGATAGGAAAATAATCGATGAACTCAGAAGTCAGTTACAAAGTGTTCAAAATTTGAATCAAAAGCAATTCAAAATTATTCAGGATCAACAGGAAGCACTATCCCAAAAAAACAAATTAGTTTTAAAAGTGTCTGCTGCGCTGGTACGCATCGTAAAACCAACTTTTATCTACACGATACTGACAAAAGCATCAAATAAATACAGATGGCGTAAACAAATAAAGCTGATTAACCATAGCGGGCTTTTCGATGAAAATTATTACCTGAAAAAATACCCGGATGTTCGTTCCGCGAATATCAACCCCGTTCAGCATTTTATACGCTTTGGCGGCTCTGAAGGGCGCAATCCTTCTAAAGGATTCAATAGTGCTTTTTATCTCGCGGATAACCCGGATGTTGCAAAAAGTGGAATTAATCCATTGATTCATTACCTGAATCATGGCAAAGATGAGGGAAGGCAAATTAAAAGCCCGGACAAGGTGAAAAATTCCGCCCCGATTAAAAACAAAAATCCCCTGAAGTCCTATTTTTATTCCAATCAGAAAAATGCAATCTATAAATGGTCACACTATTTTGATATCTATCACCGTCATTTTCAGCATTTTGTTGGAAAGGAGTGTGTAATTCTCGAAATTGGTGTACTTCACGGTGGCAGTCTGCAAATGTGGAAAAATTACTTTGGCAGCAAAGCCCGGATCATTGGCATCGACATTAACCCTGAATCCAAAAAATACGAAGAGCCACAAATTGAAATATATATCGGCTCACAGTCCGACCGGGTTTTTTTATCTTATTTAAAAACAAAAATTCTAAAAATTGATATTTTGATTGATGATGGCGGACATAGGATGGAGGAGCAGATTATTGCTTTTGAAGAATTATTTGATCATGTAAATGATGACGGGATTTATCTTTGCGAAGATACGCACACTTCGTATTGGGACGAGTATGGTGGCGGGCTTGGCAAAGCCACTACTTTTATCGAATACAGTAAGACCTTGATCGACCGATTGAACGCCTGGCATACACGGGATGAGGAATTGCCCGTAACAACATTTACCAAAAGTGTCCATTCGTTGCATTATTACGATGGTATTTTTGTTATCGAAAAAAAGAGGAGAACCAGACCCTGGCACGAGATGCGTGGCAGATTAACTAATATTGTTGAGGTTGACGATGATTCAAGCAACTATTTTTTCAAATTGAAAACAAAAATTCTAAGCATTGATTTGCCTGATAATATTCCGTTTGAGTTCCTGATTAACAATCCTCAAATTATCGAACATTATTTTCCCGATAAATATCACGGAAGAATATGGCCTGAAAAAGGGGAAACCATGATTGGCTTTCTCAGGCTTACCAACCTGGAACATTGTGTGGTGGACACCATCCTGGAAAATATTGAAGGTGACCTTATCGAAACCGGAGTTTGGCGGGGTGGGGCATGTATTTTTGCGCGTGCAGTTTTACAAAAATTTGGAATCAGGGATAAAAAGGTTTGGCTGGCCGATAGTTTTGATGGGCTGCCTAAGCCCTGTTCCGAACTTTATCCGGATGACAAAAATGACAAACATCATACATTCGATGAACTCAAAGTTACGGAAGAAGAGGTAAGGAGGAATTTTGAAAAATATAAACTACTCGATGGTCAGGTAGTTTTTTTGAAAGGGTGGTTCAAAGACACTTTGCCCAAAGCTCCCATCGAAAAGCTCTCTATTTTAAGGCTTGATGGCGACATGTACGAATCGACCATCGATGTGCTGTTTTACCTTTACCCAAAACTATCCCTGGGCGGCTATTGCATCATCGATGACTGGGGGGCTGTTGCAGCCTGCAAAAAGGCTGTGGAAGATTATCGCCGCATTTTTAATATACACGAAGAAGTTGTACCGATAGACTGGACCGGCGTGTTTTGGAAAAAAGAACAAGAGCTTACCCCTATTTCACGAGATGACTTCATGCATAAGATATCACAAAAAAATCACAAACAAATCAGGCCATGCAATTAACAAATTCGATTTTTTCAGTACCTGAATACAACGACAAGCCGTCAGCATGGATGGAACACATTCCCTTTGCATTTTTTTCAGGCGATATGTTAAAGCCAAAGATATTTGTTGAATTGGGAACGCATCATGGGAATTCCTACTTTGCATTTTGCCAAACCTTCGCTCAATCAAACATAAATACCAGGGCCTACGCCATCGATCACTGGAAGGGTGATGAACAGGCAGGCTATTTCGACCACTCCGTATTTAAATATGTAAACAACATTAATGAGCAGTACTTTTCAGATTTCTCCCATTTACTCAGAATGTCTTTTGATGATGCTGTGGATCGTTTTGAAGATGGAAGCATCGACTTACTTCATATTGATGGCTTTCATAGCTACGAGGCAGTAAAGCACGATTTTGAAACCTGGCTGCCAAAAATGAGTGAGCGCGGTGTGATACTATTTCATGATACCGAGGTACGCGATGAAGGATTTGGCGTGTGGAAACTTATGGATGAAATTGAAAATAAATATCCATTTTTTAATTTTAAACATGGTTACGGGCTTGGGGTGGTATGCACAGGCAGTAAGGTGGATGAAAATTTTCTTCGGTTTATCGAAAATGCAAATAGCAATACATTCATTCTGCAATTATTCGAAAACCTGGGGAAAAAAGTTAAGCTTGTCGAACAAAACAGTCAGTTGGCCAAAGAGCGGAAAAATCTTAACAGTACCGTAGAAGAGCTTGAAAATAAACTGAAACGAAACCAGCAAATTATCCAAAACCAAAAAGCTGAAAATAAAAAATTGTTTGGCGATCTTAAAAAACTGGAATCGACCAAGATACACGTAGCGAAGGAAGCTGAACGCTTAAAGCTGGTGCTTGCACAACTTACCGCTTCGTGGTCGTGGCGTATTACCAAACCGCTAAGAGCCCTGAATTTTCATACTCTAAAGCGTCTTAGGCTGCTACCTCAAGTGCGCCGGATAGAAAAAAGCGTGCTCTTCGATGCGGACTTTTATATGCAAAACAACCCGGATGTGAGCATGTCGAAACAAAATCCCGCAAGGCATTACCTGCTTTACGGCGGCTTCGAAGGGCGTAATCCTTCCGAAGATTTCGACAGTGCTTTTTACTTAAATCAATGGCCTGATGTAAAATCCTCTGGAATTAATCCACTGATCCATTATTTAAATTATGGAAAATCCAAAGCTTATCCTACGAAACCATATCAATTGAATGAAGCAGGGTGTTTGGCAAAGGCAGACATTACAGATTTAGCCTCTGAGGCGATGGCTACACCTAACTTTAAAATAGCCGTTGTCTTGCATTTATATTACATTGATCTTGCAAGCGAATTTATCAGCTATTTAAAAAACATACCAGTGCCTTTTGATTTATTCATCAGTACTCCACATGATAAAGAGGACATACAAAAATTATTTACAGAAAAACTATCAAACGTTCAAACCTTTGTAAAAACATTGGATAACAGAGGCCGTGACATCTATCCCTTTTTATCTTTCCTGAAAGATGAATTAATGCAATATGATCTGGTTTGCAAAATACATACAAAGCATAGTGGTCATAGTTTAAGCCTGATTGGGTGGCGCAGATATCTTTTAAATAATCTGCTGGGCAGTACTCCTATTGTAAACAGGATTATTGCAGAATTTGCAAATAATAAAAAAGTTGGCTCTATTTGGCCTGTTACTTTTCCTTACCTGACATATTTAAATTTGGATAAGGCTTGGGGAACAGAAAAAGGAAATGCGAATAACTTTGAGAAGGCAAAATACTTTTTCCCTGAATTAGGTTTGACCGACCCTTCGCAGAATATTGAATTTCCTGCTGGTTCAATGCTATGGTTCAGGCCTATAGCACTTGATTTAATAAATGAAAAGAAAATAGAAGCCAGTGATTTTGAAAAAGAAACCGGACAGTTAGATGGCACCCTTGCTCATGCAATTGAAAGATTATTTGGTGAAATTATAACACATGCTGGTTTCGGGAATAAAACAGTTTTCTTTCCCGAAAAAAAAGTAAGACAAACAATTAACCAACATCCTGCTATTGGAAACCCAAAAAGAATTCTATTCATTGCACATGACCTGTTCAGGGCAGGAGCCGAGATATTATTGCTAAGTTTATTACGATGGTTAAATAGGCACACCAATGTCAAAATATTTGTTTTGGCAATAAAAGCAGGGATTGACGGAGGAGCTTTATATATGGCTTATAAAGAAGTTGCCGAAATTTTTCTGTGGGAAGAGATGACCTCAAGGCAGGATTTGGAGAAAGCAATCAGGGCTTTACAAAAAGAGATAGGTGAGATTGACCTGATTTATGGTAACACAATAGTTTCACCAAATCTTTACCCGCTTTTAACCATTTTCAAGGCCCCTTACATCTCCCATATCCATGAGCTTGAGGAATCGATACAAAGATATACAACAACAGAAGTAAGGGATAGCTGGAAGCAGTATTCCAAAATCCACATAGCTTGCTCACAGCCTGTTGCGGAAAATATCATCAAAAATCATGGCATCCCCAAAAGTGATATACGCTGTGTGAATGCCTTCATTCAGCCTGTAATTACCGAATTACCCGAAAAAATGTTGCAGAGAGCTAAAAATGGTTTACCTCAAAACAAGACTATTATATGGTCGTGCGGAACCATTTACTGGCGAAAAGGCACAGACATTTTTATCGAAACTGCCAAAATCCTACAAGAAAGAGGAGTTGAAAATTTTGTGTTCTATTGGATTGGCATGAACCAGTGGGATTTAGAAAAAGAGGAATGGGGCGAATGGAGCACCTGGGAGGCATACATCGAAAAACACGAACTCAAGGACAAAATATCTTTCCTTGGTGAATCAGAAAATCCGCGAGAGCTATTTACTGCCGGAGATATATTCTATCTATCCTCACGCGAAGATCCATTCCCGCTGGTCTGTCTCGAAGCCGCTGAATGTGGCTTACCGGTTGTTTGTTTTAAAGACGGTGGCGGAATGCCTGGATTTATTGAAGATGATGCCGGTTTTATAGTCCCATTTTTGGATGTTGATAAAGCCGCAGATGCGATTGAAAACTTAATTGTTGACCAATCATTGCGAAACAAAAAAGGAGCGTGTGCCCGAAAAAAACTTTTTCAACGCCATACTGTTGATATCGCCGCGCCCGAAATCCTGAAAATTTGTCATTCTGTGATGAACTCCAAGCCCCTGGTAAGTGTAATCGTTCCGGTTTATAACCATGCCAATTTTCTGAGAGATAGGATTGATAGTATCCTGAATCAATCATTCAGGGATTTTGAAATTATCATTTTGGATGATACCTCGATGGATAATAGTTACAAGGTTGCCATGAGCTACAATTGGCATCCTTCAATTTCAATTCACAAAAACGAGCACAACTCAGGGTCTCCATTTGTTCAGTGGCAAAAAGGTGTTAAACTAGCCACCGGAAAGTATATTTGGATTGCCGAAGGGGACGACATGGCTGATCCTGATTTTCTTAAAGCTTTGCTCCCTGCTTTTAATGATGAAGAAGTTGTGATTTCGTATAGCGCTTCACATCGTATAAATGAAGATGGCGAAGTTTATGAAAATCATTACCTGAATGTTGGGCACTACGACAACTTGAATTATCCCAAGGTAAAGTGGGAGAACGATTATATCAATTCGGCCAGGGAAGAAGTTATAAATGCTATTTCCATTAGAAATACCATACCCAATGTTAGTGGTGTTTTGTTTAAAGCTCAAGCCATTAAGAAAGTTGATTTTGAAGCTTGTATCAATTTCCGAAATGCAGGCGATTGGTTTGCGTACGCCTCGCTACTGCAAAGTGGCAAAATAAGCTATAACTCGAATCACCTGAACTATCACCGGGTTCATACAGATTCAGTTGTTGCCAGAAATAAATTAGACCCTGCGAATACTATACCCGATTATTTTGAAATGCACAAATATATCCTCAGTAACTTTAACATAAATCAGGATGTGTTTGATTTAATGACCCAAAGTGTAATCAATGGTTTGCGTCATATATGGCCTCAATTAACCGATGATGAACTCGCGACCCTTTATAATTCCAGTGAGTTAAAGCAGGTTTTTTCTAATAAGCAACATACTTAAATCTTAAATCAATGCAGTATCCTTTTACGCTAGATTTAACAGTGCCCCTAACTTGGACAAGCCAAAACCAAACAAGGTGATCATGTAAAACACGTGGTGTATTCCTGTTTTGGTTTGTCCAAGTTAGTCGGCAAAATTTATAAATGCATATTTTACAATTAAGAGCTTTATTATTCATCTTCCTTTCATATTAACGACAATGCATTTTAAATTTTGCTTGAGTACCTTATTTCAAAAGAATGAAAAAAACACTATACATACATATTGGCACCGAAAAAACAGGTTCAACAACAATACAGAAGTGCCTATCCATTAATCGTACACTCTTATCCGAAAATGGCATTAGTTACCTTAAATCACCTGGCTCTGAAAATTCCAGGAAGCTCGCTGCTTTTTGTATGGATTTTAACAATGTTGATGACTATATTATAGACCTTGGATTAACGACAATTGATGAACGTAAAAAGTGGAAGGATGAATTTATTAAAGCACTTCATTTTGAACTAAACAGTTTCACGTCCACAACCTCTACAGCAATTATTTCATCCGAACACTTCCATTCCCGCCTACGCCATGTTTCTGAAATCATAACTCTTAAAAATACATTATCTCCATATTTTAATAAAATAAAAATTTGTGTTTACCTCCGTCGGCAAGATCAGGTAGCTGTAGGTATGTTTAGTACTGCATGCAAATCCGGGGTGTATCTCGAAGATATTTTCCCAAAGAATATCACATCTTCTGATCATTATTACAATTATGAAAATCTATTGGATAAATGGTCATCTGTTTTTGGTAAGGAAAGTATAATGATCCGGATTTTTGACCAAAAACAGTTTCACAAAGGGGATCTACTTGCAGATTTTTTTGATATTATCGATATAGATTTAATCAAATCAAACCTTGTTATACCAAACAACCAAAATGTTTCCCTCTCCAACCAAACCCAATTAATCATCTCCCGGTTCAACAAGTATTTCCCAAGCTATAAAAATGACAAATTCTATTCATTTAACCACACGTTCAAGAACGGACTAATCGATAACCTTGAAAAGAAGTGCATTGGAAATAAAACTTTACCGCCACGAAATGAAGCACAACGGTTTTATAAACTCTTTGAAATATCAAATAGTAATTTATCGAAAAAGTAGCCGAACAAAAATATACTTTTCGATAATGATTTTTCAATGTATCCCGAATATCCACCGATTGTTACATTAGATTTCGAGATCTTGGATGCCCTTTTTGGAAGTTTATTTCATCAAATGGATAACTATTACTATATGCCAAAATCTAATTCAAACGGCGTATTTAATAAACCGAAAATTGAGCATAATAAATTACGCCCAATACTTAAGGTAACTAACAAGTCGATTTTTAAGAAAAGTAAGTTCCAAAATCAAATTACAGACATTACTTTAAACGAAGAGGGAGTCGCGTTTACATCTGAAGGTAATGACCCTTATTTAATTCTGCCTGCGTTGAGCTTGCCAAAAAAAGCAAAAGTAATAAAGATAGGTATTAGCGTCCCTACGAATACAGTACTGCAAATTTTTTTTAAGACTGCACAAACTAATAACTACTGTGAAAAACAATCGGTAATGCATAAGCTAACTTCAGGAAGGAATACAATTTATATAGAAATTCCAGACGATAAAATTATAGGTAAGTTGCGCTTAGACCCGGGAAATCATCCGGGGCTCTATGTCTTACAAAAACTTGAATTTGTTGGTTACGGGTCTTCACCAGGTCCGGCTATGCAAAATATAAAATCAAAATTAGCCAAACTTACAGCATTAATGGTTTCTGGTAAAGGTAATACCTATGATTTTTAGTTCAATAACTTTTCTGTTCTTTTTCCTGCCGATTTTTCTTATTCTTTTTCATGTGCTCGGCTCAAAATTGCAATTTGCATTTTTACTGCTGAGCAGTTTGTTATTTTATTTTTGGGGTGAGAATTTCCTGGTGTGGATACTAATAACATCAACGGGTATCGATTATCTGGCCGCTATAGTTATAGCAAAAGGATATGGCAGGCATGACCTAAAAAAGCTTGAAGGAGGAACAAGCCGAACCCGGGACCAAAAACTGGGGCTTATTGTATCTATTGTTTCCAACTTAAGTTTTTTAGCCTATTTCAAATATGCCAATTTTTTTGTAGAAAATGTTTATACATTCCTTCAACAAATTGGACTTGATAATTATATTTCGGAGCAAACTACCTGGATAGCCTTACCATTAGGTATAAGTTTTTACACCTTCCAGTCGATGAGTTATACCATTGATGTTTACCGGGGTAAAGTAACAGCAACGAGGGATTTTATAAAATTTACCGCCTATGTTACAATGTTCCCACAACTGGTTGCAGGCCCAATTGTAAGGTACAGCGATATAGAAAAACAAATAAGCAATCATAAAACAACTATTGATGATTTTGTAATTGGCATCAAACGTTTTATTATTGGTCTTGCAAAAAAAGTAATTATTGCAAATACAATGGCATCCGTTGCGGAGGCAATTTTTGCCTTACCAGAAGCTGAATTATCAACAGGAATTGCATGGTTAGGTACCATTACATACTCTTTACAAATATACTACGATTTTTCAGGCTATTCGTGCATGGCCATTGGCCTGGGTAGAATGATTGGGTTTACTTTCCCCGAGAATTTTAATTACCCGTATATTTCGCGTTCTGTTCGTGAATTCTGGATGAGGTGGCATATTACTTTATCCACATGGTTTCGCGATTATTTATACATCCCCCTGGGTGGAAGCAAGAAAGGGGAGCTATTCACTTATCGCAACCTACTTATTGTTTTTTTTGTTTGTGGATTTTGGCATGGCGCAAGTTGGAATTTTATTGTTTGGGGAATTTTTCATGGGTTCTTTTTAATCATTGAAAGGCTACACATGGCCAAAACTTTTAAAAGACTCCCAAAATCTATTCATCACATATATTTGCTTTTTATTGTAAATTTTAGTTGGGCATTCTTCAGGACTGAAACCCTGCCGGAAGCCTTACACTTTTTTCTGGTTATGCTTGGCTTCAATTCGGCACCATTCCATTGGCACACAATTCAGGAGTTATTGCAAGCGAATACTATCCTGGCCCTCATTGTGGGTATTATTTTCTCGATGCCGGTATTTCCATTTTTTCATAAAAAGATGATGTCCCTTTCCTTTCGACGAAACAATATAATCAATGCGGTTTATTTAAGTGTTCTGGTATTGCTTTTTGTGTTTTCAGCTATGTCATTGGCCTCCGGAACGTACAACCCTTTTATTTATTTTAGATTTTAAAGTATGTCAAAAAAACTTAAATTCACATACGTTTTTGTCTTTTTCATCCTGATATCTGGCATTGGGATTCTTACAGTGTTCAATATAAGATTAACCACAAATAATGTTTTCAAGCACCACGAAAAAAGATTGCCAGCCAGTAAGCCTGCATTTGAATTTAAGATTAAGTCAATCAAAAACTTTTGCACGGCTTATGAAACGTATATAAACGATAACTTTTCGCTACGCTCAGAATTGATCATGACCTTTTCGCGAATTCACAAACAAATTGGTGTGTCCATCAAACCCGGGAGGGGTATATTTGGAAAAAATGGTTTCCTTTTTTTAGGTAATAACTACAATAAGGTAATTGACCAAACTTCTGGTAGAAGCAAATTTACAAATGCAGAATTACTTGAATGGAATAGGAGTTTCGTGCAGCGAAAAGAATACCTGGAAGCACATGGTGCGAAGATGTATGTTTGTGTTGTGCCGAACAAACATTCTATCTATTCTGAATATTTACCAAACTACATTAAGCCTGATAAAAACAACAGGCTACAGCAAGTATTGTTATCAAATCCTGATTTCAACATTTTTTGCCCAATAGATACCTTACTGAATGCTAAACAATTTTGGGGAAACTTATTGTATTACAAAGCAGGAACACACTGGTCTTTGATTGGGGCATATATCGGATACCTTGAAATATTAAACCAACTATCAAAGAAGTTTCCTGATTTGAAAGCCATTGAGCTAAATACTAAAAGTTTCAATGTTATCAATAATTCAAAAGGTGGTGATATTCTATCACTTATGTATCTCGAATCTCTTGATGATTTTGGAACACATATAATAAAGTGCAAGAACTGGACTGATAATTTAATCAAAACAAATTATTCTGGTGATACTTTGCCTATTAATTCACTTGATCAAATGTTGGTAAATGAGCAGTCAATTGTTTACAATCCTTCAAAGCAAAAAACTTTATTACTTATAAAGGACTCTTTCTCTACAGCTTTATCCCCATTTTTAAATCAAACCTTTGGCAAAGTTATTTATTGCCATTACAATCAGATTGAAGGGATTGAATTAACCCAACTTGTTGAAAAGCACAAACCAGATATCGTATTATTTCAGTTTGCCGAGAGAATGTTAATTAACAAACAGTATGTTCATCCTAACTTGGACAAGCCAAAACCAAACAAGGTGATCATGTAAAACTTAGGGTGTATTCCTGTTTTGGTTTGTCCAAGTTAGTCGGCAAAATTTATAAATGTATATTTTGCAATTTAGGGCTTTATTATTCACCTACCTTTCATATTATCGACAATGCATTTTAAATTTTGCTTGAGTACCTTTTCTTATACTTCCCAAGTTAGATTTGCAACAAGACAAACTTGTTGTGATTAATATTGAATTTACAATCCCCCGCAGTAGTATTTCCCAGGTTTTCTATCAAACCAAAGGTGAAAAACAATATTCTGAAAATAAATCAATACGCATTAAGGCTAACCAGGGTCATAATAAAATACACTATTTATTGCCTGTAAAATCAATAAATGGCAAAGCATTGCGCTTTGACCCCGGCACTTATCCGGGTGAATACATTATTCACTCCATAGAAGTGCTTGTGGGAAAACAAATAAAGCTTAATCATGATTAAAATGAGAAATACTAATTTGATGGGCAGTGATAATCCCATTCAAAAAACTATCTATTCGTTTTTTGACAATAATAGGGAAGTCTTAATAATTTCATTTCTCACTGGGCTGATTGCTTATGGCTATGAGCTATTCAACTTCTCACTGTCGATTGATGAAGACATTTCATCATTTATTTCAGCTTCGGAGTCTGTGGTGTATTTAACGGTTGGCCGATGGGGGGTTTTCTTGCTCAATCACATTATTAACCCCCACTCCGTTTTGCCGTATTATCCCACTTTTCTTACTATTATCTCTCTGGCTTTGTCGGCAACAATCGTAGCGGGCAGTATCCCATTAAGCCGGGGGTCGAAAATTATTTTTGCCATGCTATATATTTCCCATCCTATTCATGCAAACTACATTGCATTTAATACTTCAGGAATGTATTATGCAATGGGTATGGTGTTTACAGCTATTTCATTCGTTCTATTTGAAAAACATATCTGGAAAAAGAAAATAAAGGTCGTTTACTTTCTAGCCCCCCTGTTTTTCTTCGTGCTTGCCCTGTCGGTTTACCAGGCCTTAATATCATTTTTGTTAGTCTTAATGTTCTTGTCACTGCTGCTACATTTATTGCAGGGAAACGTTAATGGCAGACAAATTCTCCGTGTTGTTTTATATTACCTGCTGCTATTTGTGCTGGCAGTCGCTGTGTATAAAATATTTGATTTGTTTTCGAGGTATATCTGGCTACATGGGGATGAAAAATACCAGTCAGAATATCTTGATATTTTTGTTGGCTGGGGCAGGCAATCCATCTTTGCCACCTTATCGCTTCTTAGTAGCATTGTTAAGGCATATTTTACAGGCGATGAAGGCACAACAGGAATATCTGGTTTTTCAACCATAATGTCGCCACTATTGGCTATTCTTTTCATCATATCCATTTACCGAAATGCTAAAAATATCCCTTGGTTTGCCATTCAGTTTATTGTGATGGTTTTGATGATGCTGTCTCCTTTTGTAGTTATGTTTTTTCTGGGACATCAGTTGCCGCCACGTGCACTTTTCCCGGTGGCACTAATGGTTGGGATTGTTTGGATGCTGACACACCACTACGCAAAACCCTGGTTAAAAACGTTCATCTTGGCGGGTGTGTTTTTATTGGTATTAAATAATACATATATAATAACCCGTTTGTTTTACTCCCAACAGCTTGTCATGCAGGCCGACAGGGATATGGCAAACAGAATTGCTGAGCGCATTTTTTTGCTTGATATTGAGCCTGAATCTAATGGAAAAATTCCTGTTTGCTTTGCAGGTGGTTCTGATTATGATTCAAATCTTTTATATTTCAAATCAGGCTTGTTTGGATTGTCTTATTTCAAAAATATGTACAACAACCCCGTACGAATTCAGGTACTGTATAGATACATAGGGGTTAACGACTTTGCTATTAAAAACTGTAATAACCATCCTGAAATTTCCAATGCCATCCTACAAATGCCGGCTTGGCCAATGAAAGGGTCGGTAAAACAAGTTGAGGGGATTGTGGTAGTAAAATTATCTGCACCTTTTTAATACAATTAATATTTATATGGAACAAGAGAAATCATCTTTTGATTATTCGGCCATACCTCAGGGATATTACGATGTAATCGCTTCAAAAAAGAAAGGGATGCGTAGTTTTTGGCATTACCTCAAATTTAAACAAATCATCAATCAATTCAAAAACGATGGAGGTGCCATCCTTGACATCGGTTGTTTTGCCGGAACTTTTTTGGGTATGATACCTGAAAATTTGTTTAGCAAGCAGGTTGGAATTGATATACTTGAGAGCCAGGTAAAATACGCATCACAAAAGTATGCTAACTCCTATCGGAATTTTTATCATTATCAGGACTTCAACAAGGCTGAATTTATTGCCGATAATACGTATGATTGCATTACAATAATTGAGGTAATCGAACATTTATCAGCGTCAGAAATAGAAGCACTTTTTAATTTTGCCCACCAAAAACTCAAACCGGGAGGTAAATTAATTCTCACAACGCCCAACTATGCCAGTGCATGGCCTGTTATAGAGCTGATGCTGAATAGTTTTTCGGATGTAAAATATGAAGAGCAGCACATTAGCCGTTTCAACTATTTTAATGTACACCTTAAGCTCGATAAAATTGTTGCTAACTTTCATAAAAAATTTACTTTTCAATATAAAACCACCACCCACATGCTTACACCTTATGTTGCAGTATTTTCTTTTAGGATAGCCGAAAGAATAGCTTCTTCTATTAGTCCAAAAAAATGGAAAATACCCTTTGGGTCTTTATTATTATTTCAGCTTCGGAAAGTTGATCCTGATTTATCAGCTTCCTGAATTGGGATTGAATAACTTGTTTGTCTTCAAAAAAATAAAATGTAGTTTTGTGTAGCTTACTAAATTGAAAAAACATCAGCTTATGAATGGTATTGCAGCTCCATTATCAAATTTACAATTAGAGATTTTAAAAATGACACTGCAAAGGCAAATATAAAACCGATGTTCAAACAATTAAGGTCTGAAACTAAAATAAAAGCAATATTGCATGGGGCTACCCATCAACGAATTAATACACGGCCACACCGTAGAATGGGAACGCCTTGAATTTAAAGGAGGTCAGAATCCCGGTGCTATTGCCGGCCAATATATAATTCACAATATCGAATTTCGGGGATAAACATAAATACTATTATGAGCAAATATGCTAAAGCAAAACCTTAATCTGAAAATCAAGCTATCAAAATCAAATTGAATCTTAAAGATCTTTCCCTAATGAAAATATTTTTCAAACTTATTGTGGTGATTGTAGTTTCTGTCCTTTTTGCATTCATGTTTCGATATGCAGGACAAACTTACTACCATCCTGTCATTTTCACCATCGAACTAAAAAGTGATCAGGATGAACAATGTCAGCTTTTTTATAGTTCAGATGGCAATTTTAGCGAGGCGCACTCCCTCGGAAAGTCCTGCCAAAGTGATACTGCTTTCGAAGAACTTACTTTTAGATTGCCTGAGTCGAACATTCGAAAACTAAGATTTGACCCGGGATCGAATTCGGAAATTTATGAAATCAGACAAATAACCATTCAGGTTGGTGAGCAATCTGAAACATACTCAGGACACGAAATTCCTGATTATTTTGATTTTACAAATCTGGAAAAAATAAATTCTCTTGAGAATGATCGACTATTACTTTGCCAGGTTAACAATCCTGATGTTCAACTGCTTTTTAAACAGGGTTTGGATACTAATTTTATTACGATCAGTCATACCAAAATGAGTTACCGGCAAATTCTTGTTATCCTTCTTTACCTGCTGATTGTAGCATTGGTTGTGTATAAGGGGAGGCTCATTTTTGACTATATCCGAAAAACCATCAAATCGCCGCATGATTACTTTTTACAAACCATTGTTTTTACCACGTCAAAATTTTCTATTGCAGTTCTGCTTCTCTTTTCGTTGAAACTCGTGTTGGCTTCGGCACAACAAATGTCGGCATATACAGATTTTGTACATGATGATGCCTTATTTATCAGGCTGGCATATTCGATTGGCTCCGGAAAATGGCTGGGCTACTACAATAACCTTACACTGGCAAAAGGATTTGTTTATCCCATGTTTATTGCTTTGACAAATTTTGCAGGCATACCACTTTTCCTGGCTCAGAACCTCATATTAGGATTTGCATCATTTTTAATGGTTAAATCACTGTCGCCGGTATTAAGCAAAAATACCTGGAAAATTGTGCTGTTTGCCATCCTGATATTCAATCCGGCAACAACAGATGTTTTTACCACAAGAATATTACGGGATGCCTTTTTTGTCAATATATCAATAGTTGTTGTTGCTGCATTTACAGGGATTTATTTGCGCAGGAACTGCGAATTAAGCACACTTCTTAAGTGGTCGGTTCTCGCGGGGATTGCTTTGTTTTTGCAGCAAAATACCCGTGAAGAAGGCTTTGTGTTTATTCCTGTTCTGGTTCTGTTTTCGGTTTTTAGTATATTTGGAGGCATCAGGGCAATTCGATCAACAAGCCTGGGTCAAAACCTGATTTCTACCATCTCAAAAAGCTGGCCTATTGTCAGGATGACCATTTTACCTTACTTCATACTCATCGTGGGCAACCTTTTATTGGCTTCGGTAAATTATGCCGTTTACGGCGGATTTGTGAGAAATGAAATTAAGTCGGAGGCATTTACAAGTGCCTTTTCATCCCTGTCGAAAATTGAATCGGAAAAATGGATTATAAATGTGCCGGTAACTTACGAGGCACGAAAAAAAGCTTATGAAGTGAGTCCGGCATTTGCTGAGCTTGAAGAATATATGGAAGGAGGAGGCAATGGATTTTTAGCCTACGGGAATGATCCCCACGAAATTCTCGGGGCGCATTTTATGTGGGCACTCAGATATGCTGCCGAAGCGGCCGGTTATCATCAAAGTTTACCCAAATCACAGGAATTTTACAGACGTGTTGCCCGTGAAATCGATGAAGCCTTTGATACCGGAAAACTTAAAAAGAAGGAAAATTTCTCATTGTTTAGTTATTCCTGGGATAGTCGCTTTGCCGATCCAACCCTCACGAAATTATGGGAAATTACTGGTTTTGTCATGTCTTTCGAGGGATATTCTCCTGCCCCATGGGTTTCGTCTGGCAACCCGACAGATATTACCTGGTTTCAGAATATGACAAATGAAAGGGCCTGTATTGTGGAATTTACAAAAGTGAATCAGCCGCTTTCCGCTAAGGCCAGGTTTTTTTCATTAATAGGCATTTCAAATGCTTATGGTTTTTTGAATCCGCCCATTAGCCTGATTGCTGTATTTTCATTTATCCTGCTTACGGTTTTTATTATTTTTCGGAAAAGATCAGATCGGGTGATGGATATTTGGTTATTGTCATGTATCTTCCTGGCGCTTGCTATTTCACGTATAGTGCTGATAGCTTTCATTTCAGTATCGCAATGGGATGCGATGAATATGCAGTATTTATCAGTTACCTATCCTTTCTTACTCCTCTTCGAATTTCTTACTATTTTTACGCTTTTTGACCTATTAAAAAAGAAAAACCTCTTGGTTTTTTCATTTGGGAATCGTGGAATCGGGATATGAAATGCGGGGAAGAGTGGACGAAATCGCCGGAATGGAAACAGTCAATATTCGATTACGATTTTTGAGAGAATATAAAGCATAACACAAAAGCAAAATAATATGGAACTTACCATTCTGATGCCTTGTTTAAACGAGGCCGAAACACTGGCTACCTGCATTGGAAAAGCCAAAAAGTTTATTGCCGAAAATAAAATAGATGGGGAAGTTTTAATTGCCGACAATGGAAGTACTGATGACTCCGTTGAAATTGCTAAAACCAACGGTGCCAGGGTAGTTGAAGTATTGGAAAAGGGATATGGTTCGGCATTGAAAGCAGGCATAAATGCCGCTATGGGGAAATATGTCATTATGGGTGATGCGGATAACAGTTACGATTTTTATCCCCTGGAGGAGTTTGTCGAAAAACTAAGAGAGGGCCACGACCTGGTGATGGGCAACCGGTTTAAAGGTGGTATTGAAAAAGGGGCGATGCCATTTCTTCACAGGTATATTGGTAATCCGGTTTTATCTTTTATCGGGAGGCTTTTCTTTAAATCAGCCATCAAAGATTTTCATTGTGGTTTGCGCGGGTTTTCAAGGGAAAGGATTTTGGAGTTGGGACTAACTACAAGCGGTATGGAGTTTGCCTCCGAAATGGTGGTGAAGGCTACAATACTCGAATATAAAATGGCCGAAGTGCCCATTGTATTACATCCCGATGGCCGGAGCCATGCCCCGCATTTAAATACCTGGAGAGATGGCTGGCGGCATTTGGTGTTTTTGCTCATTTATAGTCCCCGGTGGTTGTTCTTTTTCCCATCCTTATTCTTTTTATTTATTTCGATAGCTGCACTCTTGGTTTTGCTTCCCGGCACCTTGAATTTAACCACATTTAGCCTCGATATCCATACCCTTACAATTGCCGGATCTACAACTATTCTATCCTGGCAGCTTTTCCTTTTTGCAGTTTTTATCCGGCTGTTTTCCATTAACCAGGGTTTGTTTCCTGCCCGTAAAAAACATTTGCGTTTTCTCGAAGTCTTTACACTGGAAAGGGGTATTGGTGCAGGCCTGATTTTTCTGTTGGCCGGATTAATCCTGTTTATCATCCTTTTTTGCAATTGGGCGCAAGTCAACTTTGGGTCGCTAAATGATGTAAGTTCAACATTCCGGCTCTTGATTCCTGCACTTACTTTAATATCGTTGGGCGTACAAACAATGTTTGCCAGTTTCTTTGTTCGTATCCTCAATCTCAAACCGAAAGAACAAAATAAGGATGAAATGGCTCGATAATTACATACAGCGCCGGCGGTTTAATGCTGCTGCAAAACACATCCTGCAAAAAAGTACTTTGCTTGACATCGGATGCAACCGGGGCGAATTTTTTACTTTTCTCGGCAAAAAACAAATTAGTGGTACAGGCATTGATCCGCAATCCGAAAACCCGGTATCCGGGCTTCCAGCCAATGTTACGATAATCCAAAGTGTTTTTCCAACAGAAAAGCTGGCGGGTCAAAAGTTTGATGTCATCACGGTGCTCGCGGTTTTTGAGCACATCCCCAAATGCGACCAGGAGAATTTCGCACAAGCTTGCCATGAAATATTAGTCCATAAGGGGCAAGTTATTGTAACTGTTCCCTCGCCCTTGGTTGACATCATTCTTGCGATACTGCAGTTTTTCAGGATAATAGATGCCATGTCATTAGAGCAGCACTATGGCTTCGATCCCCGCGAAACAGTACCCTTGTTCACTCAGGCCGGCTTTAAACTTATCAGGCATCGTAAGTTTGAACTCGGGTTGAATAACTTGTTTGTTTTTGAAAAATAAAACTTAGTTTTGTGTGGCTTATTAAATTGTAAAAAAAATCAACTTATGAATACTATTGCAAATCCGTTATCAAATTTACAATTAGAGATTTTAAAATTATATTCAACAAACTTGAATAAATCCGAACTTATCGAATTAAAAAATCAGTTAGCCGGATTTTACGCAAAAAAGTCAATTGAAAATGCCAATAGGGTTTGGATGGAAAAAAAATTAACAAATGATGATATGGACAATTGGTTAAATGATGAGTAAAACAAAAAAACGCATCGTAATAGATACAAATGTATTATTGGTATCTGTATCGTCATTTTCAAAGTATCATTGGATTTATCAGATTTTAATATTTTAAGAACAATCGAATTTCCAAAAGTACACGTTGTAAATATTGATGAATTTAGAACTGAACTTCGAGGAAAAAAATAGTATCGCAAAACAGTATTTTCGCACAAGCTTGCCATGAAATATTATTCCATAAGGAGCAAGTTATTGTAACTGTTCCCTCACCATTGGTTGACATTATTCTTAATGTATTACGTTTTATCAGGATTATTGATGCCATGTCATTAGAGCAGCACTATGGCTTCGATCCCCGCGAAACAGTACCCTTGTTCACTCAGGCCGGCTTTAAACTTATCAGGCATCGTAAGTTTGAACTGGGGTTGAATAATTTGTGTATCTTCAAAAAAATAAAGTAATGCAAAAAAAAATGAAAACAAAAATAGAATGGGCTGATGATCAGGAAATAGGCCTAAGTATTTGCTGCCTCACCCACAACCATCATAAAACTATATCTGACGCTATCAATGGTTTCCTTGCACAGCAAACCAATTTCAGGATTGAGATTTTTATTCACGATGATGCTTCGACTGATGGCGCCGTTGAGATTTTAAATGAATATGAGCAGAAATACCCTGATCTGATACACGTAAAATACAGCAGCGAAAACTTGTACAGCAAAGGTATGAGTCTTTATGACATATACACCACGAGAGCATTCCCTGAATTAAAAGGTAAATACATTGCTATATGTGAGGGCGATGATTACTGGACCGATCCGCTGAAATTACAAAAGCAAATTGATTTTTTGGAAGCAAATTCAAATTTTACGGTTTGTTTTCACGATGCAGGTTTTATTGGGGGCAACAACACCGACTTTGAAGAGCACAAAAAACATTTTGCCCACTTGCTTAATCACAGAAGCGAATTTGAGTTTGTTGACTTATTGAACGAAAACTTCATTCCGAATTGTAGTGTCGTTTACCGAAATAATGTGGATGTGTATCCACGGGATTTCAGTAAAACACATTTCCCCGACTGGCCACTGCATCTTGTTTTTGCTCGTAAGGGGAACGTAAAATACCTGCCCGAAACCATGGCAGTGCATCGCAAGCAAGAGGACGGCGTTTGGGAGGGTGAAACCTTGACTGAACGCTATCAGAACGTATATAAATTCTACATCCTGCTTATGAAATATGCCGGGGCAAAGCATTTCCCGGTTATTTTACAGGCCATTGATCTAATTACAAAAGACGAGCTCAAAGTAAGTTTTTCGGAAGCTCTGCAAATTGGTTATGCTATGCGGAGTGAAGAACTTGAACCGATAATCCGTGAACAAAAACTCTTGCACGATCAGGTTTTTAACTCAAACACCTGGAAACTGGCAAACGACATACGAATTATATCCGAAAAGGTTTTACCAAACAGCGCCACCAGAAAACGAATGGCTTTGCTTTCTCAAAAAACCGGCGAAGGAATTTTTAGGAAATTGAACCTCCTGCCCGATGCCACAAATCGTTTTAAAAAATACCAGCGCAAAAAGCGTATAAAAAACCTGTGCTGGCCCGAAAACACCCCACTGGTCAGCATCATTATTCCGAATGTAAATTATGGGAAGTTCCTCCCCGAAGCCATCGGGTCAGCATGCAATCAAACGTTTAAAAACATCGAAATCCTGGTTATTGACGGAGGTTCGGATGACCCATACACCATAGAGGTAGTTTCAAAAATTAAACACCCTCTGGTAAAAGTTTACCAAAGGGAAAAAAGATATATGCTGGGCAGCAACCGAAATTTTGGAATCGAAAAAGCAAAGGGGAAATATATTTGCAGCCTTGATGCTGACGATAAAATAGAACCAAGCTATATCGAAAAAGCCGTCTTTCTTCTCGAAGCTTTTCGATACGATATAGTTTATCCCTGGGTACAATCTTTTGGGGATTCCAACGAAATATGGAAAACTTCGTATGCCGATTACAACACCCTGACAAGCATTGGTAACACGGTGGCTGTGCTGGCTGTATATAGAAAAGACGTTTGGAAAACAGCCGGTAAATTTAAAGACTACCCGATTGGCAGAGGCCATGTATCCGAAGACTGGGAATTTTGGGTACGGGCGGCGGGTCATGGTTTTAGATTCAAAAACATGAACGAGTCCTTGATGCGTTATCGGGTGCATAATAGCAGTATGTCGGCAAAATCGCTTACCCCAATCGAAGAGCAGAAAAGAATAATCATCGAGGATAATGTCGCTTTTAATGCACCCCCATTTGTTGAAAAACGAAAAAAAGCATCCAAGCTAAATTTTGATGTTAAAAACCCTTTTATCAACCTAAAACAAAAAAGCCATAAAAAACACTTGATGATAGCACTTCCATTAATGATTATGGGTGGTGTGGATACTATTTTCCTGAACATCTTTGGATTTCTATCGCAGTTTTACGAGATTACCTTTTTTACAACACTGGAATTTTCGGATGAATTTGGTGACAATACCAAAGCTTTTGAAAAAATCACCCCGCGTATTTATCACCTCAGCAGATTTTTAAATACGAATGAGGAACGCAAAAAATTCATCCTGTACCTGGTTGAAGCTCATGCCCCCGACTTGCTCCTGATAGCTGGTAGCGAAATGACCTACCATAGCCTGCCAAAAATTAAAAAGCACCGACCCGATTTAAAAGTGGTGGATTTTTTATTCAACGAAAGCGGGCACATTAAAAATAACCGACGATACTCCCGGTACATCCACATGAATATTGTTGAAAACGAAAAGATTGTAGAAACCTTAAAAAATACTTATAGAGAAAAATCCGATAAAATAAAACTAATTCACAATGGAGTAAATTTATTAAAATATGCTATTAAAGGCAATGGGGGTAATTTCAGGCAAAAGTATAACATTCCACAGGAGGCATTTTTGGTGGCTTACCTGGGTCGGTTTTCGTCCGAAAAAAACCCCAAAGCGGTTTTACAAATGGCACAAGAGCTAAAAGATGAAAATATTTACTTTTTAATGGGCGGGAAAGGGCCGATGTTTGATGAGGTACTTTGTGAAATAAAAAATAAAGGACTTCACCAGCGAATTTTAAGCCCGGGGATAATTAACACAGTTGATGCACTGCAAGCAGCCGATGTGATGGTTTTACCCTCAATCCTCGACGGAAGGCCCAATGCGGTGCTTGAAGCTATGGCATCATCAGTACCTGTAATTGCCTCGGCAGTAGGAGGCTTACCCACAATTATTGAGCATGGAAAAAATGGCTTTCTCGCTAAGCCGGAAAATGTGGATGAGTTCATAAACTACATCCTAAAACTGAAAAACACACCCGGCTTAAAACAACAAATCGGAACCAGGGCTTTGGAATATGCTCAACAAGTGTTGGACGATAAAATTATGCTGAATACATACAACCATACCATCGAGCAGGTGCTGAAATAATTTTAATTATTGATGAGGTAAATAGAATGTCAGAAAGGAATCTGGTAAAACATCAAGCTATGGAACTCCTTTCCCTGCATTTCAATTTTGGTGGTTCGGATATCGAGAAAATTGAAGGATATGTCAGAGGCTTTGGCGGCAAGCTCCATCAATACTTTCATATTTGCAAAGAACATCCCCTCGTTAAAGAAGTGCAGGTGATAAAAGAAATATCGGTAATTAAAGAAGTCGACGTGCCTGCGCCCCCAACTGTCGACGACTGGTTTTACCACACCGGAAGGATTCTTCATCACATCAAAATACTCATCCTGAAAACGCTGTACAAAATCCATATCCGATTTAATGGCATACACAAAAAGATTAAACGGAATTCTTAGTCAACCGTAATTTTTTAGGTATCTTTGTTAATAGATAAATAGATTCGATATGAGAGCGTTATCATTACTATTACTTGATGCGGTTGATGAGGAAGATGTTAACCTCAATAATTCACAAATTCGTTGAATTTGTGAATTAATCACCGAAGGATTTTTAAATAGTTGATTGTTATGTTTGAGGAAATTGAAAATATAGATAAAATAGTTCAACACTGGTTGGAGTCGGCAGATAAAAACCAGGATACAATGTCACATTTAGTTAATTCCAAAGATTATAGCTGGGCATTGTTTTTAGGTCATTTAGTGATTGAAAAAACATTAAAGGCATTGTATGTAAAACGGCTTCAGAAACATGCAATATTCTCACATGATTTACTTCGATTGGCAAATAAAATTAACATTGATTTGAGCGAAGAGTTTGAAGACTGGCTGGATAAAATTACTACATTTAATTTGAACGCAAGGTATGATAATTACAAACAGGACTTTTATAAATTATGCACCAAAGATTTTGCTGATATTTGGTTGGAAAGAATAGAAAAAATACGAGTATGGTTAAGAAATCAATTATAGATACTGCATCAAGATATGTAAGGCAATTGCCTGCAGACTTGATTGTTAGTAAAGCATATTTGTTTGGCTCATGTGCTCAAGGTTCTGAAAAAGAAGATAGCGATATAGATATTGCCATAGTGATTAGTAATATGATGGATTTCTTTGATACACAAATGCAATTAATGAGATTAAGACGAAAGATTGATTTGAGAATTGAACCCCATCCTATCAGGGAATCAGACTTTACAAATTTGAATCCTTTTGCTTATGAAATTCAAAAAACAGGGATTGAAATTGCCTTAGAATAGAATGATTATGAGAACGATTCAACTACATATACCAAATACTTTTCAATTGCAAATAGCCCCATTGCGCAATCAGAGAGTGAAAAACTTATGCAAACAACTAACGACTTATATTCAGTATTTAACGATGGAGAAAAATCAGCTTGTGCAGTTGTCATTCTTAAGAGTGGACTAAAAACCCATACCAAATAGGCATGATTGACAGGATTGCGCCCGCAAAAGGAAACGTTTTGTACCCCTACCCGTAAAACAAAAAAATGCCAAAAATATCCATAATCACCGCCTGCTTCAACCACGGTAAATACATCCATGAAATGCTGGACTCGGTATTTGCCCAAAGCTTTCAGGATTTTGAGGTCGTAATAGTAAATGATGGCTCCACCGACAACACCCGTGAAATTCTCGAAGCTATCCAACACGAAAAAGTGAGGATTTATCATACCAGGAATCACGGACCGGCTCATGCCCGCAACCTGGCCATAAAAAGATCAAATGGTGAAATAATCCTAAACCTGGATGCTGATAATAAAATTGCACCCACTTTTTTGGAGAAATGTATCGGCATTTTTGAAGCCCACACCAACGCCGGAATCGTTTATACCCAATTGGAATATTTTGGAGCCAAAACCGGTCTTTTCGTCCTCGTAAACTACACCATCCAAAATATGCTCAACGCCAATTGTATCGATGGCAATGCCTGCTTTAAACGAGCCGACTGGAAAAAAACCGGAGGATACTCTTCAACATTCAGAAACGGATATGAAGATTTTGATTTCTGGCTCAAAATTATCGGGCCTGGCAGAGATGTGCTCAGGATTGACGAACCCCTGGTTTTCTATCGTACTTATTCTAACCCGCAATTAAGCCGGTCGGGACGCAGAACCAGCAAACAACATCAGGTGCTTGAGGCCATCGTGCTTGCCTTTCAAAGGCATCGAAAATTGTATAATGCGTTTTCGGATAACCTTGAAAAGTTTTTACGCTACGAAAAAGAATTAAAAAAGAAACAATCCATTTTTGTTAAAATAAAATGGGAATGGAACAAGTTGATTAGAAAATAAAAAAATGGAAACCCCGGTATTTTCGATTATTACCCCCACCAACAAACGCCCGGAGTTGCTCAAAAGAACCTTCGGGAGTGTGCTTGCCCAGTCGTTCGACAAGTTCGGGCAAATTATTGTTGATGATGCCAATGATGCTGAAACCGCACAAGTGGTGGAAACAATCGGCAACCCCCGCCTCCGATACATCGCCCATGAAACAAATCGCGGAGCTGCAGCTACCTACAACACCAAAATGAAAAATGCCCGTGGCAAATACATTAATTTTCTGGATGATGACGATGAATACCTGCCAGGAATTCTTCAGAAAACCCATCAAACATTTCTTAGGGCTACCAACAACCCGGGTTTTGTATGGACAGGAATCACCGTGGTCAGGGATTTACCCAAAGCCGAAGAAACCATCAGAACACAGGTATGGCCAGCCGATTTCAATCCGCGCGAGCAGGGCTTGATGGTTTCTACCGTCATCGGCAATGGTTTCGGGCTGAGTGTTAAAAAAGAAATCAGCCTGAATTAATCATTTTCGAACAAATGCAAAAGCCCTATGCAATCTTTGAATGTAAGGGAGTTGGAGTTGAGGAAGAGAATTAAAAAGGTTTGGCGTTATTAAAATTTTCTTTAAATTTGTCAATTAATGACAAGAAAATAAATTCAAGTCAAATGAAAGAAACGTTTGGTGAATATATTAGACGATTAAGAAAATCAAAAGATTTTACATTAACTCAGTTAGCCGCAAGGCTGAATATGGATTCTGCAAATTTGAGTAAAATAGAGACAGGTAAAAGAGAATTTGATGAAAAACGACTAAACCTTCTGGCTGAAGAATTTAATCTTGATTTTAAGGAATTAAAGGATGAATATTTTAGTGAGCTTGTAGCAAAAAAGGTCTATAATAATCAATGTAGTGATAAAGTCTTTCAACTTGCTGAAGAAAAAATCAAGTACTTGAAAAATAGAAGTGTAGTACAAACAGAATTAAATCAAGCATAGTAATGAATTATTTAAAGGAAAAACCATATTACAAAACAGATTTGGGTGCTGCATTTATGGGAGACAGCTTAGAATTGATGGAGCAACTACCTGATTCTTCGATTGATTTAATCCTAACTTCTCCCCCTTTTGCTTTGACCAGGCAAAAAGAATATGGCAATAAACAAGAGCAAGAGTACGTGGATTGGTTTTTGCAATTTTCAAAACAATTTTATAGAATACTTTCCGATGATGGTTCATTGGTTATTGATCTTGGGGGTGCGTATATGCCGGGTTTTCCGGTTAGGAGCATTTACCAGTATGAACTTTTGGTACGCCTGTGCAGGGAGCAGGAATTTTTTCTTGCACAGGAATTTTATCACTATAATCCATCACGACTTCCTACGCCGGCAGAATGGGTAACAGTAAGAAGAATTAGAGTGAAGGATTCTGTTAATGTTGTATGGTGGTTATCAAAGACACAATTCCCAAAAGCGACCAATCGAAATATTTTGAAGCCCTATAGCGAAAGCATGAAATCACTTATAAAAAATGGTTATAAAGCAAAACTTCGCCCAAGTGGTCATGATATTTCTGATAAATTTCAAAAAGACAATGGGGGAGCAATACCCCCTAATTTATTAGAACTGGCTAACATAAATTCCAATGGGAAGTATCAAAAATTATGTAGAGAAAATGGAATTAAACCACACCCTGCCAGATTTCCAGTAGGTTTTCCAGACTTTTTTATAAAATTTTTAACCGAAGAAAACGATATAGTTTTTGACCCTTTTGCGGGTTCAAATACTACAGGTTACTCAGCTGAATATTTGAATCGTAAATGGATTTCAATTGAATTGAACGAAGATTATTTAAAAGGAAGTGTTTTTCGGTTTGACACAGATTATTCTTTATTCCCAAATAATATAATAGTCAATGGCATTAAGACATCGAAAGTATGATTTGTTAGACATAATCATCCAAGGTATCAGAGATGACGATTGGAATATTATTTATCTCACGGATACAAAGTTTCACCCTTTTCGATTAAAAATTTACAAAGGTGATGAATCGTATAATATTAGAATTTATGTTTGGAATTTAACTCATGGGGGAGGTGAAATGCGTCCGGCTGATGGATACCGAATACAAATAACAGCGGTTGTTAGTGTTAAGAAAAAAATCAGGGATAATAGCTTTAAATCACGCATTTTGACATCTTATTCAAACCATTGTGCGTTTTGTGGAATTCAATTAAAACTCATTGATGCGGCTCATATCGTACCCGTTCAGCATGATGGAACGGACGAAACCTCAAATGGAATTGCTTTGTGTGCGCTTCATCATAGAGCATTTGATAGAAACCTTGTTACATTCAATGGAGATTATCAAATAATTTACAATGAACAACAATTTGACAAACTTCGCGAAATTGGACTGGATGGAGGTTCAGATAGATTTGTTGATGACTTAAGGGCTGTAATACATCTACCACCATCCATAAACGACAGACCACACGTTAACTATATCAATTTAGCAAACCGAATAAGAGGATGGGACTGAGGATGAAGCTAAATATTTTTATTGAATTTGGAACTGTCGTTGATATTTCAAATCTTCAGGATTCAGAAATAAGAGCAGCAAGAAATTATTTGAAATTAGAATTTGAATAAAAACCCGATTGCTCGGATATATTTTCCTTTATTTTTCGAAAGTAATTTCATTTAAATCATGCCAAACAAACCCGCTATAAGCGTTGAATCATTATCAAAAGTCTTCAGGCTTTACCCCACACGCCGCAGCCGGATGCTGGAGCTTGCACATCCCCTGCGCCGGAAGTTCCATAAAAAATTCCATGTCCTGAAAAACATAAGTTTTACTGTTGACCAGGGCGAAGTACTTGGTTTAATAGGGCAAAACGGTAGCGGCAAATCCACCATACTCAAAATTCTCGCCTCGGTAGTTACGCCAACATCAGGCAGCATTGTGTGCAATGGCAGGGTAACGGCTCTGCTTGAGCTGGGCGGAGGTTTCGACATGGATCTTACCGGTATAGAAAATGTGTATTTTTTGGGAGCCATCCAGGGATATACAAAAAAAGAAATGAAGGAACGCCTGGATATGATCCTGGATTTTGCCGAAATCGGCGAGTATGCCAACCAGCCCGTCAAGAATTATTCGAGCGGCATGTACGTACGGCTGGCCTTTTCCATCAATATCAATATCAATCCTGATATCCTTATCATCGACGAAGCGCTCTCGGTGGGCGATATTCGCTTTCAGCAGAAATGTTTCAGGAAAATAAGGGAGTTTAAGAAAGCCGGGAAAACCATCGTCTTCTGCTCGCACAGCATGGCTGCAATTCGCGATTTTTGTACGCGGGTTATCTGGCTGCATCAGGGCGATGTAAAATCGGAAGGCGATCCTGGTGGGGTAACGGAACAGTATGAGCTGTTTATGGCGCAGGGCAAGGGGGCCAATAAAAATACAAACAAAACCACCGGGGCACAGGTAGCAAATCCTTCTTTGCAGGCCTGTCTGCTAAAAGCTCCCTTAAATAAATACGCATGGATAAATACCGGCCAGATGTACCCCGATGGGAATGGTGAATTAACGATAGCCTATGCAACAATGCTTAACAAGGGCATCGATGAAAGCACACGAGTTTTGCATGGCGGCGAAGAGCTTCGGCTGGCCATGATTGTTGAAAGTTCAAAAACGATGGATAATGCAGGTATCAAGGTTCAGTTGAATGGTCCTTTTGGTGTCATCATTCTATCTGTCAACAGCTACCATCACCAGGCTAAACTGCAATTTGAAGTCAACAATCCTGGCATGGTTGCCATCGATTTTAAAATGCCCCTGTTGAGCAACGGCAACTATTCGATAAGCCTGATTGCACAAACGATGGTCGGGACTATAACTACTCAAGTCCATTCGTGCTACGATGCCATATTATTCAAAATTGCCAATCCCAATCCCATTTTCAACCAGAAAGCGAATATTGTAATTCCTGATGTAAACATATCCACACTTCCAATAACCATGTAATTGCTTAGATATATGAATAGTATTAAGGAACTTTTTTTGATTTTCAAAGGAATCATTCAACAGCACTATATTTTAAAAACGCTTGTAATACGGGATTTTAAAAGCCGCTACTTGTCTTCGTTCATCGGGCTGCCCTGGGCCTTTATCCAGCCGGCAGTATATATTTTGGTTATCTGGTTTGCCTTTACTTTTGGGCTGCGTGCCGGGACTACCGCCACAGGATTGCCCTTTGCTTTATGGATGATTGTTGGCATAATCCCCTGGCTCTACATTAGCCAAACCATGATTGTGGCGTGTATGGCCATTATCGAATATGGATATATTATAAAAAAAGCCAACTTCCAGGTCGGCATGATTCCACTCATCAAAATATTTTCCGGGTTGTTGGTGCATCTCATTTTGATTGCGATCACCATTTTGCTCCTTGTCCTGAGTTACGGCATCAACCCTACCATTTACTGGATTCAGATATTTTATTACCTCTTTGTAATGGTTTTCCTGCTCTCGGGCATTGCTTTGTTTGTGGCATCCGTTAATGTATTTGTCAAGGACATGGCCCACATTGTAAATATCATTGTTACCATGCTGTTTTGGGCAACGCCCATTATTTGGCCCTACACTATGCTCGAAGGCAGCTATCGCTACATCGCTTTGCTCAACCCGTTTTTTTATATCACCGAAGGCTACCGCTACACTTTTCTCGAAGAGCGGTGGTTTTTCGAATTTCCCGAAATGAATGCCTATTTCTGGGCAATCACTTTAACAATCTTTTTTGTCGGAATTTATACTTTTAATAAACTCAAACCGGATTTTGGTGATGAGCTTTAATAAGTTTAACTCCAATAAATCTCATTATTTTCGATCGATGAGTTTAAGGTTAAAAAAATATTTACTTTGCCTATCCGGAAAAGTGGACTTGAAAGTCAACAAAATAACTGATAGAAATATAATTTTTCTAAAGAAATAATTGTGAATTTTTCAAATATTAAAACCGGGAATAAAATTTCCATTATGGTGGTATTCTCAGTTTACCTGGCTTTGTTAATCAGGTTAATCTGGTTCGTAAATATTAACTCGGTAAATGTTTTGTTTTGGGATCAATGGGATTTTTTAGAACCTTTGTTTAAAGACAAAATAAATTTTTGGGAAGTATTCGCGAGCCAGCATGGACCACACCGACAGGGCTTGGGTGGTTTGCTTACGGCTGTTGTTTATCCACTTTCAGGCTGGAATGTCAGGGTTGATGTTTTTATATCGATAGGCGTTTATGCGATTTCCTGCCTGATAGCCATGGAAATTAAACGATGCCTATGGGGTAAATTTAGCTGGATCGATATTGTTATCCCATTGGCATACTTTTCATTATTACAATACGAAACTTTTATTGGGACCCCCAATCCGGCTCATGGAACGGTACCTGTTTTTTTGGTCACAGTTTCAGCATATATTCTCACCATGAGCAGGCAAGTACTCAAAGTTATTTTAATGGCTCTATTAGTTTTCCTGACAAGCTATACAGGGTTTGCATTATTTTCGGGCATTCCAATAATACTTTTGTTGGTCTATTTCTCGCTCAAAGCAACAACTTTTAAAATCAGGGTTGTGGCTATTGTTTCCCTTATCATGGCATGTTTATTCTTTTTGTCGTTTTTTATAAATTACACCAATGCACCTGCCGCCGATTGTTTTGAGTTTCCACACGACAAACCCTTTGAATATGTAAAGTTTATTTCAATACAATTCGGACATGCTTTAGGGATAGATAAATTCCCCAATATTAGAATCGTTTTTTTGGTTAACAGAGTATTCTGCTCTATAATATTCCTGGGCTTGATAGCGATATGTTGTTATAGTGTTTATAGTTTTATCAGCTATCTAAGCAATAAAAGCATGATAATTTTCTACCTGTCTTCCTTTACCCTTCTTTTTACTTTTTTTACTGCTGTTGGCAGGGTTTGTCTTGGGTTTGAAACAGCTTTGTCATCCCGATATGTACCCTATGCCATACCCGGGATTTTAGCACTTTATTTTGTGTATCTGGAACTTAGTAATAATCCAAAGTTTAAACTTTGGCAAAGATACCTGCTTATTTCAGCAGTAATTTTACTGTTTGTAAGGAAAGAGGTTTTATCTACAGCTGAAAAACAATCCATCAACTGGTACAGGCAAGGCAAAAAAGCCTGGGTTGAATGTTATTTGAAACATCATGATATTGAATTCTGCAATAAGACGGCGAATTTTAAAGTGTATCCTGAAAATGAAAGAATAGTATCCAAACTTAAATTTTTGGAAAAAAAGAACCTTAACTTCTTTAAAGATCGTGATGAATAAAATACTTAACTCAATTTTGGGTAAAATCACAAAGCTGTTTTATTCGATTGGATTTATTCTGCAATTTATTGTAAAACTTGGCGGGCTGGGGGTTTTGTTAAAAAAAATGCATAATGTGTATCAGGATCAGGGTTTTTTAGGACTTATTGAAAAAGCTGGGTATGTTTTTCGCCATGCAAAAATAAATAGCAATTATCAAATTGATACCGGAGATTACCAAAAGTGGATCAGGCTTTATTCAAATTTTGACCACAAAAAAGCTTTGCGTTTGAAACGATTAATAATATCCTTTCACCAAACACCTCTCATTTCGATAATACTGCCGGTTTACAATCCACATCCCAAATGGTTAAAAGCTGCCATCGAATCGGTTTTAGCACAGGTTTATCAAAATTGGGAGCTGTGCATTGCAGATGATGCCTCCACCAATCCTGAAATTGTTGAAGTATTAAAGCATTATCAGCATCTTGACCCACGAATTAAAGTTCATTTTCGTAGTGAAAACGGCCATATCTCTGCTGCATCAAACAGTGCATTGGAATTGGCGGGTGGAAATTGGATAACATTATTGGATCATGACGACTTATTAACTCAAGATGCGCTATTTTGGGTTGCCGAAACCATTAATAAAAATTCAGAGGCTCGTCTTATCTATTCTGACGAAGACAAAATTACCATGAAGGGATGGCGCAAGGATCCTTACTTTAAATGCAATTGGAATTATAGCCTGTTTCTGTCGCAAAATATGATCAGTCACCTCGGTGTTTATCATGCCGAAATTGTGAAAAAAATCGGTGGCTTTCGTCAGGGCTTTGAAGGCTCGCAGGACTACGACCTGGCGCTTCGCTTTATTGAAAAAATCAATCACAATCAGATTTATCATATCCCTCGAATTTTATATCATTGGCGGGTACATCAAAAAAGTACCTCCTCGGGATCTGAAATTAAAAAGTATGCTCTCGCCGCCGGTATAAAAGCCCTTGAAGAACATCTAAAACGAATTAAGGTAAGTGCAAAGGTCGAATTAATGCCATCGCTGGCTTATAGGGTTAAGTATTGCCTGCCTGATAATCCTCCAAAGATTAGCATTATTATTCCTTCAAAAAACAACAAAAAGATACTTACAAATTGTATCGAAAGCATAATTTCTAAAACCACCTGGCCCAATTTTGAAGTTCTTGTTGTGGATAATAATTCTGACGATCCCGAAACGAAAGCTTTTCTTTTGGAATTAACAAATCAAAATCATGTTAAAATCATTTCTGATACACGACCCTTTAATTTTTCGGCGATAAATAACCAGGCCGTAAAAAATGCAAGAGGAGAATATATTTGTTTTTTGAATGATGATACTGAAGTGATAAGTCCTGATTGGCTTTCTGAAATGGTTGGCCACGCCGTACAACCAGGGGTGGGGGTAGTGGGTGCCAAATTGTGGTATCCAAACGATAGCTTGCAACATGCGGGGGTGATTTTAGGAATTGGCGGTGTGGCAGGGCATAGTCATAAATATTTAGAAAAGAATGATGTAAGCTACTTCAACCGGACAAATGTAATACAGGAATTTTCGGCTGTTACAGCTGCATGCATGTTAGTTCAAAAAAAGATTTTTGTAGAGGCAGAAGGATTTGACGAAATAAATCTTACTGTTGCATTCAATGATGTGGACTTATGCTTAAAAATTAAAGCCCTGGGCTACAGGATTGTCTGGACTACTTACGCTGAGTTGTATCATCACGAAAGCGTTTCTCGTGGAAACGATTTTCACCCCGACAAGATAGAACGATTTATGAAAGAAAATGATTTTATGCTGCAAAAGTGGGGCAAGCTGATAAGGAACGATCCTGCTTATTCTCCAAACCTGACCCTTGAAAATGAAAATTTTGGCCTTGCCTGGCCTCCACGAATTGAGGGTATTTAACCAATATTATGGTACAAAATAATCCATCATATAAGTTTTACAATTTCGACACCTTATGGAAATATTTTCCACTTAGGCGCTCAACCAAAGAGGAACTTAAGTACATCCTTTTTACGTGCTTTCCTTTCTTTTTTAAACGATGGGGTATTTATTTGAACTGGAAAAATGCGCGGGTTTACAAAAACACGCATTTAAATGTGCTGTTGCCGGAATTCTGGAAGCGAAAAATTTTCAATTCTTATCCTATTCAAATCTCTTCATCCGGGTCTGTGCCTGCCGGCAAAAAATACATAAAAGTAGCTATTGTTGTTCATGTTTTCTACTCATCAATATTTGATGAAATCCTTGAACTGCTGTCGCAGGAACACGATGTAAAATTGACACTCTATTTAACCGGCCCACAAAGTATCCTTGACAAATACAAGCATGTAATTCCTGAAAAAATACAATCTGTAAAATTTTTGCATACAAATAATCATGGAAGGGATATCCTGCCATTTTTAAAAATATTGCCCCGGGTATTTGCCGATGGAAATGATTTGATATTAAAACTTCATACCAAAGGTTCAAACCACCTGAATCGCCGGGTTCACTGGCGGAACGATTTGTTTTTGAAACTAATTGGTAAAGGCAGGATAGATGCTGCTGTAAGCATTTTTAATAATAATCCTGATGTTGGAATAATTGGCCCCTCGGAAAATATTTTGTCGATGCAAAATTATTATGGTTCAAATGGTGAAATAGTTAAAGTTTTAAGCAATCGAATGGAGGTGGCAGATGATAAATTGAGTGATCTGAATTTTGTTGCCGGTTCGATGTTTTATGCCCGTAAGGAAGTTTTAGTTCCAATTTTGGATCTTGGCCTTTCCGGGAACGACTTTGAAATTGAAGAAGGCCAGAAAGACGGAACCCTGGCCCACGCTGTTGAACGCCTGTTTGCTGTTGGCGCTATTTCGGCAGGACTCCAATTGGCCGATACTGATTATAATCCTAAAAGACCTGTTTTGATGGTCAACAAAAATCACTATTTTTCGTCCTGAGCCAAAGTGGGCACAAAAATCGTTTTTTAGTCAACTATTAGTCTTGGCAAATTTTCTGTTCAGTGTTAATTTTCAAAAAACCGATCAACTCATCCAGCACTAAATTATGATCAAAAGCCATGTCAGGGATATTGTCGAGGCTAAACCAAGCTGCATTTTTTGCATCATCAGACCCGGCTACAATTGAGTTTTTAATATCAGTAAATCCATAAAAAACCACCGACACTGTTCTGCCTCTGGGGTCCCGCCCCGGATCGCCATAAGCCCGGAACTGTTGTAGCTTTACTCCCTGTAATCCTGTCTCCTCGTGCAGTTCTCGCACAGCCGATTCCACCAACATTTCATCCATTTCAATAAAGCCGCCGGGGAAAGCCCATTTATTTTTGTAAGGCTCATTTCCCCGCTGGATGAGTAACAGCTTTGTTTGTTTTTCATGCGGGCATAGTATTACAATATCTACAGTAACAGATGCCCTTGGATAATTATAAGTGTAAGCCATTGCAAGATATTTTTTCAAAGGTAGGACATTTCATTTACATCGCGTGATAGGTAGTTTTACATATTTAAAAACTAAGCTATTTTACTTAAACATATCAGAATACACTTTTTTACTTTTGAGAATTAATTTCCTCATTTATGAAAATAGCAGTTATTGGTCAAAATATTGGTGTGAGAAAAGCCATAAGTGAATCCCTAAACGAGGAAACTGATTTTGAGGTTTGTGCTGTAGATTATGAAAAACCAATGAATACAAATGAAATTAAAAAGCTCGGGGATGCTGATATTATTGTTATAGATCTTACAAGCATCAAAAAAAACACAAGGTTACTCATTGCCGAAATCAGGGAAGTTTTTCCAAAACCTAAAATTATTGCCCTTCATATCTACAACGAATTAAGCTTGGTAAGACCAATAATGCAAGCCGGAGCTTCTGCGTATTTACTTGTAGATAAATCGAGAAATGAAATGAAAGATGCCCTTGCTGCCATTCAAAAAGGGGAGCGGTATGTAAGTATTGAAGTTGGATAATTGCGAGGGATATTCTGATGCTAATAGGTGTTTTTACCTACTTGAAAAATACGTTTTTTACGGGTTTATTATTGTTTATTGATGTGCTACTTTTGTAAATAATTAGTAAAGTTTGAAACAATGGACAATGAACTTCAGCACATACCAAAGCGAATCATGCTCATAGATGATGATCCGTTTAGTGTAATGCTTTCGAAAATGAAGTTGAAATCTGTTGTTGAAGAACAAGACATTATTGAATATTACGATACTAATGACGCACTAGAATTTCTCGGGCAACACTTAGGAAAAGAATCTGCGATGATTCCAAACTTAATACTTCTTGAAGTGATGATGGATGAAGCTAAAGGATGGGATTTTATCCCGCAGTTTAGTGATTTAATTGTAAAAAGCAAAACTAAAATCCAACTAATAATACTTACATCATCGCAGTTTTTTTCCGATTACCGAAAGGCTTTAAAATTTGAAATGGTTAAGGGATTTATGATGAAACCATTAAAAAATGAAATGCTGCTTGAAATTTACAATAATGCCCTATGCGGAAAAGTAAATGCTGGAAATAAAATTTTCGAATCGTTCATTGTTTAATTCGATATTAAGATAAGGTTTTCATAATGACTGGGTTTTTTAGGTTAAAAAAATACCGGGTTATATCTGTCATGAAATTTTAATCAATATTAACTTGATTAACTACTATTTTTAACTTGTAGTTCTCCAGACAGATATTTGCGAAAGCAATTCTTCAAAATATGCTAGGGGGTAAATATGGGGAAAATCGGTATTTTAAAGGCTATCATGTATTTGATAGCCTTTTTTTTATTTAATTTTGGCGGTTAAATATTTCTCATAATTTAAAATAAATCAAATGACAAAAATTCTCTCAATCACCTCCCTGATCATGGCATTAATGATCGCTTTTCCGGGTATTGCCCAGGAAGAAAACAAAAAGAAACACGGGTATGAATTTACTGATCTTATCAGGCTCGACAATACTCCTGTTAAAAATCAATACCGCTCGGGAACCTGCTGGAGCTATTCGGGCCTTGCCTTTCTTGAGTCGGAGCTGTTAAAGGAGGGAAAAGGTGAATATGACCTTTCTGAAGCTTTTATTATCAGGGTTTCATATCAGCAAAAAGCTGATCAATATGTTCGCTGGCATGGAAACCTCAATTTTGGTGGTGGTGGTGCATTTCACGATGTAACTCAAGTTATCCTTGAAAAGGGAGTTGTTCCTGAATCTGTATTTAACGGCCTTGTAATCGGTGAAGAATATTTTGTGCATGGCGAAATGGATGAGGTTTTTGGCGACTATATGAAAGGTGTTATCGAAAATAAAAACAAAAAACTTACACCCGTTTGGGGAAATGGGTTTGATGGATTGTTGGATGCATACATTGGTGAATATCCTGAAACCTTTACCTACAACGGAAAAGAATACACACCAAAATCTTTTGCAGCCGAACTTGGGCTCGATATGAACGATTATGTTGAAATTGGCTCATACACCCATCATCCATTTTATAAGGAATTTATTCTCGAAGTACCCGACAACTGGAGACTTGGAGAAATCTATAATGTTCCTCTTGATGAAATGATGGCGGTTATTGATAATTCGCTCGAAAAAGGACATACTGTAGCATGGGGTGCCGATATTAGCGAAAAAGGATTTTCGTGGAGTAACGGCATTGCTGTAGTTCCCGATGATGATAAAAATGATTTATCAGGAACCGAAAAAGAAAAATGGGAAAAACTGACCAAAAAAGAAAAAAGCGAAATGCTTTACAGCTTTGACGAACCAGTAAAGGAAAAAGTAATTACCCAGGAATTACGCCAAAAAGACTTCGACAATTATTCTACAACAGATGATCACGGAATGGAAATAGTTGGCACAGCCAACGATCAGAACGGAATGAAATACTATATCATCAAAAATTCGTGGGGCACCAAAGGCCACATCTACTATGGATATTTCTATGCATCCGAAGCTTTTGTACGCTACAAAACCATCGATATTATGGTAAACAAAAACACCATCCCCAAAAAGATAGCTAAGGAAATGGGACTTTAATGATATTTACATTTAATCGAAATAAATAATCCGGACCCTCGTTTACAACGGGGGTTTTTTAATATGTTCATAAAATCGTGGATAAAAATACAAACCCCTGATTTTTCAGGATTGTTAAATATTTAACTTTGCAAGAGTTACAGTCTATAAATCAAACTATTAATTTAAATAAAAATGAGAAAAGAAATTAAATCAATTTTTAAGGTTAGGCTTTTGATGCTTGCCCTAGCAATAATTGTTGCCGGAGGATTTACAAGTTGTAAAAGCCAAAAGAAAATTGCTGCCGAACAAGCAGCAGCTGAAAGAGCAGCACAGATTGAACAAGCCAAACTGGATTTGTTGATGGTAATAAACGACCAGGGAAATATGTCGCTACAGGAAAAAGAGGTCAAAGTATCGGAAGTTAAAGGGATGAACCTTGAAGACCCTGAAGTAGATGCGCTTATTGCGAAAGCCCAGGAAGTACTTGCTGCCCAAAAGGCGAAAGCAAAACAAATGGAGGAGGAGAAAAGAAGAAAAGAACTTGAGGCACAGAATGCAGAAGAACAAAAGTTTAGTAAAATTGAAAACTTATTTTCCGATATTGCAAACTCCAAATCAATGGAAATGGGCAACACCAAAATTAATGAAGCACTCAGATTTTTTGCTTCTCCTGATGTTCCTGTCTTGATAATTACCTACATCGAAGGATCAACAAAGGATTACGACAGGCCTACCACCATTAAAAAATACCTGGAGTATATTAAAGACCAGCATAAAAATGTGAACAACATTCACAATGTGCAATTTGATGCCAGTGGGAAAATTACTGAATTGGAACTAATAAAGAAGTAAAACAACATGAAAGCATTTAAAAATATTATTTGGATAGCACTGGCTGTATTTATTAGCCAGGCAGCAGTTGCACAAGACGATATTAGCCCAAAGCGGAAAATGGCCATCGACAGTCTTGCACTCGAAAAAGTAAGAGACCTTAGCAAATACATCAGCATTATTGGCGATAAAGAAACGCCGTGGTCAGAAGCAAACAGGGTAATCGAACGTACCCTTGAGCTTTTTACCGATGATGCCCAGATGGGTGTATCATCGATGAACAAGAAAGAGGTGAAATACTACGGCATCAGAACCTACCTGGAAAGGTTGATGGCATTGAACTATGATAAAGTTAATATTGAGTGGTTCAACATCGAATATATTTCTGACCTCGAACGTCAGCCCGATGGGAGGTATGTGGGCGTAATTACCATTTACCAGCGTTTTGAAGGCCGTTCGGGCGATAAGCTCAAGTATGTTGATACAACCAAAAAGGATATTACGGTTTACGTGGAGCGTAAGCAAACACAAATCGGAGGCCGTATCATTGGTTTCTGGGATGTGCTGCTCGGCGATGTGAGGGTGGTGGAAACCATGCCCTAAACACAAAATGTTTTGATTTAAGATTGACGATTAACGATTTTAGGTTTTAGATTTTGTTGAATATTACCAACATCTTAAATCTGAAATCGTTAATCTGAAATCGTATATTTTTCTAAATGTTACTTTAAAGATCGACTTTAATCCACTGCAGATTTTTTATTCATTAAGGCCACAGCCAAAACTTGTCCAATAAAAATTAAACTAAAAATACAGCAGCCTGCAAACACATTTACCTTTAGTAATTAAATCAAACTTTCTGTTTATGCATTTAAAAAGTTTTGTGCTTGTATTGCTCCTGTCATGGATAACTAATTCGTACGCTCAAATTCAGGAAACTTCTTTACATGATGATTCCAACGAACTTGAAGCATTTTATGCCGAAACAAAGCAGGTTAACCAATTTTTAAGGCGTTTTAATGCTGAGGAGAATTCAAGAGGTGTTAAACTTTCTGTTTACGACAGCCTCTATCACAACATTAATCTTAGAAGACAATACATCAAAATGCTCTTTGATGAGGAAAATACTAACATTTCCGAATTAATTAAAAGTGCATTTGTAAATGATGTTTGCTTACAGGCAAACCCAAAATTCCTCGATTTTCATGGTAGCGACTGGTTTGGCGAAGCTGAGGTTAAATTCAAGCGAGGAAACAAAGACATCTACATTACCCTTTTGATGAAACTTGTTAAGGAAAATCTGGGCTATAAATGGGTAATCGATGATGTGCGTTACAATCCTTATGAAAGCTTGTATGTTAAGGATGAGAAGACTTCCGGGCGATTTTTGCACCCCTTGAGCCATGAGCTCGATTTTATGAATCTGGACAGGGTGTTCAGAGAAAAAGAACATACCGGCGATTATTTCAGGCAAGGATTTGAGTCGAGCAAACTTTCAATTTTTTTGTACGAACTCAGGAATGGTATGCTTAATTTTGATTATGTTGTCGGCACAAAATTCCATTTTTTTCAAATTGAAGGCTGGTATTTTGAAATCAGCGAGTTTAACAGGCCCGGATTAAACCGGGGATGGCTTATCTCAAATATCATAAAATTGGAAGATGGTCAAAAACAGAGCCTGATTGACTATCTTTATAACCTTGATTAAATATTAATGATGATTAAAAAAATTATCAGATACATTGTCCCTGTTTTGTTTTTGGCAATATCAATCTCGCCAAAGGTTTCAGCACAACTTGGACTTTCGGCTCAGGATATCGACCAGTACAGCAATAATGTAGAAAAGCTGGTTTCTTTCCTTGAATTTACTTTTAATACAATTGGCGACCCCGAAGTACCTGTAAAAGAAAAAGACATTATTATCAACCAGAGTTTTTCAAAATATTTTGAAAACGAAAAAGTGCAAGTCGAGGATGATCTTGACGAAAATCGTGAAGTACCCATTAATAAAGATGTTCAGGCATATTTAAAAGATATCGATTTCTTTTATAAAAGTGTTTCGTTTAAGTTTGATATTGAGCAAATCGAACACCAGGTAAACGAAAATAACCAAATGTTTTTTAAGGTTACCCTGAATAGAAAATTAAAGGGAGTTACGGTGCAGGGCGATACTGTCGAAAATAACAGGACCCGATATATCGAGATCAATCTTAACGATGTTGAAAAAGACTTGAAAATTGCAAGTATTTATACAACCAAACTCAACGAAAAGCAGGAGTTGAGAAAATGGTGGAACGAACTTCCGCCGGTATGGAAAGATGTACTTGGAAAAGACATTGTTTTGCACGATACAATAAAAATGAAGGATGTTATTTGGTTTAACGATTCGCTTGCTAAATTAAATTTTAAGGTAAAATGGAAGATGAGTCGCGACACCCTTTCGTTTGAGCGGGAAGACAGCCTTTACATTGCGCTCAATAATCAATCTGCTTTCAATGCTAATTTTATTGACCGCCAACTAAAAAAGATCACCGAACTCGACACCATAAATATTTCGGGGATATCACGGATTATTTCGCTCGAACCACTCTCGGCGCTTGGCAATTTGAAAAAGATCAATTGTAGTCATACCACTATTTTTGAATTGATGCCTTTGCGCAACCTTACCCATCTTGAATATTTAAATTGTTCATTCACTGATGTGAAGTCACTTGAAGCATTGAAATATTCTACCAAACTAAAAGAACTCATTATTGACAATACAAATATTGATGATGTTGTGCCGATTGTTAATTTTACCGCGCTCAAAAAATTCCATTTAAATAATACGCAGGTCGATAACCTTAAAGCTTTATCGGAACTTGAAAATCTTCAGGATCTGGAATTTGCCTCCACCAGGGTAATTTCGCTGGCTGCATTGGCAAACCTCATCGCACTTGAACGGCTCGATTTTTCAAATACCAAAATCAACGACCTGTCACCAATTTCAGGGCTGCGGAATATTTACTTTTTGAAATTTGAACAAACAACTATAGATAATCTACAGCCACTGAAAGATATTTCAGGCCTTCATTTTTTATTTGCCGATAAAACAAGGGTTAGCGATTTATCTCCGATTAACGGGCTGCCGGAATTAAACAGAATCTATTGCGACAAATCCGGAGTTACCCGCGGTGAGGCCATCAGGTTTATGGGGAATAATCCAAATGTTTTAGTAGTATTCGAATCGGCTGACCTCGTGGATTGGTGGACGAAATTAACCCCGGCATGGAAGGATGTATTTACCAAAAGTGTAAGTTTAATTAAAAATCCTTCAAAAGAAGAATTACATCTGATTATTAAAATCACCTCGCTTAACATTGCCGGAAAACAACAAATCGAATCGCTCGATCCCTTGAGCAATTTGTCGCAACTTAAAGAAATTAACTGTCAGGGTACCGGCATTGAAAACCTGGATGCATTGGGTGCGTTATCGGATCTTACGATTTTAAATTTTTCCGATACGCGGGTTGCCGATATCAGGCCACTGGAAAAACTAAGCAAATTGCACCATTTAAGCTTCGATGGTACAAGCGTGAAAAGCCTTTCACCAATAATGCAGCTCGAAGAATTGCAATACGTGTATTGCGATAAATCCCCGGTTCCTGAAAATGAGATTATTGATTTTATGCTTTCGCATACCGATTGTTTGCTTGTGTATCAAACCGGAAAGCTTGAATTATGGTGGGAAAACCTTCCCGGGGTTTGGAAAGGCCTGGCAGAAAAATTTCTTAAAACTAACCAACAACTCACGCGGGAACAACTCCAGGAAATTGTGAATTTGAGGCGCATCGATCTGGCTGATTTCCCTGAAATGGCATTAAAAGCAACCGAAATCAAAAACCTGGATAATATTGGGAAATTTTTATTCCTGGAAGAATTTAAATTTTCTAACACCGGCATTACAAGCCTTGACCCCTTGCGGGGAATGACAACGCTCAAGGTTTTGGTTTGCCCTAATAACCCGATTGTAAGCCTTGAACCACTTTCGGAAGTGAGAAACCTTGAAACGCTTGATGTTCAAAATACCCCCATCGAAAGCCTTGAATTTCTTTCGGGACTTCAAAATCTAAAAAAGTTGAATTGTTCGGGGACGCAAATTAAAAATCTGAAAGGATTGGAAAACCTTGAAAATCTGCAACAGCTCGACTGTTATAATACCAATATCCGTAATTTGAGCAATCTCGAAGAATTGAATGGATTAAAGCTCATACGTTGCTATAACACGCGAATTTCACAACGAAAGGTTGAAAAATTCCAAAAAAGCCATCCGGGTATTGAGGTCATTTTTTATTAACTGTGAGGTTCTACAACCTTTTTTATTGTTCATTATTTGTAATTATTTAGCTGTTTTATCAGTCCCCAATCAAATGGCCGCTATCTAAGACCCCCTCTAACTCCCCCTGAAGGTGGAGGATGCCATCGCACTGACCGCTGCAGTGGCTTGTGCGGCTGGTCTCCCTTCTCCTTTAGGGAATGTCTGTCCCGAATTTCGGGAGGCCGGGGATGGGGTCATGATGATTTGGTATTCAATTCCACCACCTAAATAATTACGATAAATTTAACTAAAACATTTCTATTCATTATCCTCTGCAAACCATTCGGTATAGGATGTTACAGTTTCCCAAAGTTTAAGATGATGCAGTTTTACTCCATCGGGCAGCGCTTTTATGATGCGATCGGCAAAATCAATTATCATGTTTTCACTTGTAGGTTGATAATCAACAAGGATAATTCTTTCATAATTTTGTTTCAACACATCAATCAAATCCTTTGGTGCATCTTGTCGGAGAACCATCGAATGATCCAGATCATCAACAATCAATCCTTTGATGATTCTTTTCAAATCCTTAAAGTCGATCACCATGCCCAGTTTTGGCGAATTGATGTCACTGATGGGTTCGCCGATTAATGTTACAAGCAGTTCGTACGAGTGCCCGTGAATGTTGCTGCAAAGGCCGTCATGCCCGGGAAGCGCATGTGCCATGTCGAATTTGTATGCTTTTGTGATTCTTATTTTTGCCACGAGGGTAGAGTTATTTGTTATTCGTTATTGAGTTAATGGTTATTGAGTTAATTGCTTGCCTCGCCGTAGGCGGGTTAATGCGTTAATCGTTATTAAGTTAATCGTTATTAAGTTAATTGCTTGCCTCGCCGTAGGCGGGTTATTAAGTTAATCGTTAATCGTTAATTGTCCCGAAAAACCAGAAATCTTCGATTTCATAGTTTTTCGAGGATGCTCGACCAAAGGTCGGCATTATTGAGTTAATCGTTATTCTGTGCAGATTCAAAGATTATTAATTCCGTAAGCAGTCTGAAGTTTGCAAATCTAAAATCTAATTTCTTAAATCGTTAATCTTAAATCGTTGAGCGAAGCGAAATCCCCGCATTTGCGGGATTAATTGCCTGCCTCGCCGCAGGCGGGTTAATCGTAAAGTTATTCTTCAAATAATTTACTGCTTGATAAGCTTCCTTGTAATTTGAACATCATTTTCCGTATCCTGGATAATTATAAAATACATCCCGCTATTTAGGGTTTCCAAATTAATTTCAAAGTGGTCGGTTTCGGTGGTGTATTTTGATATTAAAATTCTGCCTGTTTGATCCATGACCTTGAATTCTAAATTCCGGTGTGTTGCATCAGTGGATAAGTTGATATTTATTTCGTTCTGTGCCGGGTTTGGGAATATGCTTACATCAAATTCATCAAGCTGAAAATCTTGTGTATTGGTCGAGTTGAACCAAATTTGATCGACATAAAAGGGAACATCGATAAACGGATTGCGGTTGTTTTGGATATCATGCACAGCATTGTTACGATTAATTTCCTTTTGGCTCACCGGATCATCCTGGTGCCACTCGAAAAGCATATTCAGCGCCCATGTTTTTGGTTGAGCTCCATCCACCATCGGACTTCCCGGCCAGTTGCCATCTTCGCCCAAATAGCGCGTGGCCATATAAAAATATGTTCTCGCAAAATCGCCTTTGTATTCATCGATGGGCTCAAACACTGTTCCCGAATATCCGGGTGAAACGCAGTTGCCAAGTTTACATCCGTTTTGGGAGATCCACGATGCGGAACCAACTTCACCATAAGGATAATTACTCCGCCTGCCATTAACATACCCGTCTGTTGGATAAACCTGGAAAAGCTCGGTGTTCATGGGTGCTACTGTACCGCCAAACCAGCTTCTCGGGAAAGAATGTTCACGGTTGTAGCAATCCCCTTCCTGGCCATAGTTTCCGCACTGATCCGAAAAAAATGTAAACTGGTAGGGTGGCGTTCCTCCCGGTACATCCGAATACATATCCCAAACCTTGCCATTGGATTTTTTATCCGTATTTTCATAAGCACTCCATAAAGCTGAATAGCTGATATCGTTGTGGTTTTTGATAATATTGTGAAGGGCTGATTGTAAATTATCGCCGGTAAGGCCCTGGGCATTATTATAATATCCCGGAGGGATTTGGCCAATAGAAGGAAAAAACAATAAAGTGAAAGTAATAAAAAATAAAGTCCTCATAAAGTTAAATTTAGATAAGATTAAAATTTTGAATCAGGTAATATACAGCGCTTCCCATAATAATAACACCTCCGATTAAAAGAAACCTTGATGCCAGCAAGAACTTACTACTTTTTGCCCCTGCAATTAATGCTGTGCATGTTGAAATGAAAAACACGATGGAAATTATGGCGATGACCCGGATTATCGTAACAGTAAGTCCGGGTAGTGCCAATCCTAAAAGGAAGGTATTGATGGCCACTGCAAACGAAAAGCCAAGCAGTATTTTTTGATTGGTCAGCTCCCAGATCATTTCCTGAAATTTGGGTTTGAATGATTTGATGATCAGTTTCAATCCCAAAATAAAAAGCAAACCCAATGAAAGCCCGAATGAAATATCGCTAAGTAATAACATCAAAAATTTTCCCACAAAAAAACCTGCCAATCCCATCACTAAGTTGATGGAGGTGACAAAAACAACTACTTTCACCCTGTCGTAAAAGGTGGTGTCTTTTTCTTTTAAAAAACCATTGAGATACAGGCCGCTAAATGCTTCCGATGAAAGTGCCGACACAATGATGATTAGATTGAAATTATTCAAAGTTATAATGTTGAAAAATTGGCGGCAAAGTTACTAAAAATGAAAATGAAAAAAATTTTGGTCAAACTGATAATCTTACAAAATCGGGCTGTCAGATAAGTTCAATGATCTTTTGAAGCCATTTGGCATCCATTTCATTAAACGAATTTACATCTTTGATGTCCACATCAAGCACTCCAAAAATTTCGCCTCTGGCATTTTTAATGGGAACAACAATCTCAGATTTTGAGCGGGAATCGCAGGCAATGTGCCCATCAAAATTGTGTACATCAGCAACAATAATTACTTGTTGTTTATTGATTCCTGCCCAGCAAACGCCTGTATCGTTTTTTAACACCTGGCAGGCCACCGGCTCCTGGTATAACTTCACAATCAATACATCATTATCAAGACAGTAAAAGCCTGTCCAAAAAAAGTAATCCATCAGGATTTCTAAATTTATCTAACTTTGAAAAATCTTTCTCAAAGTATCATCCTATATCCAAAGTAAAATGAAAAATATTTTTAAGTTTATCACAGCAACAATCACCTTTATCATTATTTCCAACTTTTTATCTGCACAATCAAATAAAGAGATTGTAGGATATTATCCAAACTGGCAATGGTACGATCGTGCCCAGTTGATTAATCCCGAGGTAATCTTTTACGAAAAATACACGGTGATAAATTATGCGTTTTTCAGGCCTTTGAGCGATGGCAGCCTGCAAAGCACCGATAGCTGGGCCGATGAAAATTTGCTTTTGGGACCCATGATCTGGTGGCCTGTTCAAACACACGATTCTACCAAAAGCCTCCCCTATCTGTGCCACGAGCATAATGTTAAACTTTTGCCATCGATCGGGGGATGGAATGATTCGTACAACTTTGCGGGAATAGCTGCCGACCCGCTTAAAAGGCAACATTTTGTTGAAGAATGTATCGAACTCATCAATACATACAATTTTGATGGTATTGATATGGATTGGGAATACCCAGGCTTTGCCCCCAATGGCGGAACCCCGGAGGACAAACAAAACTTCACCTTTTTGATGCAGGAATTAAAAAATGCACTGAATGAACTCGAAAACCAAACCGGGAATCAATACCTCCTCACCTCCTGCTTTAGTGCGGATGGCGAAAAAATGGAAGCCATCGAATGGGAAAATATCCTGCCATTGGTTGATATGGTAAACCTTATGACCTACGATTTTCATGGATCGTGGGATCCTGAAAGTAATTTTCATACGCCACTTTACAGCCCGGCAGTTGGCAACCCAGAGTGGTGTTTCGATGGTGCGTTTACCAAACTTACCGGGGAATTTAATGTTCCTGCCGAAAAGATAAATATCGGCATGGCTTTTTACGGTAAGGCCCTGGCAAATTGCACCCGGCTCTATGGTTCGCATACCGGGTACGATGGCTCTACATTTTCGGAAGATGAAGGACAACCAACCTATCACAACATCCTGAAAAAAATGGACATGTTCAGCGAATTTTGGGATGACCAGGTAAAATGTCCTTATCTGCTCGGAAATTCCATCAACACTTTTGTTACTTTCGACAATGTAGCTTCGGTGGGATACAAAGCCCAATATGTAATGGACAACAATGCTAAGGGTGTTATTATTTGGGAAATCACGGGCGATTATATTGAAACTTTTCCGGGAAGCGGCATAATAGCAGGCACACCACTTCTCGACACCATAAAGCATATTTTCGACTTCACCACAAACACACAGCTTCGGGAAACCGGAAAAGAAATGCATGTTTATCCCAATCCGGCCGGGGAAACCTTATTTGTGGAAACAGCCATGCCATTTGAAAAAGTGGAAATTTACTCGCTTGATGGAAAGTTGATAAAATCCTCACCTTTTGCAAAATCCATCAATTTGAGGGATTTGAAAAACGGGATTTATATTGTGAAATTTTCAGGCAAGGGGCAGGTTGTAAGCAAAAAAATAATGATCGAATAAAATTAATTGATTATTGACACTACAATATTATTGCATATACAGAAAATTCCAGGCTTTAATATTTACAGACAACGGTAAATTGTATGAGTAGTGTCCGTCTTTTTAGTAATTTTTCCCGCAGATTTCGCTGATTAGCGCAGATAAAATCTGCGCTAATCAGCGAAATCTGCGGGAAACTTTATAGCCTCTAATCGAAAAAGTCGACTCTATGTACAAGCACTAAGTAGTGGCAGTCCCGAAAGCTTTCGGGAGCGTAGTCCTTTCCTGTCAAACCGTGATAACCCCGATGGCTATCGGGGGAGCGGGCTACAAACCTTGAAGTTTTGCACTTTCCGTGCCATTATCTATATAAATTGTTGCCATTTCGTTACCTTTTATATTTTCTTGTTTTACCTGCTAAAAATCCACCAAAACTACCAAGAGCAGTAAGGAACCCTGTTATAATCATTTCAGCAAGTTTTTCGTAGCGAAATAATGCAATTGTCAATACAATCAGTACGAAAAAAAATAATATCCCAACTATGACAATGTCCGTGTATTGTCCAGTTAGTTTCTCTAGAAAACTCTCATGAGGTTCGAATTGCGGTTTTTTTCTTTCAATAGATCTATTTTCTGGCCCCATAATTTTAATTTAATTTATCAAATAATTTAAGAAATGGAATTGCTCCAAATTTCCCGTCTAGATAACCCCTATTTACATCTAAATCATGACGTACTTTGAAATCGCTAAGTGAATAAATATTTGTTGATTTCTCTTTACTTTTTTCAAAAAACCAAATTTCATCTTGTCTAAATAAATCTAAATCCAATAAATTAGATTCATGTGTTGTGAAAATTATCTGACTTTGGGAATCTTTATTTGCCTTAAAAAATAGTTTTAGTAGTGATTTTATTAATAGCGGATGTATGCTACTTTCAATTTCATCTATGACATAAATCGCATCAACTTTTGCAGCATAAATTACGGTTGGAATAATATCTAATAACCTTTGTGTTCCTCTAGATTCTTCATCAAATTCAAATTCTATTAAATCTCCATCTATATCCTTATGAAAAAAAGTTAGTTTCCCTACCACAGCATCATCATTATTATTAATGTAAGCACAATAGCTGACCCCTCCTTCACCAAATTCAACCCCTCTATTCTTAGTTATTCTTTTCTGTAAATGCTTCTTTACATTCTCTTGCTCCTGCTCTCTACCAAAAAAAGTGTCTATTGGCGTTTCTTTAACTTCAATATGATCGATGCCTAAATTGGCAGCGTTAATTATCTCGACAAATTTTTCTTTAAACCAATCATAATTGGAGATATAATGAGCAAGTCCACTATATTTTGATTCAACAAAAATAAATTTTAGTTTTTCATCAAACCATGTATAAGCATCACGTATCATTTTAAGTTTTTTATTAAAACCTTCAAAAATAAATGGTTGGTTATGTCTTAACTCCTCTTCGTATATTTTCAATCTTATTTTTTCATCTTTATTTGTAAACAAAGATTTATGAAGGGAGAGTACGGATTTTTTTGAATTCTCATTTGTTTTTCTTTCAAAAATTTTTTCTGGTTTAATACTTGTATTTCTATACAACCACTCTTCTATAATGATTTCCTGATTGTATGTAATACTGTATGAATACTCAACTTTATCATAGAAAAAATCTATTTCAAACTTTGTATTTGCAGAAACACTTGCCTTTGAAAGTTTATTAGGAAAATAAGGCAATTCTTCTTTTATATCTTCTGTACCTTCGGTAACTAAATCTTTAAGCACTTCTAATCCCAACACGAAATTGGTTTTACCTGCAGCATTACCACCATAGATAGCAGTATTTTTAAGAACTTTTAAATCCTTTTTTAACTCACTGACATGTTCAGGAAACCTCTTGTAATTTCCAGCAAGCATATTAAATTCTGTTCGTTCCCTGATCGATTTGAAATTTTCAATAAAGGCTCTTAGTATCATAATTGTTAAATTTTCAACAAAGATAATCAAAATTAATTACCAAGAGATTTTTTCACGTGATATTTTCTCTCAAAATACACTTAATATAAATTCGTGCTTTTTTTGTAATGAATGGCAACACATGGTTATTAATACATAATCATTTTTCTTTCAGGCCACACAGGCCTTATCTTTTGTGATGGTTACAAACAACGCGGGCGTTGTCTCTACGTATGCCCACCAATTAATTTTTATCCCAATGCCTCGGCTCCACTTACAATCTCCAGAATTTCGTTGGTGATGGCTGCCTGGCGGGCTTTATTGTATGAGAGCTTAAGATTTTTCAGCAAGTCTTCCGCGTTATCAGTAGCCTTGTGCATGGCAGTCATACGAGCGCCATGTTCCGAAGCTACCGAATCGAGCACTGCTTTATAGAGTTGTATTTTTAGTGATTTGGGTATCAACTCCTGGACAATTTCTTCTTTTGAAGGTTCAAAAATAAAATCAGCTTTTATTTTAACCGGTTTGGCATCCTTTTTTGGTTTGGGTGGAGCAATCGGAAGAAACTGCTCTGTGGTCAGGATTTGGACGGCAGCGTTTCTAAATTGATTATAGATGATCTCAATTTTGTCGTATTTCTTTTGGCTAAAATCCTTCATCAAGCCTTCGGCTATGGGAAGAATTTCCTCGAAAGAGAGATTATCGAGCAACTCATCTTTACGATAATTAACACTGATTTTGCGACTCTTGAGAAAATCGAATACTTTTTTACCAATAGTCAATATTTCAACATTGCCCGTCCTGTATTCTGTTGCATAAGTATTGTTGATCCTCGTAATTAACATTTTTGCAATGTTTGCATTAAAAGGCCCGCATAGTCCACGGTTTGAAGCAACAGCAATTATCAGAACTTTTTCAATATTTCTAACTTCAGTGTAAGTGCTTTCGCTGCTTTCCTCCATGCCCGAACTGATATTCTGCATGATCTCCGTAAGCTTGGTAGCATAAGGACGCAGGTTGACGATGGCATTTTGTGCCTTCCTCAACTTTGATGCAGATACCATTTTCATAGCGCTGGTAATCTGCATTGTTGACTTTACAGAATCAATCCTGATACGTACTTCCTTTAAATTTGCCATGTTGCTTTAAAAGAGTTTAGAGGTTAGAGTCCCGAAAAATAGAAAATTTTCAATTTTCGTTATTTTTCGAGGATGCACGGGCAAAGCCCGGCAGTTTGAAGTTAGAATCGCTACATTACAAACCATTCTATCCCTCAACATCAAAATATTTACAATTATCTTTTTTCATATTTTTTACTGATATCCCGGGTAGTTGTTTCCATTGTCTTAATATCCTCATCAAGTAATTTACCGGCTTTCAAATTTTTCAAAAGGCCGCTGTGGTTTACTTCAAGAAAATGGAGGTATTCTGTTTCAAAATCGTGAATGCTGGTGATAGGAATCCTTCTTAATAAGCCGCGTGTTCCACAAAAGATAATTGCAACTTGTTTTTCAACGCTCAATGGCGAATATTGTGCCTGCTTAAGAATTTCAACATTCCGGCGGCCTTTTTCAAGCACATTCATTGTAGCGGTATCGAGGTCGGAACCAAATTTTGAAAAAGCCTCCAGTTCACGAAACTGAGCCTGGTCAAGTTTGAGTGTACCGGCTACCTTCTTCATCGATTTGATCTGTGCATTTCCACCTACCCTCGAAACTGAAATACCAACATTAATGGCAGGACGAATTCCGGCATTGAAAAGATTGGATTCCAAAAAAATCTGCCCATCGGTAATCGAAATTACATTGGTTGGAATATATGCTGATACGTCCCCGGCCTGGGTTTCAATAATGGGCAAAGCAGTTAATGAACCACCACCTTTAACAATAGGTTTGAGGCTTTCGGGCAGGTCGTTCATTTTCTTTGCAATTTCATCCGATTCGATAATTTTCGCAGCCCGTTCGAGCAATCTTGAATGCAAATAAAATACATCTCCGGGATAGGCTTCACGTCCGGGAGGCCTTCTGAGTAAAAGAGAAACTTCGCGATAAGCCACAGCCTGTTTGGAAAGATCATCAAAAATTACCAGGGCAGGGCGACCGGTATCGCGAAAAAACTCACCAATTGCAGCACCGGCAAATGGTGAGTAAAACTGCATGGCAGCAGGATCGGCCGCTGAAGCCGAAACTACAACAGTGTAAGGCAATGCACCATTGTCATCCAATGTTTTTACAATATTTGCAACAGTCGAACCTTTTTGGCCTGAGGCCACGTAAATACAATAAACGGGTTCGCCTTTTTCGTAAAATTCTTTTTGATTAATAATGGTATCGATGGCAATGGCTGTTTTACCGGTTTGGCGGTCGCCAATAATCAACTCACGTTGTCCTCTACCAATAGGAATCATGGCATCCACTGATTTGATACCTGTTTGCAAGGGTTCGTTTACAGGCTGCCTGAAAATTACACCCGGGGCTTTCCTTTCGAGGGGTAATTCATACGTTTCACCTTTTATCTCACCTTTGCCATCGATGGGTTGGCCAAGGGTATTGATAACCCTACCCAGCATTCCCATACCAACATTGATGGAGGCAATTCTACCGGTACGCTTCACGGTATCGCCTTCATTCACATCATGAATTTCGCCAAGCAAAACCACCCCTACATTGTCCTGCTCAAGGTTTAAAACAATACCACGCAAGTCACCTTTTTCAAATTCGACCAGCTCGCCTGATTCAGCATTGGTAAGTCCGTAAATCCTTGCAATACCATCGCCAATCTGCAGCACTGATCCGGTTTCTTCAAGTTCCGATTTTGTTTTAAATCCTGAAAGTTCCTGACGTAATATTTCCGATACTTCAGCGGGTTTAATTTGTGACATATTCTCCTGTTGTTTATTTCTTTTTCGAAAACTCTGTTATAATATCTTAAAAACTATTATACAAATTCTGATAAATATCTAAAACCCTTTGACATAAAGGTTTTTATCGAACGATTTCTTCAACTTATCGAGTTGATGCCTGATACTGGCATCATACTTTTTATCATCCATATCTAACACAAAACCACCAATCAATGATTTGTCAACTTTTTCGATAAGATCAATTGTTTTATTGGTATCGCCTGACAGCAATTCAATTAACTCCGTTTTCGACTGTTCATCAATCTTTTCAGATGTTGTGAGTTTTATGGTGATAATATTGTAATGCTCTTTGTATATTTTAATAAAGGAAACACAAATCGTATCAAGCAAAACCTCACGTTCTTTACGGGTAACCAGTTGAAGAAATTTGAAGGTAAGAATATCAAGTTTATCCTTAAAAATAGCTGCTATTATTTTATTCTTTTTACCTACCGGAATAATCGGGCTTTTCAACAAACGTTTGAACTCCGGATTTTCTTTTGTTACTGATTGTACCAATTCAATGTCATCCTTAATGCGCTCGAGTTTTTTCATCTCGATGGCAAGGTCGAACAATGCTTTCGCGTAGCGTTTTGATATGATGGTTATATCCATAGTCCTGGCAATCTCAATTAATTGAGCTGGGCTTTTCTGATCAGTTGATCAACATAATCCTTTTGTTTCACTGTATCGTCCAGCTCACGCTCAAGAACTTTTTCTGCAATATCGATTGATAGTTTAGCAATTTGATTTTTTAAATCAACCATTGCAGCCATCTTTTCATTTTCGATAGCTTCCCTGGCGCTTTCGATGATTCGGTTCGATTCTTCATTAGCCTTCAGGCGTGCATCTTCTATAAGTTTTTCCTTAATCTCCCTGGCTTGCTTGAATAATTTATCTCTTTCTTCTTTGGCCTCAACAAGCAATTCTTCGTTCGAAAACTTCAAGGCTTTCATTTCCTGCCTGGCATTATCAGCTTCATGCAGTGCCTGATCAATGGAGTCTTCACGATCTTTCAGCGATTTGAGGATTGGTTTCCAGGCGTACTTTGCCAAAATCCAAAGTACAATACCAAAGGCCAGGGTCATCCAAAAAATCAACCCTATTCCGGGGTTTACTAGTTCCATAATTCTTTATTTAAAAAAACGTGATTTCACTGATAAAAAATCCCGGGCTCCGGCCAAACGCCGGAACCGGGATCACTCTTTTCTACAGGAATACAATAAGCAGACAAACAACGATGGCAAAAAAGGCAACACCTTCGATAAGCGCTGCCGCTACAATCATGTTTGAACGGATATCACCACTTGCTTCAGGCTGACGAGCAATAGATTCAACAGCGGCTTTACCAATCTGACCGATACCAATACCTGCTCCAATTGCTGCTACTCCGGCACCAATGCCGGCTCCAAGTTTTGCATAAGGAGCAAGGTCTGCTACTACCTGTAATAATACTGATAATAATTCCATAATAATGAAGTATTAAAATTTATAATAGATTATATTTTTATTGATAAATAATTTAACTTTTAACTTTACCCATTTCGTGGGCAATGCCAGAGGCATTGCCCACGAAATGGGTGGTTATTTATCCCTCAATTCAATCCCGGGTTTATGCCACCGGCTCCCCTCGCGAAGCAGGCATCCCTTTGGGAAAACCCCGGGCTATTGATATTTCAAAAAACTTACTTTATTGATAACTCTCCCCTCTAACTTCTAACCTCTCCCCTCTAAACTCTAACCTCTCCCCTCATAACTCTAACTTCTAACTTCTAACCTCTAACTTCTAACCTCTAACCTCTCCCCTCTTAACTCTAAACTCTAAACTCTAAACTCTAAACTCTAAACTCTAAACTCTAAACTCTTAACTCTAAACTCTTAACTCTAACCTCTTAACTCTAACCTCTTAACTCTAACCTCTCTAATGCTGCTCCTCGGTAGCCATGCCAAAATACAGCGCCGAAAGCAAGGTAAACACGTAGGCCTGGATAAAAGCAACCAATAATTCGAGCATATTCATAAAAATGGCAAAAACTATGGATACGATTGATACTCCAAAACCTAAACCTATATTGATTTGACCAAAAATAAAAATCAGGCTGATAAACCCTAAAACGATAATATGCCCTGCAGTAATGTTGGCAAAAAGACGAACCATCAACACAAATGGCTTGGTAACCACCCCGATTAATTCGACCACCGGCATGAGGGGAATTGGCAGTTTTAACCACCACGGAACGCCGGGCGTATTTACGATGTGAAGCCAGTAAGCTTTATTAGCACTAAAGCTTGTAATTACAAAAGTGAATAAGGCCAACACCATTGTTACAGCGATGTTGCCTGTTACGTTGGCTCCTCCCGGGAAAATGGGCACCAACCCCAATAAATTGTTAAGGAAAATAAAAAAGAACAAGGTAAGCAGGAAAGGCATATATTTTTCGTATTTCTTTTCGCCAATGGAAGCTTTGGCAATATCATCGCGGATAAAAATTATCAAAGGCTCTAATAATGACTGAATACCTTTTGGCGCTTCGCCTTCGCGCCTGCGGTAAGCCCGGGCAACAGAAATGAAAAGCCAGGTCAAAAAAATCAGGCTAATAAATATTGCCAGTACATTTTTGGTAATCGAAAAATCAAGGGGCAAATCCTGATTTGCATCATGAACAATTACGTGTTCGGTGAGGAAGCGATCCTGGAGTGTGCGAACAACTTTCCCTTTGTGTTCCCCCTCCGATGCGAGACCAAAACCCATATAGTCATCATGCCCATGGTGAAATTTGCCGGACATGAAAGTGTGCAATTGGCCATCATACCATAAAATTACCGGTAAAGGTATAGTAAGGTGAAAATCGCCATAGCTGAGTATATGCCAGTCGTGTGCATCCATGATATGTTCAACAATCATATCACCGGTTTTAAAATCCTCTTTCAACGCTTCTTCTCCCCAGCTTTCACCGTGCTTTTCGCCGTGGCCGCCTGGATTGGTAGCCAGCACTTGCATCACTAAAAAAATAACAATTGCCAATGCAAGGAAAATATTTCGAAAAACTCCTGATTTCTTATGTGAAGGTTTCTTCATATCTTTTGTTACCAAATAATTATTCTGCCAGAACCAGCATTTTGTTATTTAAAATTTCAACTATACCACCTTTGATTTCGAAAAGCGCTTCCTGGTCATTATCATGCTTTAACCTGATTTTCCCTTTTCTCAATGCTGATATCATTGGGGCATGATTATTCATCACTTCAAATGAGCCGTCAAGTCCGGGGAACTGAACCAATTTGGTGTGTCCGGTAAACAATGTTTTATCGGGTGTAATAATTTGAATATCCATAAATCGACTGGTTTCTGCTTTATTGGTTGCCTTCGGCCATCAGTTTTTTACCTTTTTCGATGGCTTCATCTATGGTGCCCACGAGGTTAAAGGCGGCTTCCGGGTATTCATCCACTTCACCATCCATAATCATATTAAATCCTTTAATGGTCTCTTCGATCGAAACAATAGTTCCGGGGATGCCCGTAAACTGCTCCGCAACGTGGAATGGCTGAGACAGGAAGCGCTGCACCCTTCGGGCACGGTGAACAACCTGTTTATCTTCTTCAGAAAGCTCATCCATACCCAAAATAGCAATAATATCCTGAAGGTCTTTGTAGCGTTGAAGAGTAAGTTTTACACGTTGTGCAGTATTATAATGGTCTTCGCCAACAACATCAACCGAAAGAATTCTTGAGGTAGAATCCAGCGGGTCAACGGCGGGATAAATTCCAAGTTCTGCAATTTTTCGGTTAAGTACTGTGGTAGCATCAAGGTGGGCAAATGTAGTAGCCGGAGCCGGGTCGGTAAGATCATCTGCCGGCACATAAATGGCCTGCACCGAAGTGATAGAACCTCGTTTTGTGGAGGTAATACGTTCCTGCATCAAACCCATTTCGGTGGCGAGTGTTGGCTGGTATCCAACCGCTGAAGGCATCCTGCCAAGTAGCGCGGAAACCTCAGAACCTGCCTGTGTAAAACGGAAAATATTATCGATGAAGAAAAGAATATCGCGGCCACCTGATTTTTCATCGCCATCGCGAAAATATTCTGCAAGCGTTAACCCGGATAATGCCACGCGGGCACGGGCTCCGGGAGGCTCGTTCATCTGACCGAAAACCAGGGTTGCCTGCGATTGAGCCAACTGAGCGGGGTCAACTTTTGAAAGATCCCAACCTCCTTTTTCCATGTCTTCGGCAAAGGCATCGCCATATTTAATTACTTTTGATTCGATCATCTCGCGCAACAATTCATTTCCTTCGCGGGTACGCTCACCCACACCGGCAAATACTGACAGGCCTGCATAAGATTTGGCAATGTTGTTGATCAGCTCCATGATAATAACCGTTTTTCCTACGCCGGCGCCACCAAACAAACCAATCTTGCCCCCTTTGGCATAAGGCTCTATAAGGTCGATGACTTTGATACCTGTATAAAGAACTTCTTTTTGAGTGGTTAAATTTTCAAATTTCGGAGGCTCGCGGTGTATCGAATATACATTTTTCCCCTCAACGTCTTTCATGCCATCGATGGGCTTTCCAATCACATTAAAAAGTCGCCCTTTAATATCATCGCCAACAGGCATTGAAATTTGCAAACCGGTATTTACTACCTTCATACCACGACGTAAACCATCCGTTGAATCCATAGCCACCGAACGAATGGTGTTTTCACCAATGTCCTGTTGCGATTCGAGAACTATCGTATGTCCGTCTGCTTTGGTAACTTCGAGTGCATCGAAAATGTTGGGGAGGATTTGACCTTCTTCAAATGTAACATCAATTACCGGCCCGATAACCTGAGATATAACGCCTTCACTTTTTTTGCTCATTGATAACAACTTAGTATAGAAACTGAAAAATTGGTGGCAAAGATAGTTGTTAGTTTTTAGTGGCAGAGGCAATTAACATTTTTTTTACACATCCTTTATTTTGAAATACATCAAAACACATCATCATGTTTGATGTTTAATGGCTTGATGAAAATGGTATTTTGCTATTTGTAAATGATTTTTTATATTTTTGATATTTTAAACAAATAACAATTCTAATATTATGAAAACTTTCCAGTTACATTACAAAGATGTTATAAGCAGTAACACTTTTTCTCCTGAAATCATTCCTTTTAAACCTAATTTGGTTTTATTTTTTGGTGGTCGGGATTTTCTTAACGAAACCCAAATCATAAAAAAAATAAGGGAAGCTTTTCCTGAAGCCATTCTAACCGGATGCTCCACCAGTGGAGAGATATCAGGAACAAATGTTTACGACCAATCGTTAACTTTAACAGCAGTAAAATTTGAAAGCACCAAAATCATGTACCGTGAGGAAAATATTGGTGATTTTCAAAATGGTATAGAAGCAGGAAAGGCGCTGGCTCTGAAGCTTGCTAACAAGGAGTTGCGTCATGTTTTTGTACTTTCGGAAGGTTTGCATGTTAACGGTACTGAATTGGTAACGGGCATGCGCGATAACCTTCCTGAAGGGGTAAATGTAACAGGAGGATTGGCCGGCGATGGGGCTGACTTTAACAAAACACTCATCATATCAAATGCCGGGGAAGTTAAAAGCAACATTATTACGGCCATCGGATTTTATGGCGATCAGATCAAAATTGGATATGGTTCGTTTGGTGGCTGGGATAGTTTTGGTGTAGAGCGCTCAGTAACAAAATCAGAGGGTAATGTGGTATTCGAAATAGATAACACACCTGCCCTCGAATTATATAAATCATTCCTTGGCGAACAGGCAAAAAATCTACCATCATCAGGGCTGTTGTTTCCCCTCAACATGCGCATCGAAACCGATGGCGAACCAGTTGTGCGCACTATTCTTGCCGTTGATGAGCAAAAGCAAAGCCTCACCTTTGCAGGAGACATTCCCGAAGGATCGTACATTAAGTTGATGAAAGCAAACATCGATAGGTTAATAAATGGTGCCGAGAAAGCAGCCAGGGTGAGTGTTGATCCGCTTGGACAAAACAAAGCCGATCTTGCCATTTTGATTAGTTGTGTAGGAAGAAAACTGGTTTTAAAACAACTTATTGAGGAAGAAGTGGAGGCGGTTCAGGAAATAGTTGGTGATAAAACAACACTTACCGGCTTTTATTCCTACGGTGAAATCGCTCCCTTTTTAAAAGGTACAAGATGTGAATTGCACAATCAAACAATGACCATAACCACCTTTACTGAAGTTTAGAAAGTTTTTGATATGCACAGATTACTAAAACGACAAATAAAAAGATATATTCCTGATTTTGAACCGGGCGAAAATGATTTTAACACTTTTATCAATGCGGTTGACAGCGCTTATAAAAATTACGATATCGATTATCATCAGCTGGAGCGAACACTCGAAATAAGCTCAAAAGAATCGTTTAAGGAATTATCCGATTTTAAGTTCGCCATCAGCACCACATTAATGGTGGTTATTACCGATTCGAAAGGAACGATTACTTTCGTAAATGATAACTTTCTCAAAATGTCGGGCTACTCCAAACGGGAACTTTTAGGTAAAGATTACCGAACATTAAATTCATCATACCACCCGCAAGAGTTTTATAAAGAATTATTCCACACCATTGCGAAAGGAAAAGTTTGGAAAGGTGAAATAAGAGATATTTCTAAGACCGGAAAATACTACTGGGTTGACACAACCATTGTTCCTTTGCTCAACAAATTAGGTAAACCCTACCGCTATATTTCGTTTAAAATAGATATTACAAAAATAAAGAACGCCGAACTGGAAGTTAGACAACATGCTGACAACCTGCAGCGAATCAACAACGAACTCGATCAGTTTGCTTACGTGGTATCGCACGACCTGAAAGCCCCCTTGAGGGCCATCAATAATTTATCGGAGTGGATTGAAGAAGATATTACAGAAATTGTAAATGATGAAACCCGCGAAAACCTTCAATTACTTCGCGGTCGGGTTCAGCGAATGGAAGGTCTTATCAACGGGATTTTGCAATATTCAAGGGCAGGACGGGTAAAAAATAACAATACCCTGATTGATCTCAGGGATTTAATAAATGAGATCACCACGGCAAACAACTCAAAATCAAATACTAAATTTATTTATCCAGAGAAATTGCCAAAAATTTACACCGAACGAGTTGCTCTTGAGCAAATTCTTAGTAATTTTATCAGCAATGCCATAAAATATAATAATGCCGAAATTCCAAAAGTTGAAATAGGATTCAAAGATGCAGACACACATTGGGAATTTAGTGTAAGCGACAACGGCCCGGGCATTGATAAAAACTATCACGAGAAGATATTTGTGATTTTTCAAACTTTGCATGCACGCGACAAAGTGGAAAGCACCGGTGTGGGTTTGGCTATAGTTAAAAAACTGGTGGAAGATAAAGGTGGTAAATTATGGCTTGATTCAGAACCGGGAGCGGGAAGCACCTTTTATTTTACCTGGCCCAAAGAATGGTTGTAAAAATGCACCAACTTAAATTTAAATACTTTAAATAAAAGTTTAACACCCATTAATAAATAAATTATGAACTCTAAAGCAGTTAATATTCTTCTCGTTGAAGATGACCTCGTGGATGTGATGAATGTAAAAAGAGCCTTCAAAAAAAATAACATTGAAAATCCTTTATTTGTTGCAGAAAATGGTGAGGAAGCGCTCGAAATGCTGCGCGGTGATAAAAACAGGGAACTTGCCAAATCTCCGCCAAAGATTATATTGTTGGACCTGAACATGCCAAAAATGGGTGGTATAGAATTTTTAAAAGAACTCAGGGCCAATGAGAAGTTGAAAAATATTTCAGTTTTCGTAATGACAACTTCTAATGAAGATAACGATAAAGTTGAAGCATTCAGGCTCAACGTGGCCGGTTATATTCTGAAACCTTTATCGATGGAAAGTTTTATAAATGCAGTATCCACATTGCACAATTACTGGATGCTCTGCGAATATCCCGATCAAAAATAGGTGAACAAAAGCTATCGTTTTGGAAAAATTAAATAAAATAAAAATCCTTCTCGTAGAAGACGACGAAATTGATGTACGGGCTTTCGTTCGCACCTTAAAAAAATCGAACATCGATTTTGAACTGGAATCATGTATTTATGCTGATGAGGCTTTGAAGTTATTAAAAAATAAAACCGATGTTTTTGATTGCATTTTTGTTGATTACCAGTTGCCGGGAATGGATGGCCTAAGCCTGCTTAAGGAAATAAAAATACACGGATACAACAAACCTGTATTGGTAATGACATCGCAGGGAGATGAAAAAATTGCAGTGGAAATGATGAAGGCCGGGGCATTTGATTATTTCCCAAAATCTGAACTTTCCATTTCAAAAATTGTAAACGCCCTCAATGCCATCATGCGGTATAATAGCATATCGGACGAAAAACAGAGCATTGAAAAGTCGTTGAATCAACAAAATCTTTTTACAGAAGCCATTACAAATTATTCACCAAATATCATCTATGTACTTGACCTTAAAACCGGCAAATATATTTTTATAAACAGGAGTATTTTCGAAGAATTGGGCTATACCAAGGATCAAATTCATAAAATGGGCAACAAGATTTTTGATCTCACTGTTCATCCTGATCACCTGACAACGATATCTAAACACCTTAAAAAATTATCAAAATCTAAGGATGGCATTGTTCACGAAGTTGAATATAAAATGAAGAATACCGCTGGAAAATGGGTGTGGTACTACAACCGCGATGTTGTTTTTAAAAGAGATGCAAACGATGAAGTAACCCAGATACTTGGATCCTCATCCAACATTTCAAATATTAAAAAGGTAGAATCCGATTTACGCATTGCAAAACAGCAAGCCGAAAAAGCTGCCCGGGTTAAGTCCGAATTCCTGTCGAACATGAGTCATGAAATAAGGACACCCATGAACGCGATTATCGGACTTACTGATTTGCTACTAACCGAAAAACATGGGTCTTTTGTGGATGAAAATCTAAAATCCATAAAACAATCGGCAGATAACCTCCTGGTAATTATCAACGATATCCTGGACTTCTCGAAAATTGAAGCAGGGAAAATGCTTATCGAAGCTATAGATTTCGATATCAAATATCAATTGGAGCATATTGGCAAAATAATGACACACAAAGCCAACGAAAAAGGATTATCATTTGAAACAATTATCGACAGTAACATTCCCAAATATTTGGTGGGCGACCCATTCAGATTAAATCAAATTATAATAAACCTTGCAGGCAATGCCATTAAATTTACAAAAATCGGTTTTGTAAAAATCGAAGCAAGACTCTTATCAAAAAAAGAAGACAACATAGAACTTGAAATATCGGTTAAAGATAGTGGTATAGGTATTCCAAAAAATATGCAACAAACCATTTTCGAAAGCTTTACCCAGGCCGGAACGGACACTTCACGATTTTTTGGAGGAACAGGCCTTGGCTTAACCATAACCAATCAACTGGTGAAATTGATGAATGGATCAATTTCAGTTGAAAGCCAGCCCGATGTGGGTTCGGAATTCTCGGTAACAATGTGGCTTAAAAAAGGTTCGGATTTGAATGTTGTAAATAGCAAAGAACAATTAAGCGAACAGGTTATTTCCAATCAGAAAGTTTTGGTTGTAGAGGACAATTTAATAAACCAAAAAGTAATTACACAAATCCTGAAAACATGGAACTGCTATTATGAAGTTGCTAACAATGGTCGTGAAGGCTTGCTGCTATTGTCAAAAACCAACTTCGATATAGTGCTCATGGATTTACAAATGCCGGTTCTCGATGGCTACGAAACCACCAAACTCATTCGCGAAGGTGTTGCCGGTTCCAAAATGAAAAACATTCCTATTATTGCCTTAACGGCTGATGCTTACCCAGAAACGAAAACCAGGGTAATCAATACAGGAATGAATGACTTCGTGAGCAAGCCTTTTAAAAAACACGAACTTAACAATAAAATTTTTCGACACACCTTTCATACCTTACATCCCTAAATTTAAAGACAGCGATGTGGCTTTTGTTTACTTTTCGGCAGATAAGGATTCTACGAAGTGGAGTAATATGATTAAAATCCCGAAGTTGGTAATTTAGAATGCTTAAAAAAAAGGTCAATCCCATTGCTTTACCCTTTGTAACCACCTCAATTATTTTTACATTTGGTGCTTAAATCAAAAACCATTTATGCACTTTCCTGGCTCAAAACTTAATAAATCATTTTTCTTACTCTTCCTGCTTTTGTCTGCTTTTCAGTCTAACTACGCACAAAATCAGTTGGACAGCCTTCGGATGATGCTCCGGCAAGAGCCCAAAAATCCTGGCCTTTTAAATGATCTGGCAACATCGCTTATTCCGGATTCAATCCCTGAAGGCCGTGCTTATGCTCATAAAGCGCTTAAAATTGCGCAACAATCAAACAATCTTGAAGAGCAGGCCAGGGCACTTTATACCATTGGCGATTCGTGGTGGTACGAGCAGGATTATGCTACTGCCGTAGGATGGTTTGGGAAATCAGCCTTAGCCTGGGAACAAGTTGATAATTTGTGGGAAGCTGCTGCGTGTTACAACGAGATGGGTGCTTCGGGTGTTGAAATCGACAGGTTTGACGATGCCCTTAGGTATTACAAAAAATCCCTCGCACTGCTGCTTGAAATTGATGATGAGGAATACATAGCCGCTGTAATCATGAATATTGCAAATGTTTATCAGGGTATTGCGAAATACGATAGTGCCATTTACTTCAACCAACAAGCTATTGCCCTTTGTGAGATACCAGGTAAGGAAATTGAACTTTCAACGTCACTCGGAAACCATGGTATGATTTACAAAACAATAGGCAACTACGATAAGGCACTCGAATTTTACGAAAGAGCCTATAAGATAGCAAAAACAGTTGGTGATCCCGGTTTAATTGCTGTCGACCTGAATAACATTGGCGCCTTGTATTCAGCATGGGAAAAATACGATATTGCAGCCGAATATTTCAGGCAGGCACTGGCAATCGACAAAAAAACAGGAGACCTGGCCCAAACTGAGATGACACTAAATAACCTGGCAAATGTTATTCAAAACCAAGGTTACCTGGATTCTGCATTGAAGATTTATCATGAGGCGCTGGCTATATCCGAAAAATTGGGACGCTACGGTAATTCGGCCGTTAAGAAATTGAATATCGGTACGGTTTATTACGAAATGGGACAATACCAGGAAGCCATTAATTATTATAATGACGGACTGGAAACCTGTCGCAAACTAGGCTTACGCAACTTTGCCGCCGGCGGTTTGCAAAATCTTGGCGCAGCCTGGCTTGCCCTTGGAAATTTTAAGGAGGCTGAAATAATCCTTGATCAGGCTCTGATCGCAGCTACTGAAATTAATGCCCGGCCTACCTTGCAAAAGGTTTATGAAAGCCAGAGCAAGCTCTACGAAAAAATGGGCAAGACTACACTGGCCCTCCAGGCATACCGAAATTATGCTATGATTAAAGATTCGATGTTTACCGAAAAAAGTCAGGCCAAACTTGCTGAAATGGAAGTGCGCTACGAAACCGAAAAGAAAGAGCAACAGATAGAAATACTGGTTAAAGACAGTCAGTTGCACGAAGCCGAATTGCGCAAGAAGCAAATTACACTATTTGGGTTGAGTGGGGGTCTGATTATCTTATTGCTTGCTGGAGGAATTATCAGCTGGCTTTATTTGCAAAAATCCAGAGCAAACCGCAAACTGGTTGAAAAAAATATTGAATTGATGCAGCGTGATGAGGAAAAGGAAACCATGACCCGGGCATCCGATTTGACTCCACAGCTTAAGGATGAAGAAAAACTCAGGATACTAACGGAACTGGATATGCTGATGAGGGAGCAGAAATTATTCCTCCAGACCCAACTCAGCCTCACCGATCTGGTCGATAAACTGGACACTAACACAACTTACCTGTCACGAATTATTAATGAGCATTTTAATGCCAATTTATCCAATTACCTCAATAAATTACGCGTGCGCCAAGCGCAGAAAATGTTTGCCGAAAACAAGCATTTGTCGATGACTCTCGAGGGAATCGCCGGGTCGGCAGGATTCCACTCCCGCTCCACCTTCAACACTGCTTTTAAGAAAATAACCGGTGTAACGCCGAGCATCTATATCAAAAACATGAATGAAATAAGCAAAAAGCATAAAATGGAAAAGTCACTAAACAGCAAGGACTTGCTCGGGTAACTCCAATACCTTATTGCACGAATTTATAAATCCGTACAAGCTTCATTTTTTTCTGCCCCTGCCCTGTAATACTTTAGCCCCGAAATTAAGTCGGGATGAATTACACACACATTAAATTTTTGGTGATGACAACGGCAATATCAATATTGTTTTTTGCATGTACCGGCTCAATGGAACGGGATGCAAAACAATTGGCTATGCTGCAAAGAGAACGGGTTGAAATTATTAAACTGATGTTGCAGCTTGATGATTCCTTACAACTCTTCTCCTGTCGCCAAAAACTATTGGAGATAACTACAGCCTACAAAACTTATAAAAATCAAATTGAAATGAAATACAAAAATGAAAACGACCGGGCAAGGTTTGAAGCAAAATATCGTGAGGCGTTGGAGTGAGAGACCCCGATGACCCCAACCCCAGCCCTTCCCCTCCAGGGGAAGGGAGACCAGCCGCACTGGCCAGTGCAATATCCACTGCAGCGGCCAGTGCGCCGGAATTCTCCCCCTCAATGGGGAGTTAGAGGGGGTCTAAAAGGGAAAGTCACTTCCAAATTATTAATTACAATTTAACACAACAACAACAAAAATGACCCACAATAGCAAAACCCGGAATTACGAAGAAACGCTGAACTTCGGTGCATCCATGGAAACCATTGAGAGAGCCAGGGATCTTCGCAAAAGGATGACCGAGACCGAGAAACTTTTGTGGGCGCAATTGAGAGCTAAAAAGCTTGCTGGTTTAAAATTTCGTCGGCAGCACCCAATTTGGATATTTATTACAGATTTTTATTGTCATGAAGTAAAACTAGTAGTTGAATTAGACGGAGGAATCCATCAGGAATCTGAACAAAAGCAATGGGACGAGAATAGAACCGCCGAACTTGAAAGATTTGAAATACAAGTTATCAGATTCACAAACAAGGAAGTTTTTGAAAATCTTGAAGTAGTTTTAAAAACAATACTAAATGAGTGTGAAAAAAGGAAAGAATAACCCCATCCCCGACCTCCCAAAATTCGGGATAGACATTCCCGTAAAAGGGAAGGGAGACCTACCGCACAAGCCATGGCCACAGCAGCGGCCTGTGCGGTAGCAATTCTCCCCCTCCAGGGGGAGTTAGAGGGGGTCTTGAAATGCGTCGGCTTTTTTCTTTTGAGAAGAGAGGGTCAAAGAGAAGTTGAAACCTCACGGTAACATCAAAAAAATAAAACAAGTAGAACAATGAAACAAACTGAAAAGACCCCAGCCCTTCCCCTGAAAGGGAAGGGAGACCACCGCACAAGCCACAGCAGCGGCCACTGCGCTGGCAGTTCTCCCCCTTCAGGGGGAGTTAGAGGGGGTCTATAAACAGGAGGATTCCAAAAGCTTTCGGGAAGAGGGGGTCTTGAAATAAGCAGGCTTTTATTGCTTTCGGGAAGAGGAGGTCTTTGATTAAAACAAATTTTTTATAACACAATTCAATAAACACATTTTACTAACTAAAACCTTTACACAATGAAAAAATTTACAGTTCTTTTACTTTGCTTTGGCTTTTTAGCCGCTAACGCCACAAGCTGGCGCGTAAACAACAACCCGGCAATCGATGCCGATTTCGCAACCTTCGAAGCCGCAGTGGCAGGTGCCTCTGCCGGCGATACGCTGTACATCGAAGGCACACAATTTAGCTATGGTACACAGGTATTAAACAAACGCCTCGTTTTGATTGGCCCCGGCTTTTACCTTACCCAAAACGATTCAACCCAAGTCAGTAGTATTGCGGCCCATTTCTTAATACTTACCATTGACACCCTCGCTTCTGGAAGTAGAATTTATGGAATTGTGTTTGACTACACTGTAGGAATTAATGGAAGTGATGTTGTTTTTTCAAGAAATCATGTAGCAGGAGCATCATACGAAACAATCTATCTCGCTCAAATCAACCCTGTAATCAACTGTGTAATCACTCAAAACTATTGTGGTAGCATTATATCTAGTAATATTAATCACCCTGCACTTAACACTCTGGTAAGCAATAATTATGTTAAAGAAACAATTTCTTTTAAGAATAATTCATCCTGCGTTGTTTATAATAATGTTGTTAAACACCAAGTATCAGTTTCCAACTCGATTGTTAAAAACAATATCATTTATTCTGCTGCCAGTTATCAGGGTTTTAGAGAAAACACAAACAACGTTTTTGAATATAATATGGTAAATATTGCCACCATACCACCCGGTACTGGTAATGTTACTAACATCCAACCGGTCAGTGTTTTTGTTGATTACGATGGGTCACTTGATTTTAGCACCGATGGCAAATGGCAGCTCAAAGAAGGCTCACCCGCAATTGATGCCGGCGAAAACGGGGTAGATTGTGGCGCCTTTGGCGGAACATCTCCCTACGTACTCTCAGGTCTTCCAGCCGTACCACATATTTACGAAGCCATTGTGCCAACCTCAGGTTCGGCAGCAAGCGGATTACCGGTTACTATAAAAGTTAAATCACAGAATTAACCCGACCCCCTCTAACTCCCCCTGAAGGGGGAGAACCGCCCACGCATAGGCTACTGCTGTGGCTTGTGCGTTGGAACTCCCTTCCCCTCAAGGGGAAGGGTTGGGGATGGGGTCAAAAAACAATACTATAATGAAAAAACATACAACAATCATCACAATCATCTGCCTCATGATAGCAGGCAGCTCCTTTGCCCAAAACCACTGGCGTGTAAATAACGCCTTCGGCATCGATGCCGATTTTACCGATATCCAGGCCGCTTTCGACTCAGCCTCTGCCGGCGACATTATCTACATCGAAGGCACCAACATTCCCTATGGAGCTGGTACTGCCACAAAACCTTTAACCATCATTGGCACGGGTTACTTTCTGGCCGTTAACGATTCAACCCAGGCCAACCTGGCCCCTTCCATCACGGGATTGATCAGGCTATATCCCGGTTCCGAAGGAAGCTATGTGGCTGGATTAACAGGATCCATACATGTGGATGCCAGCAATGTAATTGTTGAAAGGAACAATCTGAGTTCGCTCTACATCGGTTATAGTTATGATGTTGGCAATGTTGTAATCCGCCAAAATTATGTTAATATCATTAGCGACCACAGCCATTACACTTCCGCTGTTATCCAAAATAATATTGTTACCTATCGTATGTCCAGTTCAGTCAAAGCAAACTGGTTAATTTACAACAACACGATTTACTCAAGCTATACCAGCCCTTGCATCAACGTGCACAATTCCTCAATAAAAAACAATATTGTTCTTAACACGAGAGGTGGCAGTTATGACTGCATCAATACAAATCCGGAACAAAACAATAATATTGAGTTTAATGTTTGCAACACGGAAACTACTACTTATCCTATTCCTGAAAACAATATTTGGGATGCTGATCCTGCCCTGGTACTCACACTGGAAGGAGCCAGTGAAACCATGCTCTACCTGATTGAGGGTTCACCTGCCATTGGCTATGGCGAAGGCGGTGTTGATTGCGGCGCTTATGGCGGATTAAACCCCTACATTTTATCAGGGATGCCTCCGGTGCCACACATTTTTAAGGCCAGTGTACCCATATCGGCAACTACAACAAGCGGCCTGCCCGTGAATGTAAAAATTAAATCGCAGAAGTAAGATGACCCCAGCGACCCCATCCCCAGCCCTTCCCCTGGAGGGGAAGGGAGACCAACCGCACAAGCCAGTGGAGCGGTCTGAGTGGTGGCAGTTCTCCCAGTGGGAAAAGGAGACTCAACACACAAGCCACTGTACTGGCCGGTGTGGTGGAATCCTCCCCCTCAAGGGGGAGTTAGAGGGGGTCTTTAAACAGGGAAACCCCGATAACTGTCGGGAAGAGGGGGTCAAAAAACGGAGTCATTAATCAGGAAAGTAAAGCCGGACGGCCGGACGGCTCACTAATTAGGAAAGTAAAGACGCACGGCCGTGCGTCTCAACAATAAAAACTAATATCAATGAAAAAATATATAGCATTTTTAATAATAATCTGCTTTGCCATTTCGCTGAATTCCATGGCGCAAAACCGCATAAGGGTGAACAACACCCCGGGCGTGGATGCCGATTACAGCGATTTGCAGGAAGCCATCGATGCCGCTTCGGCGGGCGATGTAATTTATATCGAAGGAACCGGAATTCCTCATTCGGGGACTTACCACGTAAACAAAGCCTATCTTACCCTTATCGGGCCGGGATATTTTCTGGCAATCAATGATTCAACACAGGCAAATAGTGCACCTGCAATTATTGAAAATCTTTATTTGGATGAAGCTGCTACCGGGGCAATAGTAATGGGCTTGAAAGTTTCAAGCCACCTGTATAATAATGCCAGCAGTGCAAAGGTATCGCGCAACCATCTTTATTTCGTTACATTGGCACAAAGCAATTCGGTGGCCAACGTGAGCCTGTCTCAAAATTATATTACTGAGTATATTGGCTCAGGTAATTACAATTTAAGTGCCGAAATATGCAACAATATAATTACTGCTTCCAGCTCATGTATTAATACTGGGGACAAAGCCTCGTTGAACATTTATAATAATGTCCTTACCACTTCATATAATACTTCTACTGGATATTACATTCATGTACAAAATTCGAGTCTAAAAAACAACATCATATTTGAAACAGCAGCAAATAATGATCCGCTGGTAATTGATCCTGATCCAAGTCATAATAATTCAGTTGCATATAATATAATTTGTGCTGATGAAATTCCGGAATTCCCAAACAATGTCTATAATACCGCCATCGAAGATGTAGTGTTTTATAACGAGGGTGGCCCCGAAGGAAAATATGTTTTGATAGATGGATCGCCTGCCATTGGTGCCGGTGAGAATGGCGTGGATTGCGGAATATTTGGCGGCAACACACCCTACGTGTTTTCAGGCCTGCCGCCCATACCGCATATTTTCGAATCCAATATTCCTTTTTCAGGATCGAGCAGCGATGGTTTGCCTGTGCATATCAAAGCCAAAACCCAACAATAACACCTGTAGAAAATGAAAAGTTATAAACTAATCATTATACTACTGTTTGTCTCGCTTCTGGGCGTTTCGCAAAATATTACCCGTATGGAGTATTTTGTGGATACCGATCCCGGATATGGCAATGGAATTTCGATACCCTTTTCGGGAAGCGAAATTGCAGAGGCAGACTTTACGGTGCCGCTCAACAGCCTGGGCAACGGCATACATTTTCTTTACCTGCGCGCGCAAAATCAGGATGGCGACTGGAGTGTGACCTCCGTTCATCATATTCTGAAAGATGTGTTCCAGGGTGAAGATGCCGTAATTGACCATGCTGAATATTATATCGACAACGATCCCGGTTTCGGGAATGGAACTGCCATTTCGCTAAGCTCCGGAAAAGTTGTGGATATAGCCTTTAACCTTGACTTATCAGGTTTAAGTACCGGATTGCATTTTCTTAACCTCAGAACCAGAACCAACGACGGAACCTGGAGTCTAACAAACACCTATCATATCCTGAGCGATGTATTTAATTCAGCGGATGCGGAGATTTCTGAGATCGAATACTTCTTCGATAACGACCCTGGTTTAGGGAATGGAATTCCTGTATCAGTTTCTCAGGCTAAAGTTGTGGATGTTACTTTTCAGGCCGATCTTTCTGCTTTGTCGCCGGGATTACACTTTTTACACACCCGTGCAAAAACCAACGACAATACCTGGGGCATGCTCCATAATCATCCTGTTTTTGTGGATATTCTGGGAACCATTGATTCAGAGATTACCCAATTCGAATATTTCATCGACATCGATCCCGGAATCGGCAATGCTACTTCGGTAGATATTTTGCCCGGAAAGGTGGTTGATGTAGCTTTTGATTTGGATGTGAGCAGCCTGGACCCGGGATTTCATTTTCTTTCGATCCGGTCGGCTTCTGAAGATAATATTTGGAGCCATGCTTACACCAGCCTGTTTTTAATGGATGTGTTGGATTCGGGTGAATCACCGATTACAAAAGTTGAATATTTTGTGGATGAAGATCCCGGTATAGGCAATGCCACAGATGTTTCAATCACTCCCGGAAAGGTAGTTGAAATTGCTTTTGACGTGGATGTGACTAGTCTGGATCAGGGCTTTCATTTTGTTTCGGTTCGTTCCGCTTCTGAAAATAATATTTGGAGCCATGCCTACACCAGTATGTTTTTAATGGATGTGCTCGATTCAGGTGAATCACCGATCACAAAAGTTGAATATTTTGTTGATACAGATCCTGGCATTGGCGAAGCAACTGAGGTAAGTATCACTCCCGGAAAGGTTGTTGATCTGGCTTTTGATGTGGATGTGAGCAATCTCGAATCAGGATTTCATTTTGTTTCGATTCGTTCGGCTTCCGAAAATAATGTTTGGAGCCACGCCTACACCAGCATGTTTTTAATGGATGTTTTGGATTCAGGTGAATCACCGATTACAAAAGTTGAATATTTTGTGGATACAGATCCCGGAATCGGCGAAGCAACTGAGGTAAGCATCACTCCCGGAAAGGTTGTTGAACTTGCTTTTGATGTGGATGTGAGTAGCCTGGAATCAGGTTTTCATTTTGTTTCTGTACGTTCAGCTTCTGCTGATGATGTATGGAGCCATGCCTATACCAGCATGTTTTTAATGGATGTGTTGGATACTGGCGCGGAGCCTATTGTTGAGGTCGAATATTTTATTGACGACGATCCCGGCATCGGTTTAGCAACTCAGGTTTCAATTACTCCCGGCAAAGTGGTGGACTTGTCCTTTGAAATTGATTTGAATGGTCAAGAGCCCGGTTTCCATTTTGTAACTGTACGTTCCAAAAGTGAAGCAGGTGTTTGGAGCATGGGATATTTTCAAATGTTTTACCTCGATCATATTTCATCCTTAAGCAACCCTGATTTGGTTGCAGTGGAATACTTCCTGGACGAAGACCCCGGTTTTGGCAATGGAACTTCCCGTAACATCAACCCTCAGGTACCTGTTGCCGATAAGGATTTTATCGTGTCATTTGGCAGTGTAGAACCCGGCGAACATATTTTGTACATGCGCGCACAGGATGAATTCGACAACTGGAGTATTGTAGCCTACGATACTGTTATGGTTGAACAGGGAAGTTATTATGCACTCCGCTTTGATGGTGAAAACGATTACCTCGAAGCTGCTGATGTATCTTTCCCCGAAGATGAACTCACCATTGAAGCCTGGATTAATCCCACAGAATTGTCAGGATACCAGGAAATCGCTTATTGGTATGGTGATGCAGCCAGTGTTCAGTTTCGTGTAAATCCTGATGGTTCCATACTTTATGGCGAATCGGGCAATGGATGGAGCTTTGTAACATCAGAACCCAACATAATTCCCACCAACGAATGGACGCACGTTGCCCTTACCAAAGAAGGCGATCTGTGCAACATTTATGCAAATGGCATTCAGGTAGGTTTTTATCAGTTCGATAACAATCCTGTGTGCCACACGCTTCAAATTGGTGGACGTGGCAACAATATGGACCGCTTTTTCAATGGTGATATTGATGAAGTAAGAATTTGGAATGTCGCCCGCACCCAGGAAGAGATCAGAGATAATTTCTGTGGAGAACTTACTGGAAACGAGCAAGGCATTTACGGCCTCTGGCATTGCGACCAGGGTCCCACTTATTCTGTAGCCTACGATTTCGGGCCCAATGGTTTTGTCGCATCGCTGAATAATATGGAAATCAATGCCGGGCCTGATTGTGCCTGGGTTGACCATTCATGCGAACTTCCGCCTGCAATTAACCTGGCTATTACTTCATTTGAGTCACCCGAAGATTTGATACTTGCATCGGCATCCTCAGTTGTAGATATTACAATTAATGTAAGGAATTTTGGCATCGAAAGCTGGGATGGAAATGTAACGCTCAGTTATCAACTGGATGGTGGTGGAACTATTTCCGAAAACACATACTTGTTTTTGAATCCTGGAGATGTGGAGCAATTTACCTTCGGCACTTCTGTGGATTTAAGTGTTCCCGATTCCTATCAGTTGACATCCAGTATAGCTGCTCCCGGCGATGAAAATCTGAATAACAATACCCTGACAAGGAGTATTAATTCTGTGGAAATAGCACGAAGTGTGTATGCTTACAATGCATATCCAAATCAATCAGGCTTACCAGAAGGACCGATTGTTTTTGATCTCGAAAATCCAGAAACTGTATTTTCATTGGACGATCAAGAAAGCGAACATTATTTTAATGGTGGCACATGGATGGATGGCAAGTGGTGGGCGATTGCAAATGATACGCTTTATACCGTCGATACCATTACAGGAAACCGAACCTTTGTTGGTGTTCCGGGAAGTTATATTTCTTCGATGGCTTACGATCCTGTTGGGGAGAAACTTTATGGACACTCCTGGGTTAGTTTGTATGAAATTGATCCTTTATCCGGGAGTTCAACCTACGTCGGATATTCAGGCTTAGAAGGTTTTACTGCCTTGGCTTGCAATGCCGATGGAAACCTTTATGCACTTAATGTTAATGACGATCAAATCTATCAATTAGATAAAGAAACCGGCCTTGCAACGGCTATCGGCCCAATCGGCTTCGATGCCAACTATGAGCAGGATATGGATTTTGATCCCGCTACAGGGAACATTTATCTGACTGCCTTTAACGATGCTGCCGGACAGGGTGAACTAAGAACTCTTGATCCGCTTACCGGAAATACAACTTACCTCGGAACTTTCCGTGGTGGCATGGAAGTAACCGGATTTGCAATTCCTTTTAATGAAGCCTTGCCTATACCTGTCGCTGATTTCATTGCTAATCCTTTGTCGGGAAAAATCCCCCTGGAAGTTCAGTTTAACGATCTTTCAACTGGGGATATCAATTCCTGGTATTGGGATTTTGGGGATGGAAATTTTAGCATAGAGCAAAATCCTTCTCACATTTATACATTGCCAGGCAACTACACAGTAAGCTTAATTGTCAGCGGAATGGGAGGCGAGGATACCAAAACCATGGAAGATTATATTGTTGTAAATCCAATCACTATTTATGATCTTCAGTTTACCACCAACCCCGAACCTGAAAACACCTATCCTTCAGAATTTACAGGAATAGAAGTTACAGTTAGCGGCATGGTAACAGCCACAGGATACAATGGAAACAATAATGAGTTTTTTATTTCCCACCCTGATGGTGGCCCGTGGAACAGCATTTTTATTTACAATGCCAACCTTCCGGCCTACATGGGAGATGAAGTTGTGGTAAATGGATTGATTCAGGAGTACTATGGGATGACCGAGTTTAACTCTCCCCAAATTATCATTGTTAGCAACGGAAATCCTGTTCCTGAGCCACAAATCCTGACCACAGGAATCTTCACCAATCCGGCAGGTGCCGAACCGTGGGAAAGTGCCCTGGTAAAAACCATTAATACCGGGCTTACTACATTGCCCAATGGAAATGCCGAATGGTACATCAACGATGGCAGCGGCAATTGCCAGGTGGACGACAGGATGTTTTACTATGAGCCCAATATGGGAGAAACTTTTGATTTTATCAAAGGAATTGTTGATTATTCCTTCGAAGAATATGGCCTCAACCCGAGGTTTGGGGAGGATATTGCACCTTTATTGCTGGTTGCCGGTTTTACTACTTCAACCACTCTGGGAAGCACCCCGCTGTATGTTACGTTTACGGATCAGTCGCAGGGAAATATCATTTCATGGTTCTGGGATTTTGGAGACGGAACATCCAGTGAAATTCAAAATCCGTTGCATACTTACCAAAATCCGGGAATTTATACTGTTTCCCTCACCGTTTCGAATGGAACAATTTCCGATGAAATCATCATGGAAAACCTCATTCAGGTAAACGAACAAGGTCAGGGCAACTGGCTGGCTGAGTATTTCTTTGATATCGATCCCGGTTATGGCAATGCCATTCCAATTTATGGCAATGGTGAGGGTGAGGTGATGATTACTTTTAATGCACCTGTTAATCATCTTGCGGATGGACTTCATACTTTTTATTCCAGATCGAAAAACGAAAATGGCTCATGGAGTCAAACCATGGCTCGCCCCTTTATCAAGCAGATGCTTCCAGAAGATGCAGACCCAAACATCAGCTATCTCGAATATTTCTATGATGATGATCCCGGATTCGGGCAGGCAACTCCCATTGCTGTGGATGCGCTTTCACCAATGGAAGTAGCGATAAATCTTCCACTGGAAAGTTTGTCCTTTGGTTTGCATAATCTGTTTGTACGTTCTCAGGATGAAAATGGAAAATGGAGTATCGTGATGCAACGCGCCTTTATTATGGGCAATTATCCAGCCGATCCTTTGCCTCAACTGGTAAAAGCCGAATACTTTATAGATGAAGATCCCGGACAGGGTCTGGCAGAACCAGTTATGTTCGATCCCAACAATGGAATCCATGAACAGGAATTTGATGCCAATCTGGACGGCTATGAATGGGGAGAACATACGCTCTACCTTCGTTCCATGGATGAAAGTGGAAGCTGGAGTATTACGGTGGCTGAACCTTTCAATGTGGAAGAACCTCCGATAATTGCTGAATTTTCGGCTGATATCACGACAGGGGCAGTTCCGCTTATGGTTCAATTTACTGACGAAACCTACGTGAGTGTACCCACGGAATGGCTTTGGAATTTTGGCGATGGAAATACGAGTACCGAACAAAACCCGAATCATATTTACGGAGCTCCGGGCATTTATACGGTTTCGCTCACTTCTACCAATTTGGAAGGAACAGATACCGAGATCAAGGAGGATTATATCACGGTATTTCCGCCAATCTATTCGCTGGAATATTTCTTTGACCAAGATCCCGGATATGGGAATGGAACCGGAGTGTATGCTTATTCCAGCAGCATTGGTGGCTTTAACTTTCTGGCTCCGGTTGATGACCTGGACGATGGATACCACTTGCTCTTTGTTAGGGTGAAGGACACTTCGGGTGTCTGGAATCAAACAATGACACGTTCCTTTTTAAAAACAAGGCTAATGAGCGATCCTGATCCAAACATTGTTCAGGTCGAATATTTTGTGAATGATGATCCTGGCTTCGGACAAGCCAGTTCGATACCTGTTTCACAAAGCCCGGTTCCAATAGTGGAAACACTTATTCCGCTTGACGGATATACCGATGGCCTCCATAATATTTTCTTTCGCTCACAGGATGAAAACGGACGATGGAGTGAATGCATGGCAAGGGCTTTCCTGAAAAGCTATGTCCCCGGTGAATTGACCAATGTTTCCGGATTGGAATATTTCATGGACGAAGACCCCGGTGTTGGCTTTGGAACTCAGGTTTCAGTTCCCAACTCACAAGCCAATGTAGAGCGAAGTTTTGTGGTGAACCTTGAAGCCCAAATTCCCGGTGAGCATCGTTTATTTGTACGGGCTGTGGATGAGCGCGGACATTGGAGCATCGTTTACAACCAACTTATCGAAGTTACTGCAACGGGTGCTGTACAAGTCGTTCTACTTCCCGAAGGTTGGAGTGGCATTTCAAGTTTCGTTATTCCCGATGATCCGGCTGTCGAAACAATTTTCGAACCTGTAGTTGAAGAACTGGTGATCCTCCAAAACTTTGCTGGCATGTACTGGCCAACCGCCGGGGTAAACACCCTTGTAAACTGGGATGAACATGCCGGATATCAGATCAAGATGGAGACTGCACAGCAGGTGACTTTCACTGGTGAGATGCAAAATAATCTTACAGCAAATCTCAACGCAGGTTGGAACTACCTGCCCGTGCTCAATGCTTGTGATAACGATGCCGAAGAACTTTTCGGTCAAATAATCGATAAGCTTCAAATTGTAAAAGAAGTAGCAGGCACTGGTGTTTACTGGCCACAGTTTGGGGTAAACACACTTGGAGAAGTTATACCCGGCAAGGCTTACTTTGTGCTGGTGGATGAGGAGGTGGGTTTGGAGTTTCCGATTTGTGAGAATCCCTCTAACTCCCAACGCACCCCCTCTAACTCCCCCTGGAGGGGGAGAACTGTACATTCTTCGATCATGTTTAAGCAAAACGATCCAGATCAAATACAACTTGGGCGAATTGATGTAGCAGCTATGCGCGGCGGAACTCCCTCTCCTCAAGGAGAGGTCTGTGCCGAGGCGAAGCCTCGTGCATGCACGAGCAAAGCTCGGCAGGGTGAGGTCAGCCAGTGGGCTGGCACTCCCTCCAAAAATACCCCCTCTAACTCCCCCTTGAGGGGGAGAACTGTACATTCTTCGATCATGTTTAAGCAAAACGATCCAGATCAAATACAACTTGGGCGAATTGATGTAGCAGCTATGCGCAGCGGAGCTCCCTCTCCTCAAGGAGAGGGCTGTGCCGAGGTCGGCCTGTGCGTGGGAACTCCCCTCTCCTTGAGGAGTGGGGGTGAGGTACAACGAACCCCCATAACCCACACCATAGCAATTCCAGTACAGGTAATTTCCGGACTGGCCGAAGGAAATATCCTCACCATTTACAATAAGTCAGGTTTGTGCTGTGGTGCTGTGGTTTTCCAAAATCAAAACCTTGTCCTCACTGCTTTTGGCGATGATCCCACAACTTCACAGGTTGATGGATTAGCTGAAGGCGAAGCACTTCAATTCAGGGTCTATAATCCTGAAACCGGAAATGAATTTCCTCTGGAAGTTGAGTTCGATGAGCATCTGCCGCAGGGTGGATATTTTGTGAATCATGGATTGTCGGCCATTAAGAGTTTGGAAAGTACCGGAGTGGAAGAAATTGAAGCTTCGAGGATGAATATTTCAGTTTATCCCAATCCTTCAACGGGAATGTTTCGGGTTTCAACTCTAACAGGGTTGGCAACCCTGTTAGAGTTTGAGTGGGAAGTTACCGATACCAACGGATCAGTTATTGCCTTTGGAAATAATCAGTCAGATGAATTTGTAATCAACCTCTCCACACATTCGAAAGGAATTTATTATTTGAAAATAACTCAAGGAGGATTACAAACAGTTAAGAAGCTGGTGGTACAGTAGATTTTGGAGACCTAACAGGTTTACCCCCAAAACAGACGTTTGCTTTTCAAAAAAAAGTAATACAAATGTCTGGCATAAAAACCTGTTAGGTCTTGCCACCCGAACCACACAGCAAGTCACCCCATGAATCGTGTCTAAGCACAAAACATAATTCTTTAAATTCGTCCATCTGCCGGAAAGCATTCACGGGGTGACTACAAACAGAATTCCGGGCAAAACACAGATAGTCCCGCACGTGCGGGATGAATGCTGTTTAAGAACCAGTAAAAATCTTCTGAAAATAGAAATGGTTCCCGGCTTTATTCATCGGATGACTTAACCGAATAACTCTACTACCTACAAACTCAAAAACCTCCCTGCAAAATGCGGGGAGGCTTTTTGGGCTTAGACACACCTTTAGATGCCATTAATTACATAAGTAATTTAGATCGTTTAGATTAGTAGTAACAAACAAGGAGGTAAAAATCATTGCAGGTTCTAAAATTAATTATAATTTTGGGTGTTAAAAAAAAACAAAATTCAGAGAAAACTTTTATGACTACCGAAACAAAAATAAGGAAACAGATACTCAAACGAATTAAACAAATTCCTATGGAGCAGCTTTCGGAGTTGGATGAATATTTGAAAAAACTGGAAGAGCAAATCAGCAAAAAGAAAAAGGTGTTGTCGTACGCCGGTGTCTGGAAAGACCTTGACGAGGATGCTTTTCGGGAACTGACCAATGGATTGATTTCGAAACGAGAAAAATAGCCGGAGGGCATGAATAATTTAGTTTAATGAAAACAACGATTAAAAAAGAATACGACTGCGTGAAATCTGTTCGTGTCGAACGCGAAAGAATTGCACGTGAAACCGAAGGCAAAAGCCCGAAGGAAATCATTGCGTATTTTAAAAACAGAAAAATAAACGCTAATGCAAACCAGTGAAATATCAAATACAATTATTCAATCCATTGGCCAACTAAATTCTTACCAACAAGCAAAGTTGCTCGAATTTATTGATTCATTGGTATCAGTGAAAAGCAAAGATAAACGAGATATTTTAAAATTTGCCGGAGCTATCGAAAAAACAGAACTTATGCAAATGGAGCAGGCCATTACCGAAGGTTGCGAAAAAATCTAAAATATATAAAGCCTTAACTTTAATAGCCTGTCAAGAAAAATGTAAGTTTGAAACAACCATAAATTGTTGATTAATATGTCGAAAACAGAAACAATAAAAGCGAACATCGAACCCGTCCTAAAACTTGAAGCAGAAGAAATTCTTCATCAACTTGGACTTTCTGTTTCGGAAGCAATAAGCCTGTTTTACAATCAAATCAGGCAAAACAAAGGGATTCCCTTTAGTGTAAAAATCCTCAACCCAACAACGCAAAAAACTTTGCAGGAGACTGATGAAGGTAAAAACCTGGTTGAATGTGAGAATGCAGATGATATGTTTATTAAATTGATTAAATAATCATTGTATCTTTGAACACATAACAAATTTGAATAGACATGAAGTTTACTGCAATAATCGAAAAATCACAAGATGGATGGTATGTAGGTCAGTTGGAGGAATTGCCGGCAGTTTTGTCGCAGGGCAAAACCATTGATGAATTAAAAGGCAATTTGCTGGATGCGCTGCAATTGCTCCTTGAAGCAAACAAGGAGATAACATCCATTAATTATGCAAACCGAATGGTGGTGAGGGAACAATTAACTTTGTAATGAAACGAAGTACCTTTATCAAATATTTAAAAGTACATCACTGCATCCTTCTTCGGGAAGGGAGCAATCATTCAATTTTTGTAAATAAAAAAAATCAGAAACAAACATCGGTAGGCAGACATAATGAATTATCAGATTTGCTTTGTAAGAAAATATGCAAGCAACTTGAAATACCTGAGATTTAATAAATTTGAAATCTTAAACAAACCCAAAACAATGACATAAACAAAATAAAATAAAAATATAAAAAGCGTTAGCTTTTATTCAGGAATCAGAAAATCGCCAATTCTCTATACTCTACAAGGATAATAAGCAACACGCTCACGCAACTGCGTGGGCTGTTCTTATTTGTAGAGTGGGTGTTTGGCGATACCTCTGATACCGATAGGTTACAGTACCCACGCTTTTTTTTAGTGAGACTATTATTTTGTGAGCCGCAGGCGAAACGAAATAATTTAGTCAAACTAATCCTCGAATCATTTTTTTGATTCGGGATGTAATTCAATTAATCGCCTGTTGGGTATTGAGGGCAATCAACAAAAATTCATAATCGTATGAAAAAGTTTACTTTGCTTTTTGGCTTGCTCATAGCAGCAAGCGTGGCCTTTTCGCAGGCATTACCGTTTAAATACCAGGCTGTGATCCGCGACAGTGATGGTACAATCCTTACTAACAAAAATGTGGGGCTACGTGTTTCAATTGTGCAGGACACTAACAGTGTGGTGGCTTACACCGAGGAGTTCAACCAAAGCTCCGATGAATTTGGAATTATCGAACTCGAAGTGGGCACAGGCAGCGTGCTCAGTGGCAATTATCTTACCATCGACTGGAGCAAACCCGCCAACCAGTTGAAAATTGAAAATCGACATGACCGGTGGAACAACCTACACGCTGCTGGGCACCACGCCCATACTTTCGGCACCGGTGGCCAACTATGCCCACCGTGCAGGCAGTTCCACTTTCCCTGCCGGGATGATTATGCCCTTTGCCGGTAGTGTGAATAAAATACCCGAAGGCTGGCTGCTATGCGATGGCAGCGAGGTAAACCGTACCGAAATGGCCGCTTTGTACGATGTTGTGGGCATAGCTTATGGCGTGGGCAACCAAACCACTACATTCAACTTACCTGATTTTAGAGGAATGTTTTTGCGTGGCGCAAACCTGAATAGGGCTGATGAATTTAAAGACCCTGATGTGGCTGGTAGAATTGAAAATGGCTTTGGAGAGAAGGATGATGTAGGGAGTTTTCAAGAAAATGTTTTTGAAAGCCACCGCCACAACTCACCAAATGGATTGAGTTATATAAATCCAAATGGGAATAATAATTATACTGGCTTTACAAATAGAACAGTTGTAACAAGTGATGCAGTAACTGGTGGTAATCCCCCTCAAATAGCTTGGACAGATTTTAATGGAGGCTCAGAAACCCGCCCCAATAACATTTACATCAACTACATCATCAAATATTAGCACAAAAAGTAATACGGCATGAAAAAAATAATTTTGATTTTTGGCACATTGCTCTTTGGTGTTTTCGCGTTGGCCCAGCAAATGCAGCCATCAGCAATTTCAAATGGAGGCGGGAATATAAACATTAGTTCAGTTAAAGCAGGCTTTACCATTGGCGAGCCGGTAAGCGGAAGTATTTCAAATGGTAGTGTAAGCTTTACCCAGGGTTTTCAGCAAAACTACCTTGTTGCAACAGATGCTATCAACGAATGGGGAAAGCCACAGCTTACTGTTTCAGTTTCACCCAACCCTTCTGCAAAGATCTTCAATGTAAAAATTAAGAACAATCAGGAACCAGTATTTTGGCAACTGTTGAATATCCACGGTTCGCTTATCCAAAATGGTAAGGGCCAGGGCAATGAATTTATCATTGACCTTTCTTCTCATCCGAAAGGAATATATTATTTGAAAATAACACAAGGGCAAATGCAAACCATTAAGAAGCTGGTGGTACAGTAGTTAATCTGCAGACCTAACAGGTGGGGTGTTAAAAATTGGTTTTTTGAAAATTGTATCTTTCTGTTT
>CAZQIV010000009.1:23202-82186 GCA_964593705.1 uncultured Lentimicrobiaceae bacterium | reverse complement strand
ATGGGTACCTTATCTCTAATATTCTGCCAAAAAATGGCAGAATATTAGAGATAAGAGCCTAAAACTAAACAACAATCAATTGAACACTTTGCCGGTCAAAATTTATAAAATGGCAAAGCTATCCCACCTGGAGCTTAAAGATAATAACATCGAAGATTTGCCATCGGAGTTATGGAGGATTTCAGGTTTGAAAATACTCGACCTGCGTGGAAACAGACATCTTGATTTTGATAGCCTTTGTAACATTTTCGCAAATTAAACACGCAAAATTATTATTGCAGCAAGTAAGAATGATTTTAACAACATTGTGGACGAAAATATTACACTTATCAGGATAGACCCACCAACCCACCTGTCATTGGCCTTGCAGCAAATGCCAAATTTGTTGCTTTTAGATATCCAGGGTAATGAAAATATAAACGCCGATTCGATTAGAAAAATCACCAATAAACCCGGGAGGGAAATTTTGTTCTCATCTGCAATAAACCCTGAATTGGGCATGCGAAACAAAACAACCATCAACATGGATGGCTTCCTGTTCATGGAATTAAATAAAAACGAACTCAGGAAAAACACAGAGCTAAACCTTTCGGGAAATACTCTGCAAACCATCCCCAAAGAAGTTTACGAATTAAAAAACCTCACAAGACTCGATTTAAGTAATACAGACCTTACCGAGATACCGCCCGAATTGTGGAAAGTAAAAAAACTAAAATACCTCAACTTAAGTCAAAATGAAATCGGTGGAATTATACAGTCGGATGTAAAGGATTTAACTGAATTGGAAAGGTTGGATATTGGCAGCAACAAGATTACCAATTTGCCACCTGAAATCGGTAAACTAACAAAACTAAGAAACCTTTTTGCCGGAAATAATGAGTTAACAGTATTGCCTATTGAGCTTGGACTGCTTACGAATCTTTCGCACCTGGTTTTAGATGGCAACCCTGTTACAACATTGCCAACATCGCTCGACAGCCTTCAAAACCTCAAATATTTTAGTTTGGAAATTGACAAATTAAATAATCTGGAGGAGAGCTTCAGGATTCTCTCAAAAATTCCAAAATTGGAGACTTTGCTGATTAATACCGGAACACTAAATGCTATTCCATCGCAAGCCGGTAATTTGAATAATATTAAAATATTGCATATTTCATCTGCGGTAGCCACAAATATTCCGGATGAAATTGGTGATCTGGTTCAATTAGAGGAATTGAATTTATGGATGGACAAGCTTGATGCACTGCCTGAATCTCTTGAAAAAATAACCGGACTAAAATTACTTTACCTAAGCTCCGACAAAGTTTCGGGCAATTTGGAAACCCTCGAAGAAAAGCTGCCGAATTGTAAAATTGTAATTCAAAACGCCATGCTCAATTAAAACAATGAAAAATGAAAAACGCTTACTCTAAAATATTTTTGGCCGGACTCTTAAATATCATGTTTTTGATGGCCGGCACTTTAGCTTTTGCACAGCAAGCAAATCCCGATTTTGGTGGAGACACATACAAAGAAGCCATTCAGGATATATCTGATCTCAGCGGAGGCAGACTCGACCGGACTGCTATCCTAAATTATCTCATAAATGAAAAAACCAAAAGTACTCGTAGCCCTCTAACTTATAGAGGAGACACTATTTTTACCCAGCCTGAAATTGCTTTTGCACAATACAACCAATCAAGTGTTGCTTTTCAATATTTTACAGAGAGCACGTTTGATACTATTATCGTTACCTTTCCCGAAAACACCGATTGGCTCAGCAATCCTGATGTAAATGATACAGACTCAACCATTACCATTGACGTAGCTGAAAATCCGAATATCACACCCCGATCCACCGAAATTTTCATAAAGGGAATTCTCAATTTAGATACAATTCCAGGCACGGCATATGTTTTACAGGCAGGTAAGCCTCAACATTTTATCCTGGTTTCGCCAAAATACCAGACTGTTTCACCGCAGGGAGACACAACAAAACCTTTTACGGTAACAACATTCAATGTGGAAAGCTGGACTGCTGTTTTTTCAGAAATCTGGATTCATGTGGATTTAACTAGTCTAACTAACGAATCCATCACTTTTGTTGTAGATCCAAATTCAGGAAATATTTTGCAGAATGCCACTATCGAAATTCAGGATGCTGATGATCCTGATGTAAAAGACGAGTTAACCATAATACAGTATGTGGATACTTCGGATTATATCATTGCAACTCCCTCCTCAGGAACTATTAATAGTTCAGGTACTGTTTTTGAAGTTGCCGTAAATGCTAACATACAATGGACGGTGGACGATACAACCAATGTTTCTGAGGGTATGATAAGCAACTACTTTGTTAGTGCCGGCAATGATACGGTTAGTTTCCAGATATTAGTAAATGCAGATACTACTTCACGTACAGCGGAAATTTATTTAAATGGCATTGATAATCCTGATGTTTCAGCACAAATAGTAATTGTTCAAGAGGGAAGCTCGCCTCCTTATCTATTTGTATCACCAAAAATAAGTTATGTCGGCTCGAATATCGACAGTGTAACTTTAAATGTAGATGCTAACGTTACATGGGAAACTGATTTTTTCAACAACCCGGATGGTATGTTGAGCAAAGGCTTGCTACCCCGTCATCCGTTAATATAAAGTTTACAGAAAATCCGGGAACTACATCCCGGATTGCTGATGGTAGAATTAAGGCTGTGGGCAGTAATTCTCCAGCTGACACTTTCCGGATTGTCCAGGAAGCATCATACATCCTCCTTGATCCCCGCGAAAAATTGCTCCCATACGAAGGTGAAACTTTCAATGTACAGATCACCAGGTACAATGTTGACAGTATTGTTTTTGATGCCACCTCATTCTTCGGAGATGTTATAAAAATAGGTAATGACACTCTCAGTATTACTGTTCCGGAAAATACTACGGAGCAATCCCGCTCGGATACACTTTTGGTTTGCAGTGTTTCAAATCAGGATATCTGCGACACCCTGTTTGTTTTCCAGTACGCCGCCAATCAGTCATACATCCTGGCCTCACCACGGGCTGATACTGTTTTATTTTCGGGTGATACAAATGTTGTTTTCAATATCATGACCCATAACCTTGCAGGCAATTTAAAAGTTGATGAAAGCACACTGCCCGAATGGATTCAATATTCGATAACCAACAATTCCATCCTTAAACTGAATGTGGATACAAATTTTACAGCACAAACCCGCGATACTGTTGTTTGGATTTTTGATGAAAATAATCCTGACATCAGCGATTCGGTTTTCATTTTCCAGTATGCTGCTCCCGAAAAGTACCTTCTTGCCACTCCACGCGAACAAAAAATAGTACACAGCGGTGGAATTATGCTTTTTGAGATAACACCCGTGAATGTTGATGTTTGGGGTTTGGATACCACAGCTATTCCCGGATGGATTTCGGACTACAACATAGCGGGCAATGTTTTGGCTCTGACAATTGACCCCAACACAAGCCTGCTCACCAGAGAAGCAAACCTTAGGATTTTTGCCGACTCTATTGGTTCTACTGTTGAGGATATTGTTTCTGTTTTTCAATATTCGGGATTGGATCATTACCTGCTGGCCTCACCGCGTGAGCGCATAACAGGAAACCTTACCGATACCCTTTACTTTGTTGTGGATACAGTAAACCTGAACACCTGGCAAGCCGAAATTGTTGGTGGAGATACAACCTGGATAGAAACAATAATTAGCGGTACCGATACTTTGGGACTGGTCATATCCAAATGCTGGGGATGTGGTTGATGTATATCAGTATTCGCCTTTCGAACCCTTCATAATCATCGACCCAACCTTTTATCGATTTTCATCGGATATTGATTCGATAAATATTTACACATTTTCAAACCTCGATAATTATATGGTGGAGCAGTCGCCCACCGAACCCAACCCAACCTGGTACAGCTTGAATAAAAATTCGGGCATCCATAACGATTCTATTCAATTACGTGTAAATCCAAATGAAAATGGATATTATGGCAGATCTTCCTATTTAATTTTCAGTTCGCCGGACAGCAGCTTTATTAATTACTTTTATTTCCAGCAGGGAAAAAACAGTTTTAATTTTATAAATATTTCGGGAACGGTATCCGTTGAAAGGGATCAGCAAGTTCCCTTAACGAATGTTGATATAATTATCGATTATGATACCCTGCATACTGATAATAACGGCTTTTTTCTCATCAAAAACCTTATGGATGGGTGGGCATAGTAAGGCCGGAAAAATTCGGATATTTCTTTGATCCACCCAACGCAGTTTACAATAATGCCCAGGAGGCAGACATTAGCATCGATTTTACAGCCTTTGAGATTGGCCCAAAAATTATTTTTAATAATGAAGGCGACACGCTGGCCGTATGCCCGGGCGAGCAAATCGACACCACTTCACCTGATTATCCAACTATAAGTGTTACCGGAACTTTTGGGGCACGATGGTATAAATGGTTTTCGGAGCCCGGCGATCCAAATTTAAACACAGACTCCCTGGCCATCCCGGCCAACCAGGTTTTTTCACCACAACTTACCACTACCTATTTTCTTGTGATTTATAATTATGGCACCACCGACAGCACTTTCTTTACAATAAGCGTAAATCCCGCCCCTACACCAAGAAATATTGAAGGCCCGCCAACTGTTTGCCGAAACCAGGCCGGCGTTATTTATGCTGCATCCGATTTTGAAAACGGTGAATATTTTTCATGGCAACTTAGCTACCAGGAAAACATGATTAAAGAATACCCGGGCAATATTGCCGTAATAGACTGGGATGGACCTCCCGGCGATTACGAACTTACACTGTTCACCTACAACGTATTTTCTTGCGGTGTTTCAAATGTTAATACTATTTCTGTTTCTAATGAAGATGCTCCTCCGAAAACAACGGTGCAAAAGAAAGAGGGAGATAACATGTTGCTATGTCTTAATTCGGATGTTGAACTATACAACTACCAATGGGGCTGGTACACGATGGAGCCATCAGGACAGCTCAATGAGAAAACCATTATTCCCGATAAAAATGACTGGTATTGCCGACTGCCTGTTGATCACACTTTCGATCCTGCAATCTATAAATATTTTGTGAGTTTAACATTTAAAAATGGCAACGGCTGCGAGTCAGTTTCATTTTTAGACAACAATACCCCCGTTGGCATGAATGAATTGATGGAACTGCCCTACAAGATTTTTCCGAACCCAACAAATGGACAGATCAGGCTTCAGTTTTTTAACCTATCGGGCAATGATAAAGTAAGTTGCAGCATTATAAATACTTCAAATCAGGTGGTTTATTCCAATGAATGGAAGCAGATAAATCCGGCTGAAATACTTACCATTTATGAAACCGAAAGCCTTCGTCCGGGTGTCTATATTTTTAGGGCAGCAATCGGAAACAAATTTTATAACTCAAAAATTGTGGTGCAATAAAACCGGAAATGATGATAAAAAACTTATTAATAATATTGTTTTCAGCTTTTCTGTTCACGCAGGGCATTTATGGGCAGGAGAAGAAAGAAAACCCGAACCTAATAGCGGCCCGCTCATTAATGAATGATTACAGGGATGCCTCAATGTTTGAAAGTTCAAAGCCCGGAATAATTGAGCCTTCGTGGGAAAGCATTTTCAAAGATTGCTTCGAAACCCAAAATATAATTTTCGACATTCCCGTAAATGAAGGGTCAGATACCACTACAGCCAGAAGTATGAATTTGTCGAAAAAAAATCCCTTGATTGACGAATACTTGAAGTTCGTATCGGTAGAAAGGTACATCCAATTGATCAGGGCAATTTATGCTCAATATAACATTGGTAAAATTGGGTATCAATATCTGGAAACAGGTCTCGATACAACAAAACTTAGCTCGGATAGAGTGATTGTTTTTGAAATTGAAAAGCGTTTTTCAAAGACAAGCTGGTCAAAAGCTGCATCCCAAAAATACCTGTTTACGATTACCACTAACAAGCAGCAAGCAAAAATTTCTTCTATCAGATTAAGTGATCCCGGCCAGAGTAAAAATGAGGTGATCCTAACCAATGGCATCCAAAAAGAAATTATTGCAATAATAAAAATTGATTTTGAAGAAAATGTGTATGACCGAAATCTTACCGTGAAGTTTGATAAGGAAGGGAAACTAAATTTGGGATTTATTTCAAATCGTGCCAAAATTTATATCGATAGTGCTTACGGGTTAAATAGCGAAAAATACCGTGTTCCTCTGGAATGGAAAAGAGATGGTAAAAAAGTGATCGATGGCGGATTTAAGGTAGCACTCCAGCCATATAAATGGAATGGAAACGCTTATGCAGTTTACCTGGAAGGTGGTGGGATTATACAATCCGCCAACAACCTTGCTCAGTTTTCTGCTGATTCAGATTTTGAAAATAATATTGGCTACAGCGCCGGTGCAGGTTTTACAATCACAAAATACCGGAATCCCGACAAATGGATTCAAAACAAAACAAAACCTCTTTTTGGCCTGGGTATTGGGATCTCGTTGCATTATACCCGGTTCCATATCTCCAGTACAAATTTTAATCAGAAACCCTACGCCTTTTCCGACCGTGCCGGCGACACATGCCTGATCCACTATTCAGGAAGTGGGTTTGAAGAAACGATTTCGACTTATATGTTCAAGATACCTGTTTTTGCCTCACTGCGCAAAAAATTTGAGAAAGAATTTCTGGGAATGACATCTTTCTCTTTACAAGCAGGGGTTAACCTGATGGTGCCATTCCAGGGCAAGTATGAGACAAGTGGAGCATTTTCGCGATTTGGAGAATATCCGCAATATAACGGACAAATCATTACCGATGATATTTTTTACAATTACTACACAAATCGCGACAAGGAATACAATGATATTGTGGATTACAAATCATTTTTGGCAGAAGGATTCATTAAATTAAACGGCTTTTTCCCTCTCAACAGAAAGAATCCTGACAATACGCTTTTCGTTGGTTTGCAGCTTTCGTTTCCCTTTACCCGGTCAAGTTCGTCCAAAACCGACACTTATCTTATAAATTCGGATAATGATACCTACAACAGCCTGGCATTTTCAAAAGAAAAAATCTATGATTACTATGTTGGGATCAGTGTGGGATTTAATTTTATAAAGTATAAATAGGTTTAAAAATCAGGAACATAAGCTGCATAATGGCCTTTCTTATTTGAACCCTGACAGTCCCGCACGTGTGCATAGCCGTCAGGTTAAGGAAATATTTGTGATTTTTGAGTAAGTGGATTTTACAAAAAAGGCTGAAAGCCTTAAATATCAAAAGGAGGAGCAACGCTCCTCTTTAGCACAAAAGGAATAGTAAATTCAGGCTGAAGGCCTGATACAATTTTTTGTCCCAGGCCTTCAGCCTGGTATTTTTTACAGCAATAATATCTTTTCTTTGATGTTCCAGGCTTTCAGCCTGCAAAACTTATTTGGAAAATATGCTTAACCTGACAGTCCCGCATGTGCGGGATTAAACTCTGTTAGGCTCTTAAAAAACCACTAATGCTAACATGTTAACGATATTTATGCTGCGGTTTTTTCCCTGAAAGGCTTTTTTCTCCCCGGGAAAAACGTAGTATCTTATCTCTAATATTCTGCCATTTTTTGGCAGAATATTAGAGATAAGATACCCATGCAAAATTTAAAATGCATTGTTGTTAATATGAAAGGAAGATAAATAATAAAGCTCTTAATTGCAAAATATGCATTTATAAATTTTGCCGACTAACTTGGACAAACCAAAACAGGAATACACCATAAATTTTACATGATCACCTTGTTTGGTTTTGGCTTGTCCAAGTTAGGGTTAAACAAGACAAAAATCATTTGTAATTGGTAAAAGTCAGCCAGGGGAGCAAATTCTAAAAACAACTTTTATAATCACAATTTTAATTATTATAGAGAATCCAGCGATTTATTGACTAAATCGATGGTCATCAAAACTTCCTCTTTCGTTATAGTTAAGGGAGGAGCAATCCTAAAAGCTTGTGGCATAAAAAAGAAGGGATCGGTAACCAGGCCATGTTCAAGCAAGGCCTTCATGGCATTATTATTAATTTCCAGGGATTCTAATTCAACGCTCATCAATAAGCCTTTACGTCTGATTTTTACAACTTTAGGATGATCACGTAAGCTTTCTTCATAAAGTCTTCCTTTTTCTTCCACTTCGGCTACAGGACTTTTCTTATCCGATAAAACCTCAAGGTTTGCCAGTGCTGCTGCTGCACTCACCGGATGCCCCCCAAAGGTTGTAATATGACCAAAATCAGGATTTTTTGTAAACGTTAACATCATTTTTTTATCGGCAACAAAAGCCCCAATGGGCATTCCAGCACCCATGCCCTTTGCCAGGCATAGAATATCCGGCACAACATCGTAATGCTCAAAGCAAAATAATTTTCCTGTACGGCCAAAGCCAACCTGGATTTCATCAAAAATTAGCATAGCGCCGGTTTCGTTGCATTTTTTACGTAAGGCCTTCAGGAAATCATTTTCAGGAACAATGATGCCGGCCTCAGCCTGCACCGGTTCTACCAAAACGCAGGCAGTTCTTTCGGTAATCTGCTCTAAATCGTCAAAATTATTGAAGCTTAAAAATCGTGTATCGGGGAGCAAAGGCCGGTAAGCATATTTTATATCTTCGTTTCCTAACATGCTAAATGCACCGTGTGTTCCGCCATGGTAGGCATTTTTAAAACCAACCAACTCGGTGCGGCTTGTAAACCTTTTAGCTAATTTCAAAGCCCCATCCACGGCCTCGCTTCCGGAATTTACAAAATAGACCGAGTTAAGTTTATCGGGCAACAATTCCGTCAATTCGCGGGCCAGCATTACCTGTGGCGACTGGATGAACTCGCCGTAAACCATCAGGTGCATGTATTTATCAACCTGCGTTTTCACGGCCTCAATTATCGCAGGATGTCCATGTCCAAGATTTGAAACACAAACTCCCGACACCAGGTCGATGTATTTTTTACCATCAGGTGAATACATATAAATTCCTTTGGCATGATCTATTTCAAGCTCCATCGGGAAAACCGATGGCAGAGCCAGATGGTCGAAAAATAATTGTCGTTGTGTTCGCATTTTCTATTATTATGTTTTTTGTTGTATTGGAATGAATTCGTATTAAAATTGTGGGGATGATTTTGATGGTGTAGAGACAAGGCATGCCTTGTCTTTTTTACAGGAGACAAGGCATGCCTTGTCTGTACTGCATCATTGGCATCATTGGCATAATCAGCATAATCGGCATAATCGGCAAAATCAGCATTAATTGGATAATGGCACATCCCACCTATCATTCATCTCCCTTCAATCGTTCGATGTCGCGACGTTCCTTTTTTGTAGGGCGACCAACACCGCGGTCACGGCGTTCCCAATTCAGCTCGTTGTATTTCTTGAAACGTTCATGTTCTTCCACAGGTGTTATATCTTCGGCATAAGTTGCAACCAACTTCGCCCCCACCCTGTTTGCCAGGAGTTGTATTACTTTCAACGATCGTGTAAAATGTGGATTGATAACAACCTTAATTTCATCATCAATCTTCACATCTCTCGATGGTTTTACTTCCTGGCCTTTGATGGTTACTTTTCCTGAGCGACAAGCATCGGTTGCCATGCTGCGGGTTTTGAAAGCCCTGACAGCCCAAAGCCATTTATCTATTCGGACGCTTTCGGTCATTTTATAATTACTCTTTTCGTAAATTAAATGATGTAACTTTTGAAGTCCTCAGCGAGCAGTCATCAGTTTAGTTGGATAATTTCCCTCAATGAAAATTAATTACCATTGACCATCAACTAATTCCCCATTATTTTCGGAGACAAGGCATGCCTTGTCTCTACTGAAAATATTCCAATAACTTTTAATGCCGGGCTTTGCCCGAGCACCCTCGAAAAATTACGAAAATTAAAATTTTCTATTTTTCGGGGCTAATAACCATTTCTCCTGTTAAATCAAAAAATGCTTTAAGGCATTGCGCGGTGAGTTTGGAATCTTCGAGTGCATTGTGGGTTTCTGATTCGCGGGTAAAACCAAAGTATTTGGCTACACTTTCTAAGCTCAACGATTTGGGTACGGGCTGTCCATTCTTTTTCAAAATCATAAATCCATAATATGAAATGGTATGCAAATCGATAAGCTGGAAAGAAAAGGGCCATTTGAGTTTCTGCTTTTTGTAGGCATAGCTCAAAAAGTTGATGTCGTTGATCACGCTTTGTCCGCAGATAATTACTTTCCAGAGTTTTTCATCCGGTGGCCAGTGCAGGCTTTTTCTTATCCAGGTTTCAAACTCGGGGAGCACATCATACATCATGGGTGCTTCGTCCAGATCATCAAGCGAAATTCCGTGTATGGCCTCCGAATGACCTGAAAAGGCATCTTCATTCTCGGGATAAACGTTGGTAAGGTATTCACCTTTTTTATTCCAATCGTCATCATAAACCTCAGCACCAATCTGAATAATTTCGTTGTAATCAGGTTCCGGGCCGGTCATTTCAATATCCATTACTAAATACGGCATAGTATTATATATTTTGGGACAAAAGTAGGGAAAAGGTGGGAATTTAAAGTTTTCATGATACAACGATTTATTATCTAAAAACAAAGTTGGCAGTTTTCAGTCTTCAGTCCCGATAGCTATCGGGATCAGTCTTCAGTTTTCAGTCCGTTCCTTAATAGAGAACTACCAAAGATTTCTACCCACTATGGACTGCTAACCGGACTGTGGACTATTAAAAAGATTAGGAATAGATTTCTCCCGGCAACACACCGCTCCGCTGTGTGTCTTAGTCGAAATGACCCCGTCCACGGGTTGATTTGGGAGGAGGGGAATCGGGCGCTTTGCGCCCGATTCCCCTCCTCCCACTACCCAAACGGAAGCATTGTCACCTCGAAGGAGCGAAGCGACTGAGAGGTCTGTTTAATAGTAAGGTTTTCAGCCTTTTACACAAACATGTCATTGGTAGGAGTGCAGCAGACTGCCCCGTTTTTCGGGGACTGAGAAATCTACTTTTTAAGTGTCATGATTTGTATCCACTAAAATAGTAGTAGTAACTCAAAAAATAGCTCCGCTACTTCTTCCTGAAATAAACCTGCACCGGCATTCCCTTAAAATCGAAATTTTCGCGGAGTTTATTCTCCACAAAGCGCATGTATGGCTCTTTAACATATTGGGGCATGTTACAGTAAAAAGCAAATGCGGGGAATTTTGTAGGTAATTGTGTAACATACTTTACTTTAACCACCTTTCCTTTTATCATTGGCGGCGGATTATTGCTGATGATGGGGAGCATAATCTCGTTAAGCTGAGATGTGGTAACCTTGCGATTCTTACTTTGATAAGCTTCGTTGGCGGCTTCAAGGGCTTTATAAATCCTTTGTTTATTGGGCACCGAGGTAAAAATAATTTCGTAATCGGTAAATGGGGCAGTTTTCTTCCTGATTTCATCCTCAAAAGTAATATGGGTATTTGATCCTTTTTCGATCATATCCCATTTATTTACAACGATTACAAGTGCTTTTCTATTTTTTTCGATCAGGTGTAAAATATTCATGTCCTGTGCCTCAAAACCCTGAGTGGCATCAATCATAAGAATACAAACATCGCTGTATTCGATGGCGCGGATTGACCGCATTACCGAGTAGAACTCAATATTTTCAAACACCTTACTCTTCTTGCGCAGTCCGGCGGTATCCACAAGGTAAAACTCAAATCCAAATCCCTTGTACAAAGTATTTATCGAATCGCGGGTTGTTCCGGGAATGTCTGTAACAATGTTTCTGTCGATTCCTGAAAGTGCGTTTATCAGCGATGATTTCCCAACATTAGGCCTTCCCACAACGGCAAATTTTGGCAACTCATCATTAATATTTTCATCTACAACTGTAAAATGCTTTACAACTTCATCGAGCATATCGCCTGTGCCACTTCCGTTGATTGCCGAAATGGGGAAAACATGCTCAAGCCCCATGCTATAAAATTCGGCTACATCGTGTATGTTCTTGTTGCTATCCACTTTGTTAACCGCAACAAACACGGATTTATCGGCGCGACGTAACACATTTGCCATATCCTCATCAAGCGCAGATAAACCCTCACGGGCATCCACCACCAACATAATCACATCAGCTTCCTCCAGGGCAAGGTCAACCTGCTTTCTGATTTCACCTTCAAAAATATCATCGGAGCCAACCACGTAGCCACCAGTGTCGATCACTGAAAACTCTTTTCCGTTCCAGTCGCTTTTTCCATAATGCCTGTCGCGGGTTACTCCGCTGGTCTCTTCCACAATGGCCTGTCGCTGGCCGGTGAGCCTGTTGAATAATGTAGATTTCCCAACATTGGGTCTTCCAACAATTGCTAACATGTTTGCCATAATGTAATTTGGAGATTTGGTGTTTACAATAAATGCAAAAAGCCGGCACAATGACCGGCTTTTCTTTGGTAGCGGGGGCAGGATTCGAACCTACGACCTTCGGGTTATGAGCCCGACGAGCTACCTCTGCTCCACCCCGCAATATATTTTTAATTGCTTAAATTTAAAAAATGGAATCCAACGAGTGCCGTTCCGATTCATCGGAACGTGCATTCTTGAAAATCATTTCCAAGAGAATGATTTTCCCAAACTACCTGTGCCGACCTTTGGTCGGGCATCCTCGAAAAACTATGAAATCAAAGATTTCTGGTTTTTCGGGACTCCACCCCGCAATATATTTTTAATTGCTTAAATTTAAAAAATGGAATCCAACGAGTGCCGTTCCGATTCATCGGAACGTGCATTCTTGAAAATCATTTCCAAGAGAATGATTTTCCCAAACTACCTGTGCCGACCTTTGGTCGGGCATCCTCGAAAAACTATGAAATCAAAGATTTCTGGTTTTTCGGGACTCCACCCCGCAATATATTTTTAATTGCTTAAATTTAAAAAATGGAATCCAACGAGTGCCGTTCCGATTCATCGGAACGTGCATTCTTGAAAATCATTTCCAAGAGAATGATTTTCCCAAACTACCTGTGCCGACCTTTGGTCGGGCATCCTCGAAAAACTATGAAATCAAAGATTTCGGGTTTTTCGGGACTCCACCCCGCAATATATTTTTATTTCCTAAGAACTCAATGTTACCCTCAAAATTTGGGTTTGCAAAGATAAATAAATAATTACTTACTTTGCAAAATAATTTTAAAAAAATATTTCATGGCACATAAAGCCGGTTTTGTAAGCATCTTAGGGAAACCAAACGTAGGTAAATCAACACTTATGAACGCTTTGGTAGGTGAAAAACTTTCGGTAATCACAAACAAAGCCCAAACAACAAGGCACCGAATAAAAGGAATTGTAAGCACCGATGACTATCAGATTGTGTTTTCTGATACCCCCGGCATACTTTCACCTCACTACAAGCTGCACGAATCGATGATGATAAATGTAGATGAGGCCCTGGTGGATGCCGATATTATGCTCTACCTTGTTGAAATTGGTGAAACCGAGCCGGACGAAAGAATTGCGAAATTGGATTTATCCGGTGGGCAAAAGTTAATTGTTGTAATCAATAAAATTGATACTGCCGAACAAATAATTGTTGAAAATGCCCTCAGGTTTTGGGCTGAAAAAATTCCGGGGGCTGAGATTATTCCTATTTCGGCCTTACATCTTTTCAACATTCAAAAAGTTTTAAACACCATTCTTGATTTCCTCCCCGAGCATCCTGCTTTTTACCCAAAGGATGAACTTACCGATAAAAGTTACAGGTTTTTTATTTCAGAAATAATCCGCGAAAAAATATTGCTGCTTTACCGCAAAGAGGTTCCTTACTCTGTTGAAGTAGTTGTGGATCAATTCAAGGAGGAAGGCAAGATGACCCGAATTAATGCTTACATCTATGTGGCCCGCGAAAGTCAAAAAATGATAATATTGGGTAAAGGCGGCCAGGCCATTAAAAGGCTTGGCACCGATGCCCGCAAAGACATCGAAAAATTTCTCGACAAAAAAGTTTTTTTGGAGCTCACTGTAAAAGTGGATAAAGAATGGCGCGATAACGAGCAGGCGCTTAAGAGGTTTGGGTATTAGGGGATTGGGTTATTAGTTATTGGTTATTGGTTAATGGTTATCCCGAAAAGTAGAAAATTTTCTCCAAAGGAGTCCTTCGGACAATTTATATTACTTTTCGAGCCCGCCTTGCCGCCAGCGTAGGCTTTTGTTTAGGCGAGGCAGGGGTGCACGGGCAAAGCCCGGCATTATTAGTTAATGGTTAATTGTTATTTGTTAATCGTTATTGGTTAATCGTTATTGGTTAATTGTCCCGAAAAGTAGAAAATCTAAGATTTTCGTAACTTTTCGAGCCTGCCTTGCTCGCCTCGCTGCGAAGCGGGCCGCCAGCGCAGGCTTTTGTTAAGGCGAGGCGGGATGTTGCAAATCCGGGATTCTTGAATCCTGGGCTCGGGCAAAGCCCAGCGTTATTGGTTAATCGTTATTGATTAATTGTTATTGGTTGTTATCACATACTGATAAGATTTTCCTTTACTATGCGATACCTGTTAATCATTCTCCCAGCAGCCATCCCTAAAAAAAATCCACTGTTTTTCTTTCATATTCAATTTCTTTAAATACTTTTGGGGGACAAAAGCAAAATAATAAAACCTTATCTCAAAATTGAATAAAGGAATTTATTAACTTGAAATGATCATAATAATTATTAACACCCACTGACAGGCATAAAACATCATTAAATTTATCCGTGCATCGGTGGCTAATTTTATACAAATGAAAATTGGAATTATAATTTGCGACAGATATAAAAGCTGTGCCGGCGGAAAATGTTTCAGAGCCATGCAAAACAGGGAAGGAGCATTTGATATTTACAGCAAAAATGAAGCATTGGAAATAGTTGGATACACAAGTTGTGGTGCTTGCCCCGGTGGAAACATTGAATATACTCCCGAAGAAATGATTAAAAACGGCGCAGAAGCCATTCACTTAGCCACAGGTCTTGTGGTTGGTTACCCGCCATGTCCCTACATTTCTCATTTTAAAAAATTTATAGAAAATAAATACAAAATAAAAGTTGTGGTTGGAACCCACCCCATCCCACAAAAATACTATCTCACCCACCAAAATCTTGAAACATGGCAAACTAACGAATGGCAGGAGTTGATTAAACCAACCCTGGTTGCAGAAGATTTGAGGAAAAAATATAACTAATCCTAAGACAAAACAAAATGTATAAATATTTATTTGGCCCCGTTCCATCACGAAGGTTGGGCATGTCGTTGGGTGTTGATTTAGTCCCAAAAAAAGTGTGCTCGCTCGATTGTGTTTACTGCGAAGTAGGCAAAACCACCAAACTAACACTCGACCGCAAAGAGTATATTAAGATTGATAAAATAAAGGAAGAACTCATCCATTATTTTCATCATAACCCCGACCCTGACTACATTACTTTTTCGGGCTCGGGCGAACCAACCCTGAATATTTTCATTGGCGAAATACTCCGTTTCATTAAGCAAAACAAACCCGGTATTCCTGTTGCAGTGTTGACGAATGGAACTCTTTTTTACGACAAGAAAGTAAGAGAAGCAATTTTAAATGCCGATGTTGTTCTCCCATCCCTTGACGCTGCCACTGAGGATGTGTTTAGAAAAATAAACCGTCCGGTTAAAGATTTAAGTATTGATAAATATGTTCAAGGATTGGTTGATTTCAGCAAAGAATTTAAAGGCAAAATTTGGCTTGAAGTATTTATTCTTCCTGGTTTTAACGACACTGACAATGAATTAGTGGCACTCAAAAATGTGATCTTAAAAATAAAACCTGATTCCATTCAATTAAACACTTTAGACCGCCCTGGCACTATTTCAAATTTGCGGGGTGCAACAAAAAAAGAATTACAACGAGTGGCTGATTATTGGAACTTAAACAATGTTGAAATAATTAGTTCATCGCAGGAAAGGAGAGATATACCATCATTTAGGAGCGATATTGAAACAGCGATCATAGAAACCATTTCAAGAAGACCTTGCACCCTTGATGACTTGACGAAGATATTGGGTTTGCACATCAACGAAATCAATAAATATTTGGATGTGCTGGAGTCGGAAGAAAAAATTAAAACAGTGGAACAGGAAAGAGGCACTTTTTATCGAATAACAGAAAAAAATGAAAAATAACACTTCATCAGGAGAGGAAATATTGTATCACTTTCATTTTTATCCGGGGAAAAGTATTATGCCATTTGTAGATTCTTCTCCGCCAAATGGCGGATCAGAATGACAGATGATTATGTTTCTTGGGAGGGCTTGGGTGGCGGCAAAGCCGCCACCCAAGCCCTCCCGTCCATAAATTCATTTAAAGCATTGTCATTCTGAATCCCGAAATTTCGGGAAAGAATCTATTAAAATTACCTGGACACCATCGTGTCACTTTAATGTAAATGTTTTCATTGCAATCAATTCGTCAAATAGATAAACTTCTAAAGTATATTTTCCGGGTTCGCGTTTATTGGTGGGAATGGAGATAGAGCTGTAAAGTTGGGGCTCATCATCCGCTGATGATAATTCGATATCCTTACTGTAAAAAGCCTCACCATCCGGATCGATCCATACCAAATCGAATAAAAGCTTTTTATCCTTAAAACCCTTGATATTATTCATATCAACAAATGCACGAACTCTTGCTTTTTTAGCCAAATAAAAAACGGAATCAATACCAGATCGTTCACCGGTTTTTTTGCTTACCTTTTCACAAAAAACTATTTCAGGGCTTATTAATTTGGCCAGGGAATGATTAATGGAATTTTCGGGTAGCAATACAAAACTCTTCTCCGCTATCAATTCTCTGAAATAGTATAGTTTTAAAGTATGCCTTCCTGTATCTCTTTTATCCGGCGAAAGTGAAACCGAGCTGTTGACAATGAATGAGGTATCACTGGAGCTAAAATCAATCCGCTTGGTGTAAAACGATTTATCATCAGGACCCACCCAATCGAGATGAAACATCATACTGATCCAATTTTCATTTTGAAATTTGTCAACCGGAATGCGTACACGCAAATAGTCCTTTTCATTTAAGGTAAAAATCGTATCTACCCTCAGCGGTAATCCAGTTTTTTTATTTTCAGTTTTGAAAAATGATATGTCTGCAAGTGCATCTTCGGCATTAAACAAGTGATATGCAAATGTTCCATCGTCCAGTGAAACCGGAGGATCCTGCCGACCTGAACATCCTGCAAACAGAATTAATGTTAGGGAAAACAGACATACAAAAGGCAGTTTAATCTTATCCATTTCTATTCCTTCCTATCTAAATCATTTGAATTAAATAATTCTTGCTCCGGCGCTTCACACCATAAAACCACCAGCAAAGGGGCAACATGATAAGCAACATTACTGCCAGGCCAATCAGCGACTCCACTACCCCACCCTGTCGGTAGAAAATATCGAGGCGCTTAACAAAAACCCCAAGAATAGCCAGATGCACTCCATAGAAAAACAAGGGCACTTTACCCGGGATGCTAAAAACAACCAAGAGCTTCGGAGCTACCCGCCCGATGACAATAAAAAGCGTAACACCCATTACCACAGCAGCAAAAGACCACAGGTTGATAAATAAACTGGGTGGATATTTTTGATCGAGGAAAAAGGAATAGTGACCAAATTCGGAAAATGGAAATATGTTGCCAAAGCCATTGGCAATGCGAATAATTATGGCCACAGCAAATACACTCAAGGAAACGGTAAGCCCCATAATAATTCTTTGTTTATCGGTTTTCCATGCACTAAGCCAGCCATTGGCCATCACTGAGCCCAAAATTGCCAGGGCAAACCAGGGTAAAACCGGGTATTTGTTGAAGCCGCCTGAATCGACAAACATTTGCATGACTACTTTCTGCCAAGGCACTCCTGCATCATAAGGCACTTCAAGCAGAAACGCATGAGCAATCAAAATAAATACTGCAATGAATGTTCGATATTGCCATTTTAAGTTAATGATAAAGGTTAGGAAAATCATGGAAATACCAATGGTTGAAATAATTCCCAAATGCCCGGGTTTAAACTCGGCAAAACCTCCCCAGGAAGAGTTTACCCAAATCATTTGCACCAGGATCAAAAAAAGTCCCCGCTGAATCAGGTGCCACCGAACGATCCAATCGGCAACTCCCTTTTTTATGCGCTTGTGGTACGACCACCACACCATAGCACCATTCATCATTAAAAAACCGGGAGCACACAAATAGCCCACATAGCGCAACATAAACTGTCCCCATGTTGGGAAAAGCGGATCGAGCGGATCGAGCTGATTCCAAATGGCGTTGAAATAATAAGAGCTATGCCCAAGAAGCATCAAGATTCCCACAAAGCCCCGAAACTGGTCGATAAATTCAAAGCGTTTTTTTACTACTTCGTTTTTGCTCATAGTTCACTTTTGGTTACAATTTGTCTGCCTGCCAGCGGAAGTTAATCGCTTAACTGTTATTTGGTTTCGCCGTCATTTTTCCGGCAACCAGCCATAGCTATTTATTCAAGAAATATTCCTTTAATGCCACAAAAACATAACTGAATAGACAATCCTTGCAATGGATAAATAACCATTAATTACGCACCCGCACCCCTAAGCCCTGAAGGGGCAGGCCAAACAAATTCATCTGCCGGCTGGCGGACTAATGATAGCGAAGCCAAATGACCATCAATGACAACTAATGACGGCGTAGCCCAATGACCACCAATTACTATCAATGACCTTTTTTTTTACCACCTAAGTATTTAATGACTATCAATGCCGATCCCGAAAGCTTTCGGGACAGAAATCTACGATTTCATAGTTTTTCGAGCCCAGGATTCACGAATCCCGGATTTGCAACATCCCTGCCTCGCTTTATCAAAAGCCAACGCTGGCGGCAAGGCGGGCTCGAAAAGTTACGAAAATCAAAGATTTTCTACTTTTCGGGATGACAATCAATGACTTTTTTTTACTTCGGCGTGGAAATAATTATCAAACCCTCAACTTCATCAGCAACATAAAGATAGTCTTCATCCATATCAAAACCACGTGCATTTTCGGTTTCAACCACACCAATAATAGTGGGTGATGCAACATTGGACACATCAATAATTTGAACACCTTGCAAACCGGCTGTTATAAAAATCGTCTGGCCTTCATATTTCAGTTCTTTAGCATATCCTTCGGTTGCATAACTACCCACAAGTTCAACATTTGCTGTGTCGGCATAGTTAATCATTTGTAAACCTTCGGTACCACAAGCCAGATAAGCTATCGAAGCATCATAATTGAGCACTACATCTTCGGCATATCCGGGTGTATCGCACCAACCGATAATTGGATAATTAGCGTATCCATCGTCAAAATTTGACAAATCATACATTGCCAGACCCATTTCACCACATGCTGCAAACAATGTGGAATCATTGGGAGAAATTTTAAGTCCGGTAGCGTAACCGGGAGTAATAATAATTGACCTGGTATCGGGTAAACCTAAATTCTTTTGAATATTCACAATCTGAATACCGTTTCCACTAATGGCTGTAAACAGGTAATCACCCAAAATATCGAAACTCTTCGCAGGCTTAATAACTGCCAGGTACCATTGTTTTATATTGGGCACAAAGGGATCACTTACATCAACAACAGTAACTCCCCATGCTCCTGCAGCAAGATAAACCAAACTATCTTTAAAAGCCACCTTTGCGGAATATCCTCTTACGCCATCAACAATTTGTGTAAGCACTTCCGGGTTTTTGGGATCTGAAACGTCAACTACCAATAAACCACCTTCGCCTTGAGCAATGTAAAGCAGGTTGCCATTTTTATGTACATCCTGCGATACGCCTGAGGTCATCAATTTTGAAACAACTTTATATCCCCCGGAATTATCTTCCGGTTCGATTGTATTTGGATCGTTTGGCTTACCGCAACTACTTAAAATGGCCATGCATATCAGCATTAAAACAAATAATCTGTTCATCTTCATATTTAATATTTTATTCATTTTTATATATTTTCTTTCTTAAAAAGTCATATCTTATAAACCCAACTTATAAGTAAATTCTATTCCAACCTGGTTCTGGATATAATCCTTTTCGTTGGACACATATTGCTCGTTGAGGGGAGAGGTAGTCCCCGAATCGCGACCATACCATTTGTAATATGCCTTAAACTTTAATGCTTTTGAAACGCTCAGGTAATAGGTAAGGTAAAACCTTAGATTGTTGTCAACCCGGCCTGCATGAAGATAATCTACTTCCACTGGTTTATCAGTTTGATAGTAGCGGTTATAAATTACAGTTTCGAGTTTTAAAGAGTGAAAGCGTTTTTTTATTCGTGGCATTTTCCATTTCAATCCCACAATAAATCCATCCTCTACATAAGTAGCATCGGCATCATCAGAAGTTTCTTTGATTTCACCGGATTCATCATAGCCCTTAGCATCAGAAGTAACATATTGATACATCGCATCAACTTCAAAACTTTTAGTTATTGGTTGTGTGATTTTTATCCTATACAAATTATTTTTACAATCATACTCAGTATAATATTCATTGTGGTAATACCTGGAATAGTAATAATAAACCCTTACACCGGTATTTTTAAAAAAAGTGTAATTTGCCCAAGACCCAAAATTATCCTTGGAAAATATGTAGGGTTTAAAGGTTTTTTCGGTATATCCATACACACTGGTCCAATCGTCATCCCTGAAATGGCGAACATAAAATTCGGGGATATAATCGTAGAACACTTTAACACTGAGTTTTTTTGTGATATTCTGACGAAGTCCAAAGCCAAAAGTGCCCCATGATTTTACATCATTTACAGCGTATCGATTGTACTTGCCAGTAATATTAAGTACCGTTTTCAGTTTACCAAAAAAACGAAAAGTTGCTGATACATTTGCATTCGCACTAATGATCATATCATCGTAAGTTTCGATATGAAACCTACCCTGGTCTTCATTATTCATAAAGCGCTCCAGATACTTCTCTGAATATTTAAGAATATTATCATCGTAAAAAGTACCCACGCCAAAACTAAGGTCAATATCAGGTTTCAGTTTGCCGGATTTTTTCTGGGCAAAAACTCCGCTGTTTGAAATCACCAAAAACATTAAAAGAAGTACAATCCCACGAAAACTTCCGGAGAAATTCCTGCTTATCAAATTTCTATTCATAGTTTAAACTTTAGCTATCCGGAATATTTCCGAAAAAAATACGTAGGCTAATTACTGAGTTTCACATCCGTTTCAGGAATTAAAAACCTCCCCAAAACAGTGCTCTTATCTTTATCCAAAGGCATAATTTCGTAGGTATGTTTTCCTTTGGGCACATCGATTACAAACTCACATGCTGTTCCTGGCAGTAATGATTTGTCGTTGCTGTAAACAGTAACCTGCGATCGTTTGCTACTGAGTGAATAGGTATTAATTACTTCATCTTCCTCCTTCACCTGAATTCGGTATTGGATTCTTCCACGCATCTGATAGTGATTTTCAACGCGGGTTAGTACGCGTACCTGTGTTGGTCCAATTACCTCAATCCTGAGCGGTTTATCGAGAGAAAAACGGCTGTAACTCACAATATTTTCGCGTGTTATCAGATCGACCGGTTGATTGGGCATAACCGGGTTAAAGGCTATCCACTTTTTCTTTTTCACTTTTCCGGCCGAAAAAATGTAGCGTGCCGCAAGCGAAACCTGGCCATCTACAGATAGAAACTGAATAGAATGATCACCTCGTCCCAATTCAATTTCAAAGTCTTCGAGCTGCCCGGGAGTCCCCATATTTGCATCCTTGTAAGAAGCTTTTGTTGTCCGCTGTGCGCCTTTTATTTTGGCGGTTTGTTGTTCGCCACCATTAATAGTGTAGAACACTTCATAGTTAAGTTTATTATTCTGCCCTTTGGCAAAAGCACAACGTGTAATTACACGCAGCACTCCGGGACCTTTAAGAAAGACCATGGCAGCTTTGTTTGCATCAAGGGAATAATAATTCCTGGTTTTATCCCCACTTTTTATCGAAACCTTTTCATTAAACATTGTAGGTTTCAGTGTTTTTTTACTGCTGCTTTTTTGTGCAAATGCCCATGATGAGCTAAGAAAAACGATTAATAGCAGGAGAAGTAAATTCTTTTTCATAGTGTTTTTGTTTTAATTTATATTCTCAATTTATAGTTTAATTACAGAACCGGAACATCCTCCGCCTCATTTTGATGTGTTTTTTGTTTTTCGGTAAATGCTACCACGTCGCTTCCCAGTTGGTGGTATTTACGTTCGCTGATATAAACAAGGATTATTACAAGCACAAGAATGGCAGTAGCTATGGCTGTTACTACAAGACTATATTTTTTCTGAGTAAATATTCCACCATCACCAGGTACAGGCAAAGGCACCGGGCTGTAAGGTAAGTCAAATTCGGCTAATAATTTTTTGATATTCAGCAGATGAATAATGGGAATTCCTTTTTGTCCCATTTCGATAATAACTCCTTTTACAGGAAAATTTTGCATTGGCAAATACTCAGTTAATCCGGGCTTAATAAGCTTACCGTTGATTGTGTTTCCCAGACTGGCAATACCACCACCAACATTAATAAAAGCTTTCACGGGCTTTCCCTTGCTGTGTTTTTCATATATGTCAAGCCTTTGGCTGATACTGTTTTCGAGGTGATTTTCATCAATAAACTCCATATCGTTTCTTTTGATGGCATCGGTAATCAATTGACGGCCTTCGGGACTCAAGCCACGACCTATATCTTGCCCACCACCAATTGAAGCAGCTACAGAACGATTATGAAAAATATTTGACTCATTCAATACATGCTCCATGTCGAGCCAGGTAAAATTCGGATCGTTAGCGCCAAAATTTGAAGCCCCAACTGATGTAATTATAATCGGGACAAGATCGAGTGTTTCGATGGCAGCCAATACCGAGATATTTAATGCAGGAAATGAACCGGTGAAGGCAATGGCCACATGGTCGCCATCCTCAAGATCAGCATCTTTTAAAAGCTGAATAATAACTGCAGCAAAGTTGGGATTTGTTGAGGATAATTTAGCATCAATATCACCACGGTCGGTGGTAATCATAGTAAACTCCTGACCAATTAGGGCGGTTTGGTTAGGATCGTTTATCACATCGATAAAAATACCTTTTTCCAGCCGATGGCTTTTAAGCTGATTTGCGGCAAGCTGTGATAATTCAGCAGCATCGAGCTTTTCCTGATACCACTCCTGTTTAACATCAACCTTCCCATTTTCGACGGCAATAAATGCCAGCAATGCCAGTAAGGACAAAACACTTAATACGATGTTGGATTTTGCTCTGAATCTATACATTAATTTTCTCTTTAAGCATTATGGTAAAAGCGCACCTGCAAAAAATAAAATCAAAATTAACCTTACAAGTACTGATGATACAAACAACACGCTAATGGTTTTAAAAACGCCTTGCTTTCCAAACCAATGTGCAATTAGCCCGGGAATAACCCAACCCACAGCCTGCAATTCGAGGGTACTTCCACCGATGTCGATAGCAAGAAAATAGCGTGAGAAATTGGCAAGCAGGCAACCTATCAATAAAGCCAGCACCATTTGGCGACGCCCATATAAAAAGGTGTAGTTACCTAAAACCTTTATAATAAGAAAAGTAACAAAGCTCACCACCAGGACTCCAACGAGCCGGTCGGGATGCGAGAGTTGTAGTGCAATGTATCCCGGAACAACGATTCCTCCGGCAGCAAGGCCAAATACTTCGTACGACAACAAACTAAAAATCAAACCTAAGGTTATGGCTAATTCAATCATTTTTTTTATATGCTTCTGTTTTCAAAATATTCAGCAGTTTCGGCGCCCATACCACCCATATTTCCTATGGCAACAATCGATGATTCTTTATCAGTTAGTGATAGTACTTTTTCAAAAATCTTTACAGGAGTTGTATATCCAAGGTTCACAATTTTTTTCTGTGGAAACCCATAGCTCATAGCCATGTGTGCCACCACTTCGGTGGATTGCCCGATAAGCATCAAGTAATCTGCTCCATTTTTTAGATGTTTAGCCGACATTTCGGCCAATTGCTTAGCACGATCAAGGCGATCTTGCCGGGTATTGAGCAATACAATTTTTACACCCTCAAGGCCTACTTCATCCCGAATCTTCTTCCAGATCATCATGGTAGAATCAGGATCGTTGGCGGCAAAGGCATTGTAAAAAACCAATCGTTTACCAAAAGCATCAATCTTATAGGCCCTCAAAGCTCCTGCATCAGGGATGGCATCATACATTCCCAACAGCGCTGTTTGGCGATCAACACCTGCATGATTACATATAGCCAAAGCAAGCGCCACGTTATCCCGGTGTTCGATATAACTAAAGCCTTTCATCTCATCAATAGACACCATATCCCCGTTAACCAAATGAAATTCGGTTTTTCGGCGATCAGCGATCCTTTTCAATTCTTGTGGAATGATATTTTCGGCAGTAAAGAAGTGCTGCTTTTTAGGGATTGTCCGCCCCAGGGTTTCTGCAATTTCCGAAAGGGTATGACCCATAATATCGGTATGATCCAACCTCACATTCGTCATAACACTAATGTTAGACCGTACCATGTGTTTTTCGGTTATGGTTTGATATTGCGGCTGCAAAGCCATGCACTCCATAACGAGTGCTTTTGCCTTACGTTTTGCTGCAAATTCAACAATCGACAATTGCTCTATGATATTTGCTGATGATTTCCTGTGAATGTACGTTTCAGTACCATCTTCAAGAATTAGGCGGGGAAATGTTCCGGTAACCTTTACAATATTAGAAATACCCCCTGCCCTCAAGCCGGCACCCACCAAACGAGTAACGCTTGATTTTCCGCGGGTGCCATTAATATGGATGCGCATCGGGATGGAATTTACCCTTTTCTGATGCCTGGCATATTCGATTACCCCGGCAATAGAAGCAAGAATAATGATGGTAAGTAAAACATAAAAGCTGTACATGATCCGCTAATTCACAGGTGATGTTAGTCCAGCTTTAGTGTTTTCATTGTTTGCGACAAGCTGCCTGAATATAGCCGGATAAAATAAACCCCGGAATTTATTTCAATTCCCTGATCACTTTCACCATTCCAGGTTAATCTGTGTTTACCTGCTTGCTGTGGCCCTTCGAATAAGCGGCTCACAAGCTCCCCACGAATATCGTAAACTTCAACCCTGATATTGTCGTCTTCTTGAAGAATGTAGTCGATTTGGGTAGAAGAGTTAAAAGGGTTAGGCGAATTTTGCATCAATCCAAATTCATTTGCAGCTATCCCTTCATCTTCATCAACCGATACTATTATTGTAACGAAAGGCGATTCAGTGGTAAATTTAATGGCCACACCATTTTTAATTTCGGAAGCGGTAGGGTTATAATTATTATTAAAAACATATTGCAGTCCAATATCCTGGCTATTATTTTCGATGCCAACAGTACTTGTAATTACGTCTTCCATTCTTTTGTACTGCATCAAAATTTCACCATCACCGGTGGTAGTTTCGTAATAGGCGGGGTCTAACAAAATGGCCTGAAATTCCTGGCGAATGGGTTCAGGATTTAGGTTATTGAGCGTTATGCTATCCCATTCAACAATAAATCTGTTATTATCCTGATCATGATAAAACATGATTTCGCCATCCTCATATTCAACATTGTAAAGATCGTCCCAAAAAACGGCCACCATATTGTTGATGATGTCGTTATGCGGTAACGAATAATTTACCGGGGCTGTTTGTACTCCATTGCCAAAGGCCATCCAGCCATCAGTGCTTATACGCAGCTTTGAATATTCAAGGCCATAATACATAAAGTTAAATGGCAAATCAACGGTTTCGGTATAATCGCTTTCACCAAAAATGTTAAGCTGACTTCCAATTCCTTCTAATTCGAACCAGTTATAGGCGGGCGTTTGATCGTAAAATGAATCATCGTTAGAATAGGCATAATACCCGTACGCATCAGGGCCGGAATAGTCGGAAGCTACCGGCAGAGCAACAGGAAATCCATGAATAATTTCTGTTTCGTAGGGATAAAATCCGTTTTGGGTATAGAGTTCCAATGTAAATTGAGCCATATAGTTTGTTGGACATCCAGGACTGATAGAAACTACAAAATAATCTTCGGTATTGATGGCTTCACCGTCAATTTCAATTGTACCGAAAGTAGCCATTTCATCATCAATGGTCATATATGGGTCGCTGGTTGAAAGCACACCCATTACGTTGGGGGCAACATCTTCACCAGGATTTGTAATCGACATAAACAACCTCACTGTTTCACCCGGATCCATACGGTAATTTGTTTCGGGTGAACCCTCATCACCAACCATATAATTATCGAATGCTAAAGCGCACCCTTTTATTACAGCATGAAAACTATATTGCCAGGAGCTTAGCGTGCTGCTTACATTGAGAGTAAAAATGATGTTTTGTCCAATCGGGCAATTTTCATCCACATGAAACTCGAATGGGTCGCCGGTAGCCATAGCTCCGGGAGCCAGGTTTCCAAAAGAAACCGGTGATGTGGTGATGATCTGAACGTACGGGTCGGTTGAAGATATAGTACCCTGAATATTATTTACTGAAATAACGCCCCAGTTTTTGAGTGTAAAAGTTACTTCGCAGTTTTCGTTAGGATTTAGCAATCCATCATTGTTGCCATCAAGGTCAACCATTTCGGGTTCACCTTCGGGTTCTACAAGTTCTTCGGGCTGTGTAACTTCTATTGCACTCTGATGGGGATATACATTTCCACCACGAACTGTAATTGTAAGTGAGTCTTGTACAGTAGGAACAATATCTAACACTGCAACCCCATTTACATCACAATAAGCGGTAGCAAAAATTTCATTGTTGGTAACACAAACAATGGCGCTATCGGCCGGCAATCCCGAACCCTCGAAAGTAACCGTAACTTCAAGCTGATTATTTCCAACCGGAATGCTGGCCAGATGGTCAACATTTACTTCAAGGGGCACATCTTTCCATATATGCAGACTTGGATCGCCCAAAACATGAAATACCTGGTAATGGTATTCGGTATTATAGTCGTTTCCATATACATTGTATAAATACAATTTTCCCCTTACCATAGCCTGGCCGGGTGTATCCATTTCTTCGCGAAACATCCCCACGTAAATACCTTTATCGATCTTGTTGTTATAGGTTGTGTGGGTATTTGATGTTGGGCCAATAAATGCACAACCTCCACGAGGTTCCGATATTGTTCCCATTTGAACCCACTCTTCTCCAAAACAGTTACCCCCACTGGACTGATATCCCGCCACACCGCAACCAATGCTTGTTACGAAGGTAAATTTTTGTCCATTCTCTAAATCCTTAACATCCGATTGGTCAAAATTATAACATGTAGCACTCCAGCCGCTATACCAACCTTCGCCCCGGTAGTTGAGGAAACTTCGACCATCTTCAATAGCATTTACTATATCACCCACATCCATAGAGCAATCATAACCCCAACCATTACCATCGCTCATTAAAGTATCAACGTGGGTAAAACCACCGTCAATGGTCATACATCTATAGGCAAAACGTTTGGTTTCAACCTGAGAGTCATAATCGTTATTTGAGCAACAAATTCCTTCTTTAAACCAATCGGTTTCATCGGTGTATGGATATTGTTCATACAACTGAAATTTGTTGATCATCACCCGCATCCTGTAATCACCCTGGTTGGTAAAACGGCCAATCATCATTTCCGGAAAATAGTCACCTCCGTCAATTTCTACATAAAAATTATCACTTGGAAACGAATAGTCGGGATAGGATACAGTTTTGTAGGGGAACACATCTTTGTCACCGATTACCAGCACATAAGTTGGTGGCACTTCCCAATTGTAATAGGCATCCGAGATATGATCTTTAACAGTATTCGGGTTGTTGGCGGTGGCACCAATATCACTAAATTTAGTTATATGCACATCGGTTCCTGTTTGACGATTCCAGTCGGCATAAGTTTGGAAGCTTTCAACAAACTCATCGGGCATAATGCATAGCATCAACTCTTCGCCATCTTCACGGCCGCCATACACACGATTTAAAACTTCTTTATAATTAAAAATAGTGCTTTTGTATAATTTGGCGTAGGATGGTGCGATTGCTCTTTTTTGTGAAGTTTTAGGATTTACTATTTTTCCTTTTCCGTAGGTAACTTTTATGGTCATTGAGCTTACCACCTGAAGTTCTTTTTTGGCCGGGTTGTAACGTACCGGAAATAAGGAGACACGTGAAATACGAAAATCTCTAAATACTGATGGTTCCTCAATGCTTACCATTTTGGCAGGATAAAAAGAATCCATACTGTAGGCATCTGTATTCATATCATAAGAAGGCTCGGGATCGCCTTCCCACCAGCTTTGCCTGGCAGGGGGGATATTTATATTTTGGAAAGTCTGAACTTCTCCGGTTTCAATCACCTCAACCGAAATGCCCGATTGATCAGGAATAGCCAATATTTTTGCGATGTAGGGTAGCTCAGGATAGCCTTCTTTTGTTGTAAATATTTCAGTAAATAAATCAATAGATTGAAATGTTTTTCCATCGGCTGGCAAATCTTTCAATTCAAATCCACTAAGCTCGATTTGTAAAACTGTACTATTATCTGAGTCACTGATTAAAGTAACCTGTGGAGCATTAGTTTTAGAAGTACTGTTATCAACCGATACCCATTCTGCTAATAGTACAGACGGTAAAAAAATAACAGTTAGAACCAATGTAAAAATTTTATTCATAATGATAAATATTAGTTTGTTAGTTTTTATTTTCACTTCTCAGCAGGATTTGCTTGCTAAAAAGATGATCGTAAAATAGTTGTCCGAAATCTTGCAAATAAGATTACAAAGCTAATAAATGGTTGCATAGCTAAAGTAATAAAAAAAATCAGGAAATTAGACCCCAAACCTCCAACCATACATAAAGCCCTCTAATTATGTTAATTAATAAGATTTGCAATTTCATCGTTCAATAATCTTATAAATTATTATTGGAATTTTATAACTTTTCGGGATAGGATATTAGGCCGGTGTGCCATGTTTTCGAGTTCCAAGCCCCAGCCATTTGGCGGATATCTCATAGTGAAATGACATTATGGAATAGATTTCTCACTTAGATTGAAAGATTTCTCCTGCCGCAGGTGCGGCATCGAAATAACAGAGCCTCGGGCTATGTATGGGGTGGGTGAAAGTGGGCGCAAAGCGCCCACTTTCACCCACCCCCAAATCCCCCAAATCCTTGTCACCTCGAAGGATCCGCCATCTGGCGGAGACTGAGAGGTCTCTCTCACAAAGTGTACCCCAACTCCATTCAAATACTTGTCATTGGTATCCATCGGCTGACGGAAAGGAATCTATGTTCATGGATGAAAAGATATAATGAAACCTCTCAAACATCAAGTTATTTAATAACGGATTCTAAGTGTATTCGAAAGCATTTCCACCTGAAAACGCCGAAAAGAGTCCTCTAAAGAAATCCGCTATTTTTTTTTATCATGGTTTTCTGCCATGATTTTGAAGTTGTGCCATGTTAATTTTGCTGCAACAATGATAACTCAAAGTAATGTCAAATTAACTTATTGTTAAACTTAAAAAGCAAGATCATGAAAACACTGGCAATTTTAATCGCAGCAATTTTTATCTCTTTTACAGCAAGGACTCAAACCGCAGCAATACCTGATGCAACAATAAAAAACCTCGACGGCAATTCAGTTTCAATAAAAGATATTACCGGTATCAACAAAGCAACGGTAATTGTATTTTGGAAGTCAAGCGATAAGAAATGCCGTGAAAACCTGGAAAGCCTTCAGGCTGTTTGGGAAGATTCGCTGGAACATTCGGGCACAAAGCTAATCAGTATTTGTGTTGACTGCAACGGATCGTGGAGTCATGTAAAACCTTTTGTAAAAGGCAAAGCTTATGATTTTGAAACCTACGTGGACATCAACGGTGATTTGAAACGCGCCATGAATGTGGGAACAGTTCCATGCACAATAGTTTTCAATAAAAACAACGAACAGATTTGCCGCTATGATAATTATTGTGCAGACTACGAAGCATTGCTGTGCGAAAAACAATTAGGTGAAATGGTAGCAGAGGCAGAAAAATAAACCAAGAAGAAAACAACTATCAAGGTCTGTATTCAGGGTTTGACTTCAAGTCAAGCCCTGAATTTTGATGTCAGATGTCAGATTTTAGATGTTAAATATGTGGGTAAACATCAAATATCATACATCGGACATCGGACATCATACATCGGACATCCCTGACTCCATCACTCCAAAACTCCACCACGACATCTCTCATTTTTCATCTCTCATCGCTCATCTCTCATCACTCATCCCTCACCTCTACATCTCTCAAGTCTCATCGTTCGCTTAGTTCGCTAAAGTCGCTTTAATCGCTTCGGTCGCTAAGGACAGTAAGGTCTCTAAAGACTCGAAGGACAATTTGCTGCCGGCTTAATTTTATCTTTCCCAACAATGCATTACTCCTCTCTCCCCTCTCATCTCCATCGCTTCGGTCGCATAAGTCGCTAAAGTCTCTTCGTTCTCTCCCCTCTCATTTCTCCACTCACATCACTCCGTCTCTCCAGTCGCTTCGTTCTCTCCAGTCTCTCCAGTCGCTTCGTTCTCTATGGTCGCTAAAGTCTTTTTGTTCTCTCCCCTTTCTTTAGGAATCTGTTTTTTTTGTGTTTATTTATTTTTCCCCGGCGTTCATCTGCAAAATCCATGCGTTCATACATTCAGTTCATTTAGGCCTTTCCGGGATTGTACCTTTACCTGAAATTTTAAATTCATAATTTATTCACCAAAAATGAACGTATCATGAAAAAACTCATTTTAATTATCGCAATAATTACAATCAATTGCAATTTATTGGATGCCCAGGACTGCCTGCCCAATGGAATCACTTTCACTAACCAGGAACAAATTGATAATTTCCAAAGCAATTACCCCGGCTGCACTGTCATCGAAGGAAATGTAAAAATCTATGGTTCCATCACCAACCTGAATGGTTTGGCTGTATTAACTTCGATTGAAGGAAACCTGATAATTGGAGATCTGGAGAATGGCCCTAACCTTACCACTTTAACCGGATTAGACAGTTTGGAAACCATAGGTGGAAATTTAGAAATATTTGGTTGTTATTATTTAACCGACTTAAACGGACTGGAAAATTTGAGCTTTATAGGGGGAGACCTGGCGTTTGGAGTTCTACAGGTTTGGTGCATCGAATTTGTAATTATTGATAATCCTTCACTAAATAATTTGTCTGCACTTAACGCACTGACGACCATTGGCGGGAATTTCAATATTCTTGGGAATCCTATATTAACAGGATTATCCGGATTGGAAAATGTTTCTTCAATCGGTGGGGACTTTACTCTGGGACTTACATCATTAACTTCATTTATTGGATTAAATAGCTTAGCAGATATTGGAGGGGATATTATTATAGGGTGGTATGAAGAATCGGCTTATGAAGACTTTGGGAATCCCTCGCTAATTAACCTGCTGGGACTGGAGAACCTAACTTCTGTCAGCGGCAATTTTGAGATATCTGAAAACGATGCCCTTACCAGTTTATCTGGTATGGAATCTTTATCCCTGATTGAAGGAAACGTATTGATTTCTTATAATTCGACCCTAACCACTCTTACAGGTTTTGAAACATTAACTTCCATAGGGGGGAACCTTGAGATTCTTAACAACCATGCACTGACCAGCATTGCAGTACTGGATGCCTTAACTTCAGTTGATGGGACAATAGAGATTACTAATAACTATAACTTAACCAGCCTTATGGGTATAGGAAACCTCGTTTCGATAGGCGGGGATTTTTATATTGGTAACAACGCTAACATTATTAACCTCTCGGGGCTGGAAAACCTAACTTCTGTTGAGGGAGATTTAAAGGTAATTGGCAACTCCTCTTTACAAAGTCTATCAGGTTTGGAAAGCTTGCATTCCATAGGCGGGAATTTTTCAATAGAGACCAACCCTGAGCTGATTAACCTTTCCGGAATGGAGAACCTTAGTTCTGTTGAAGGAGATTTAATGGTTATTAGTAACTCCTCTTTGCAAAGTCTGATAGGCTTGGATGGCTTGTTTTCCATAGGTGGGAGTTTTTTAATTGAGTCCAACCCTGGCCTAATTGACCTTTCAGGATCGGAGAACCTTAGTTCTGTTGGAGGAGATTTAATGGTAATTGGCAACTCTTCTTTACAAAATTCATCAGGTTTAGATAGCTTGCATTCCATAGGTGGGAGTTTTTCTATTGATGATAACCCCAGCCTGACCAACCTTTCAGGACCGGATAACCTTAGTTCTGTTGGGGGAGACTTAATGCTTATCAGCAACTCCCCTTTGCAAAGTCTATCAGGTTTGGATGGACTGACTTCCATAGGCGGGAGTGTTTCTATTAAAGCAAACCCTGAATTGATTAACCTTTCGGGGATAGAAAACCTTAGTTCTGTTGAAGGAGATTTAATGGTTATTAGTAACTCCTCTTTGCAAAGTCTGATAGGCTTGGATGGCTTGTTTTCCATAGGTGGGAGTTTTTTAATTGAGTCCAACCCTGGCCTAATTAACCTTTCAGGACCGGATAACCTTAGTTCTGTTGGGGGAGACTTAATGCTTATCAGCAACTCCCCTTTGCAAAGTCTATCAGGTTTGGATGGACTGACTTCCATAGGCGGGAGTGTTTCTATTAAAGCAAACCCTGAATTGATTAACCTTTCGGGGATAGAAAACCTTAGTTCTGTTGAAGGAGATTTAATGGTTATTAGTAACTCCTCTTTGCAAAGTCTGATAGGCTTGGATGGCTTGTTTTCCATAGGTGGGAGTTTTTTAATTGAGTCCAACCCTGGCCTAATTAACCTTTCAGGATCGGAGAACCTTAGTTCTATTGGGGGAAACTTAAGGGTTATCAGCAGCTCCTCTTTGCAAAGCCTGGCAGGTTTGGATGGCCTGACTTCCATAGGCGGAAGTTTTTCTATTGATGATAACCCCAGCCTGACCAACCTTTCAGGACCGGAGAACCTTAGTTCTGTTGGGGGAGACATAAAGATATTTAACAACTCCGCCTTACAAATTTTATCTGGTTTAGAAGACCTGACTATCCTGGATGGCAGCCTGATAATTGGTTACTATCCTGACGATGGCAATCCCGCCTTAACCAGTATCGAAGGCTTTGAAGGCCTGATTACAATTGGTAAATCCCTGATTATTGGGGATAACTCCAGCCTTACTACCCTTGAAGGTCTTGAAAATTTGGATTCCATCGGTGAAAAGCTGGATATTAGAGACAACATATCCCTGAACAGTCTGTCAGACCTGGCCGGACTAACTTCCATAGGTGGACCTCTCGTTATTTATAAGAATGTATTGCTAACAAACCTTGTCGGTCTGGAGAATATTAACGAAGCTTCAATAACAGGTTTATCCATCAGTTATAATACGCTAATGCAATCCTGTGCTGTTGAAAGTATCTGCGATTATCTTGCTGATCCCAATGGATATATTTCAATCCACGATAACGCCACCGGCTGCAACAACCAGCAAGAGGTACAAGATGCCTGTGATACAATCTTAACTGTAAATATGAATAGTGAGAAACAAGAATGGGCTATCTCACCCAATCCTTTTAACAATCACATCACAATAACCCTGAATAATTCCACTCCGGGAAATATCCGGATTTGTGTTTACAGCACCACGGGCGTTTGTCTGAAGAATTGGCAATTTAAAACTGAACAAGCCGGGGTACATGATTATTTGCTGGACTTAAATAATTTTCCGGCAGGCGTCTATATAATTCACATGTATGCATCGGATGAAATGGTGTTGCAGAAGTTAATCAAGTATTAACATTATAAATCTTTCGTTATGAAAAAAACTAATTTATTATTCAGTTTGTTTTTATTCATCGGCATCATCCACCTTAGCGGTCAAAACCCCGTCAGCAGCCTGGCAAATATTGACGAATTTATCATCAACGAAATGGAGGCGGTTCATAAACCGGGTTTTGCTGCCTGCATTATTAAAGGTGATGCTGTTGTCTGGTCGGGTAATTTTGGTTATGCTAATTTTGAGGACAGCCTTTTGGTAAGCGACTCCACCTTATTTAGTGTGTTTTGCGTTGGAAAACCGGTAACCTCAACTTGTGTGCTTAAAGCCTGGGAAGAGGAACTGTTTGGCTTAGATGAGAATGTAAATGGGGGTTTGCCTTTTCAAGTTGACAACCCATACTTCGTACCTGATAGCATTACTGCGAGGATGCTGTTGACAGGTACTTCCAGTATAGCCGATTATGATTTCTACAAATACGCTACCATTGGCGATCCAACTGAAACACTTGGATATTTTCTTGAAAACTATCTTTGCCCGGGAGGCATATATTATAGGAGCGGTAATTTTAGTAGCGCAATACCGGGAACTACTTACAAGAAAACTCTTGCCGGCATGGCGCTGAATGGCTACCTTATTGAAACACTAAGCGGGATGGACTTTAGGGAATATGCTGCAGAAAAAATTCTAAATCCCCTGGGGATGGAACGTTCAGCATGGTTTCTTGCCGAACTGAATATTGAAAACCTGGCAATCGGTTATAACTTCATCGGGGGAGAGTTTGTTCCATACCCGCATTATGGCTTTGCTGCCTATCCCATGCTTTGTTTACGTTCAAATGCTAAAGAACTTGCAAATTTTGTGATTATGCTAATGAATGGCGGAATGTACAATGGAATGCAAATACTCAATCAAGCTACCGTAGATTCAATGTTAACCGTTCAGCCACCAACTGCATCCGAGGGTTTCGGTATTCAAAACACTAATATTTGGAATTATCACGGTACAATTCTGCGCAACCTCTGGGGGCAAAGGGGAGGAGGAAACGCTGGATATGCCGCAATTATAAGATTATGTAAAAATGATAAAACAGGAGTGGTTTATGTGTCAAACTCAAAACATTATATGTATAATATCGAAAAGCGACTTTTCGATTATGCCGCAATGTTTGTTATTGCAGAACCGGCATGCGATATTGCACCTGATGAATTTACTGCAATTTGGCAATCTGCACCCGATGCAAGCGGCTATTTTCTGGATGTTGCCCTTGATGAAGCTTTTAACGATTTTATTCCAGGTTATGAGAACCTGGATGTGGGATTGGATACCAGCTATTCCATTTCAGGATTAACACAAAACACAACATATTACTATAGGCTCAGCGCTTACAATGAAGTCGATACCGGGGCTTTTTCCAATACTATTTTGGTAAACACAGCAATTGTTTCAGTGAGTGAAACTGATCAATCAAACAACAGCCTGGATGCCGTTATTCTACCTAACCCGGTGCAATCAAATGTAATCTTTGAATATGAATTATCCGAACCATCAAATATTAACATTGAAATTACCGACCTGCAGGGAAACCTCATCGAAACACTGGTTGAAAGTCACCAGGACAAGGGCAAGCAAAAAGTGAGCTGGAATGCAGCACATTTGCCTTCCGGGATATATTTCTGTCGGTTTCAGGCCGGTAACAAAGTAATTACACGAAAGATCGTTAAGGTTGATTAGAGCAGAGTGCATAGGGTTTGTTATTAAATAACTTGATGCTATAGAGGTTCTATTATATTTACCAATGACAGTTTTTTGTAAGATGATGAAAACCTACATATTAAACAGACCCCCGCCTTGCCCGCCTCGCTGCGAAGCGGGCCGCTGGTGTAAGCAATGGTGCAGGCGAGGCAGGCTCGCCTCGCTGCGAAGCGGGTCTCAGTCCCCGAATGGTCGGGGCAGGCTGCAAGCTCCTTCGAGGTGACAATGCTGTCGTTAGAGTTGTGGGAGGAGTGGAATCGGGCGCTTCGCACCCGATTCCACTCCTCCCACATCAACGCGTGAACAAGGTCATGTCGAACGAAGTGAGACATCTATTGCAATGAGTCACGTTATTTATGACAAATCCATAGAACTTAGAACTTACCTTGCTCTTTGCTCTACGCGCTCTGTGCTTTGCCTTTTGAAATTTGTTTTTTTTCATCTTATGAAATTTTACAACTGGATTTTAAACCATTATGTTTACTTTTACTAAAAATACTACAAAAACAAGAATGCTCCGAACGCTCATCATCGATGACGAACCGCATATCAGGGAAACATTAAACCACCTGGTACGAAAGTTTTGCCCGCAACTTAACGTGGTTGGCGAGGCCGAAAGCGTGGCATCCGGGTTCAGGGCAATTAGGGAAAAAGTTCCCGACCTCGTGTTGCTCGATATAAAAATGAAAGATGGCACCGGCTTCGACCTGCTCAATAAATTTGAAAACATCGACTTCAAAATCATCTTCATTACGGCTTACGAGGAATTTGCCATCCGCGCCTTTGGTTTCAGTGCCATCGACTATCTACTCAAGCCTGTCGATCCCATAAAACTATCCGAAGCTGTTATCCGTGCCGAACAATTAGTCCAGAATTCGTTCAACACCCAGCTTACCACACTTCGCGAAAACATCGAAAATCCTGATAAGCAGATCAAGAAAATCATCCTCCGCAACCAGGATAATATCTACCTGATGGATGTGCAAAATATTATCTGCTGTGCTTCGGATGGGAACTATACTGTTTTCCGAACAACAAATGGAGATAAGATATTGGTTTCGCGCATCATCAAGGAATATGATGAGCTTTTATCCGATTCGGGTTTTTTCCGCGCACATCGTTCCCACCTCATCAACCTGAAGCATATCCAGCGCATGTCGAAAAAAGATGGCGGCTTCGTGGTAATGACCAACGAGATTGAAGTCCCCCTGTCAACACGCGGGCGGGAGCGGCTTTTGGAGTTATTTAATGAAATCGCGGGAAAATGAAATCAACTACTAAATATTTCTTTTTAATCTATATCCCTATTATTTGCATTATTCTATTCGGTAATTCTATAAGGGCAGAATACCATTTCAATATGTTCGGTCATCGTGCTAAACCTGTTTACTCAAATTTATCCGGTGCAAGTGAAAAGGAAAAAATTCAGATTTACAATAATCTGGCATTTTACTTTTCATTTTCATCCTTCGATTCTACTATTTACTATGCTGAGGAGGCGCTTCGATTAGAAAAAAGATATCCTGACCCTATTCAACAAGCAAATGCCTATCGACATTTAGGGAATGCCTATACACTTGAAGCAAAATATGGGAGAGCTTTGTTTTATTTAAACCAGGCCTTAAAAATTTTTGAAGATTATAAAGATTACCGGAGAACAGCCGAAATCTATTTTGATCTTGGTAAGCTCAATTATGATCTGAGTGACTATGATAGGGCAATCGCCTACGCTAAAAAATTTGAAACCCTTTATAAAGAGCGAAATACCGAAAAACTGATCATAGCAACTCCACTTGAATATGCAATAATAGTTGGTTTATCGGGCGGCACTGCACGTGAAAAGGGAGACTACGAACTGGCATACAGATATTTTTATGAATACATAGCATTAAGTAAACAATACGAATTTCCTTTTAGGTTAAATGCCATGATGACCTTCTCACTTGCTGAATCTTATGAGTTCGACCAAAAATATGATTCTGCTTTGAAGTATTATTATCTCGGGCGCTCCTTTTATCCTGAAAACAACAATAAGGCTCAAACAGAACAAACGGGAAGGGAAAGGAGAATTGGCAATTTGATTTTAAGTAATGGAAATCCATCGGCCGCCATTCCTGTACTTAAATTTGCAATGGTGGATGACGAATCGGAGGATTCGTATCCTTATGCTTCCTCAAGCAGTGCCAACCTTGCCGATGCTTACCTTATGCTTGGGAAAACTGACTCTGCTTTGTTTTACTTTCAAGAGTCCCTTCGCTTGTTAAAAAAAATGCACGAAAAGGATTTCGGATCAATTGGAGATACTACTAAACCCATTGTTTATGGGGGATATCAATATTTTTTTAATATCAATGAAACTGAGACCAGGCAGATTTATTACAAACTGATGACCATAACATTTGATAATCTTTATAATTATTATCTGAATACCGGAGATTCTTCAAATGCGTTGATTTATATTCAACATAAACTTCCATATTTGGATTCCTTAAAATTGGTGACAAATGAAATTGAACTGCATAAAATTCAGGCAAGGTATGAGAATGAACACCTGGAACAACAAGTACACTCACTCTCAAAAGAAAATGAAAATAAAGAATTCCTTCTTCAACGAAACCAACTTATTTTAATATTGGTTCTGGTTATTGCATTGTTGATTATTGTTTTCGGAATATTTTTTATTCGCCAAAACAAAATCTCTGCAGTACATGAGAAATTGCTTGTCGAACAAAGGTTGTTGCGCTCCCAAATGAACCCCCATTTTATTTTTAACTCACTTGCCAGTGTGCAGAATTTTATTGTAAAACAGGATGACACCAATGCCAGCATCTACCTTTCGCGCTTTTCGGTTTTGGTAAGGAGTATTTTGAACAACTCACTGAAAGAACAAATTACCATGGAAGAGGAAATTAACACCATTGAAAATTACCTCGCTTTGCAAAAAATCCGATTCCGCGATGAATTCGATTATGAAATAAATGTGAATGAAAAAATAGATATCGAAAATACCCATATCCCGCCTATGCTCACCCAGCCTTTCATCGAAAATGCCATCGAGCATGGCTTTCGGCACAAAGAAACCACAGGCCATATACACATTAGCTTCAAACAACAAAACAACGGACTGATTGTGGAAATTGAAGACGATGGCATCGGCAGGGAAAAGGCAATGGAAATACTAAAAACCCATGACAAGGATCATCAATCTCTTGCAACTACCATAACCCAACAAAGAATCAACACCTTAAATAAAAAACTAAAAAGAAAAATCACCATGCAGATCATCGACCTCGAAGATGAACAGGGCGAGGCAGCGGGGACGAGGGTGGTCTTCAGGATTCCATTCAGGGTTTCACTTTAAGTGAAGCCCTGAATAACTTCAAGTCAAGCCCTGAATTTTGATGTCAGATGTCAGATGTACGATTTCAGATTTCAGATGTTAGATATGTAGGTAAAAATCGAACATCATACATCGGACATCCCTGACTCCACCACTCCATCACTCCTCTTTTCGTTCGCCTACTTCGCTTCGTTCGTAAAAAAAATCCCGCGTTCATTAGAAAAACCCCAACGTTCAGATAAAAAACCCCGGCGTTCATACATCTGTCAACATTTTGCCTCTCTGGTGTTGTATCTTTATGCCACGAGTTTTTTCAGTGATTATAAACCCAAATAATTTTAAACCTAAAACATAGGAGGAGAAATGAAAAGTTTTACAAAATCATTCCCGATAGCGATCGGGATTATGGCCGCCCTGTTTTTGATGGCAGGCAATGTTTCACAAGCACAGTTGTACATCAAAATTCAGGCAACCATTTACAGCGATACCCTGGGTGTCGAAAAAAATGTGGACGTTTACCTGCCCGCCGATTATTACCAAAACCCGGATCAGGAATATGCCACCATCTATTATTTGCATGGTGCCGGCGGTAATCAGAACGAAGGCACAACGTATGCAAACAACTATTACTTTTTGCACAGCCAGAACACCACCATCACCTCACCTCCGGCCATTATGGTTTGTCCGGATGGTTCTTCACCACCCTACATGGGAAGTGCTTATGTAAATTCAAGCTTGTACGGGAATTATGAAGACTACATTATGCAGGATATCATCAACTTTGTGGAGACAAATTTCAGGGCTTCATCCGACAAAAACTTCAGAATGATTTGCGGCACTTCCATGGGTGGCTTTGCTTCGGCACGGTTTGGCGTTGAATATCCCGAAATGTTCAGGGCTTCATTTCCCTTTATTGGTTTCCCTGCCATTCCCGATACGCTTCTTGAAGCGTGGAAAAATTTGTATTACAACGAAAATAGCACTTATGTACCTTTAAATAATTCTGGTTATTATACACAATTGCTTTTAACCATGTGCGGCGGACTTTCGCCAAATATGGATAATCCCCCCCTGTATGTTGACTTCCCTTTTGATACCCTGGGGGTTTGGGTTGATTCGCTTGTAAATAAATGGCGACAGTTTGACGCCAGCCGCAAAGTGAAAAACTTGCCCAAGGAAGATGAATTGGCCTGGTTTCTGGGTTGCGGCACTACAGATGAAATGATGACCTACCCGGGCTATCTTCAGTTTATGGATAGCCTCGGTGCTTATGCGATTGGCTACGACACCCATTTTTTTGAAGGAGGGCATGAGTACAATTACCAAACCTGGGTAGCCGGATTTCATTGGATGGATTCCATCATCAATCGCTCATTTTTAAGTGTTGGAATCGATGCTATGCAAACAAGGCAGAGCCACGTAGCACTTTATCCAAATCCGGTTTCGGATATGCTAAATATCGAAATCCCGCATGATGCCTTCGGCGAAGCAAGCATTTATATCATGGATCAATTCGGAAGAAAAGTGGTTGAAACCAACAGCAATCTACAAGCCGGAAGTAGTACAGCAACCTTTGATATGACACACTATCCGGCAGGTATTTATTTAGTTAAGTTGATAGCGGGAAACAAAGTTTATACAAGCAAATTTGTGAAAAAATAAACAAGGCTTTTGAATTACCCCACCGCTTTAGCGTGGGGGTAATACAGAAACCGAAAGAAACCCCGGGCTTTAGCCTGCCACCTTTGAACCCTGACAGACCCGCAGGTGCGGGACTGTCAGAGTTTGGAAACCGGGTGTCAGCTTTTAGAAAAGTTCATTGATTAGCTGGCAGATGAGCTAAAGCCCCGAGATTGATTTTTTTTTAAATCTAGTCATACATTCATCAACATCAACATTATAAAATAAACTTGATAATTATTAACGCCCACGCTTGCCCCGATCATTCGGGGGACATGAATAAACCTGATTTCAATTTCTCCATAGGAGTCCTTCGGGCATTCGTGCATCCCGCCAGCAGTCGGGCAAGCAGTGGCAAAATTTAAAAATCATGAAAAAACATACATTTATTTTAATCGCAATGCTGCTGATAGGTAGCGCAAATTCACAAACAGACCAGACCTGCACCACCTGCCTGCCCGAAGGTATCACCTTTACCACCCAGGAGCAGATAGATAATTTCCAAACCAATTATCCCGGGTGTACAGAGATTGAAGGGGATGTGGCCATTGAAGGCGACATCACCAACCTTGCCGGACTGTATGTATTAACCTCGATTGGCGGGAATTTGAGAATAGGAGCAAACCCGGATCAGTATTCATACGGATATACTTTGCTGGAAAATCTATCAGGCCTGGACAATCTGACGACTATCGGGGGCGATTTTCATCTTGGAAGCAACTACTCCCTGACCAAGCTCACAGGATTGGAGAACCTGAATTTCATTGGAGGCGATTTCCATATCGGCTTTCGTTATTATTATTGGACTGGTTTTTGGTGGTTAATTCACGGAAACCCCTCCCTGACCAGCCTGACGGGCCTGGAGGATCTGAACTATATTGGCGGTGATTTAGCTATTATGTACAATGACTCCCTTACCGAAATGACGGCATTGGAGAGCCTGACTAATATAGGAGGCCGTATCATGATTCGACATAATAATTCACTGACCAGCCTGACGGGACTGGATAATCTGAGCTATATTGGTGGTGATATAATTATTATGGACAATGCCTCCTTGACCGAACTGATGACATTGACTAATTTGAATTCGCTTGAGGGTAGCTTGCACATTGGTATTGTGTATATAACTGATGAGGTGGATATAACTGATGAAAGAGGGTATATTATTTGGGAAAATCCTTCCCTGACCAGCCTGAATGGCCTGGAGAGCCTAATTTCCATTGGCGATTCCCTTGGATTAGCAGGTAATAATTCTCTGACCAGCCTGGCGGGATTGGAGAACCTGACTTCCATTGGTGGTGGCCTATCAATTTATTTTAACGCTGCCCTTACCTCGTTGACTGGATTGGAGAATTTACCTTCCATTGGGGGAGGTATTTATATAAAATTTAACGAATCCCTGATCTCGCTGACCGGATTAGAGATAGTAACCAACATAGGTGGAGAATTATTGATAGAAAGCAATGCTGCCCTTACCTCGCTGGCTGGGTTGATGAACCTTTCTTCGATCGGCGGAAGTGTGTATCTTATATACAACAATGCCCTAAGCTCATTTACCGGCCTGGAGAATATAACTTCCATCAATGGAAATCTACGGATAGCATCCAATATCATAAGTAGGATATGCGGATTGGAAAATCTTGCTTCCATCAACGGATTCCTTTGGTTATGTTCTACCCCTGCCCTGACCTCGCTGGCAGGATTGGAAAATTTGGGTTCTGTTGGAGGATATTTTAAATTAACCTCCAACAATGCCTTAAGTTCATTATCCGGCCTGTCAAATACGTTTTCCATCGGCGGAGGCCTAATTCTTGAATACAACGGTGCTTTAACCTCGATGGCTGGCTTGGAAATGGTGACCAACATCGGCGGGGAATTATTGATAGAAAACAACCCTGCTCTGACCTCGCTGGTCGGACTGGAGAATGTGGATGCAGCATCCATTAGTAATTTAAAGATTTATAATAACAAATCTCTTTCTACGTGTGAAGTGCAAAGCATCTGCGAATACCTTGCCACACCAAATGGAACTATTAATATCCAATTTAATGCCTCCGGCTGCAACAGCCCGGAAGAGGTGATAGAAGCCTGCCTAACTATCTGCGTGGAAGATCCGGATTATAGTGGTATATTCACCATTTCCCCTAATCCTTTCAGCCAATATGCTGTCGTTGAGTTTGATTTGCCACGCACGGCATATATTTCCATTCAAACCTATAACGCCATCGGGCTGCTTATATCCGAAACCTCAAAAAACATTTTATCAGGTGGCCGGCAACAAATAAATGTGAACATGAAGGATTTACCGGAAGGGATTTATTTCGTTAAGGTGAAGGTTGGAAATAAAACGGCAACGAAGAAAATAATAAAAGTTAAATAGCGGAGAGCGAAGAGCAAAAAGCGGCAGCGCCGCGAAATCTTTGTAGCAAAAATTGATTTGTTGAAGCACGGAAGGTGCAGCGCACCGAAATATTAATTCCGGAAATGTAATATTTCGGTGCGCTGCACCTTGGTTTTTCTTATGGGTTCGTCTTTTCTACAAATGCCGATTTTTCATCGAGCATGCTCGCCCTTCTGGCGGCAGGTTACCGGTGCTCTGCACCTCACCATCCATAAAGTTGATTGCCTCAAAACAGAACCTTAATTTGTGAAAGAGTTAAATAATAGGTCTGAAAAAATGATAAGGTTTTACTTTAAAAGGACAGGCATCATTTCGGGAAGAAAATAATGGGCGTACGACAAATATCAGATGATAATCCTCAAATGATTATTCGATTAATCAGCTTAATTCGATGATAACCCTCAAATGATTATTCGATTAATCAGCGTAATTCGATGATAACCCTCAAATGATTATTCGATTAATCAGCTTAATTCGATGATAACTATTCTGACATAAGGAATTTTGCCGTCCACCCAAAATAATCCATCGCAATTTCATCATTATGACTATCTTTAACGCTCATAAAAAAAACAAAATGTTACGTACCATAATCATCGATGATGAAGCGCATATTCGCAAAAGCCTGGCGCAAATGCTCAGGGACGAGTGCGACAATGTAAAACTTATGGACACGGCTCATAGTGTAAAAAGCGGACTGGAAGCCATCAATAAACACCACCCCGACCTAATTTTACTGGATATTAAAATGGATGACGGCACGGGTTTCGACCTGCTAAAAAAATTGGAACCTGTAAACTTTAAGATAATCTTCATCACAGCTTACGATCAGTACGCCCTTCAAGCCTTTAAGTTTAGCGCCATCGACTATTTGCTCAAACCCTTAGATGCTGATGATCTGGTGGAAGCCGTGAACCGCACCGAAAAGTTGATACAAAAGGATTTTTCTACCCAATTGAAAGTGTTGGATGAAAACCTGAAAACGGCTGAAAACAAGGATAAAAAAATCCTATTAAAAACAAGCGATGCCGTTCACCTTATCCGGGTGAGGGATATCAGCTATTGCGAATCCGATCTTAGCTATACCAAATTTTATTTGTTGGATGGCCAAAAAATTATCATCTCACGTACGCTCCGCGAATTTGAGGACATGTTGAAAGGTTTTGGCTTTTTCAGGGTACACAAATCATTTCTTGTCAACCTGTTTACCATCACAAAATTTGACAAAACCGATGGCGGCTTCCTGGTGATGGAAAACAACGACAGGATCCCGGTGGCATCACGCAAAAAGGATGAGCTGATGGAATTATTCGGGAAGCTTACAGATTAGAATGAAGGATTGAAGCGATAATATTTTCAATGATGAATCCAATTTACACGGTATGTTCAAATATGATACTCTTCTTAAAAATGAATTATTGAAACGGATATGCTTAGCAGCGATGTTTGTTTTGATTTTTTTTGGGAGCTCATCCGCACAGTATTATTACCGTTTGGACCAACAGAAGATCGACAGCCTTGAGACCCTCCTGCCCTTATCAAAAGATACTTCAAGGATTGATATCCTGAACAATCTGGCCGAACTCTATACAAAATATAATCCCGCCCAGTTTAAAAAATACATCCAGTTAGCCGATTCCCTTTCCAAAAAAATTAACTATAAGCGGGGCGAAGGAATGGTGATGTATAATTATGGCCAGGCAGCATACCTTGAAGGGGACTACCTCGAAACCATCGACTATTATCATCGAGCAATCAATTTATTTGAGGCCATCAGCGATATACAAAACCTTGCGAAAACCAATCAACAAATGGCCATTGCATTGTTTCTCTCAGCAACAAATCAAGCGGGAGCTATTGATTATCTTTCAACTGCCATAAAACAATATCGTGCTTGTGGCGACCTGGCGGGCGAATCCATTGCATGCTTTAACCTGTCAGGAGGTTTATTACGCTTAGGGAGTTGTGAAGATGGAATGGAATACATACAGAGGTATCTGCAAATTGCCGCCAGTATTGGGGATTTTCCCATTGTGCTGGGTACAGGATATGCCCTTTTGGGGAATTTATATCAAGGATTGCAGGATTATAAAAATGCGATCAAATATTATCGTTTGGCCATAAAAACTTATGACAAGGAAAATATTGAAGACCGCTCGTTAACAGCACGTGTTTTGGGTTACATGGGAACATGCTACGAAAACAAAAATTTACCGGACAGTGCTTTTTTTTGTTATAAAGAGGCACTGAAACTGGACAGGCCCATCCTCAATGCTTTCAACAGAATGTATGATCATTTCTATATTGGGAGGCTATATGCTAATCACAAGAACATGGATATGGCTCTACCTCATTTTGATTCATCACTTTATTTTGCCCGGATAGTTGATTCGACAGGATATTACTATCAGATCGACTCGTTGAAAAATTACATTGGCCAATCGGAGGAGATCTTTTTCATGGTTTCAAAAGCCCGCCGAAGGTTTTATGCCTGGGGTGTAATGGTAAACAATTACCAAATCCTATACAGCATTTATTTACAAACAGGGCAGTATAAAAAAGCGGCAGAACTAAATACCCCCTGGATGGCAATACAAGACAACATCAATGATTACCAGCGGGCCAAAGAGCAGAAGGATTTACAAATGCGCTACGAAACCGAAAAAAAAGAACAGCAACTTCAACAACTTTCGGAAGAGAAAGAGTTGAATGAATTGCAATTGCAAAAAACCCGATGGTTATCGCTGGGGCTGGGCGGATTGGTCATTTTGATCCTGCTGCTGGCCATTGTCCTTATCCGCCAAAACAAACTCAAAAGCAGCCAGCAAACCCTGCTTTTGCAGCAGCGGCTGTTTCGCGCCCAGATGAACCCCCATTTTATTTTCAACTCACTGGCAAGCATCCAGGGATTTATGATCGAGAAAGACACCAAAAGTGCCGGCAAGTACCTTACAAAGTTTGCAAAGCTCATCAGGAATATCCTCGATAATTCAACGGAGGAATTTGTTTCGCTGGACAAGGAGATCAGCACCATCGAAAATTACCTCGCGCTCCAAGAAATAAGATACCAGGGAAAGTTTGAATATTCTATTGATTTAGATGAAACGATCAATCCTGAACTTACCCGTATCCCGCCCATGCTTGCCCAGCCCTTTATCGAAAACTCCATCGAGCATGGTTTTAAAAAAAGTGCCGGCAAGGGATATATCCAAATCAATATCCTTCAAAAAATATCTGTCTTATTTATCGAAATTATCGACAACGGCATCGGCAGGGAGGCGGCCATGCAATCGCTAAAAGCACTAAGTCCCAAACATAAGTCGATGGCCACCCAAATCACCCGGCAGCGGATTAGCGCCCTCAACAAAAAACTAAAAAAGAAAATTGCGCTGGATATTGCTGACCTGAAAGATGAACAGGGAATGGCTGCGGGGACAAGGGTAGTTTTCAGGATTCCTGTGGGGTAAGGGTTTTGCCGTATTTCACGTTCAGGGTTTCACTTAAAGTCAAGCCCTGAATTTCAAGCAGCAAAAAATTCCGATATTTACTAATTGCTAATTAAAGATAATTGTTATTTTTGCTAATTACTAATTAGTGCTTGTCCATAGAGTCGACTTTTTCGATTAGAGGCTATAAAGTTTCCCGCAGATTTCGCTGATTAGCGCAGATTTTATCTGCGCTAATCAGCGAAATCTGCGGGAAAAATTACTAAAAAGACGGACACTAATTAGTACCTGGTATTTCGATGAAATTCAAATTGTGGAAGGATGGGAGATATTTGTACGAAGATTGCACAATGAAGGGCAAAAAGTATATATCACCGGATCGAATGCCCGGATGCTCAGCCATGAGTTGGGAACACATCTTACGGGCAGGCACATCCAAACCGAATTGTTCCCGTTTTCTTTTGCTGAATTTTTAAGATTTAATAAAATCAGGATCGATAAAAACAATTTCTATTCCCCTACAAAAAGCACATCTCTTAGAAAATTATTCAGGGATTATGTGCGGCAGGGTGGCTTTCCTGAATTTTTACAGACAAAAAACCAGGAGTATCTAAAAAGCCTGTACGAAAACATCATTTACAGAGATGTAGTAGCGAGATATAATATAAGAAATACCAGGACACTTATCGAAATGCTTCATTTTCTGATTAGCAACATATCCAAAGAAACAAGCTATAATGCACTGAAAAACACATTCGGAATTTCAAACGCAAACACAGTAAAAGAATATATCAGCTATTTTGAAAATGCCTACCTGCTTTTTTCGATCAACAAATTTGATTATTCACTTAAAAAGCAACTTGCTAACGCGAAGAAAATATATACCATCGATACAGGATTGGCCAATATCATTTCCTTTCAGTTCAGCGAAAACTTTGGAAGGCAATTGGAGAACATTGTATTTTTGGAACTCAGGAGGCAAAGCAAGGAAATCTATTACCATAAAAATAAGCATGAGTGCGATTTCATTACCCGAAAAAACCAAAAAGTAAGCGATGCCATCCAGGTGTGCCAATCTATGGAAAATGACTCCACAAGAAAAAGAGAAATAAATGGATTGCTCGAAGCAATGAACGATTATCAGCTTCAAACCGGTTTTGTTATCACCGAAGATGAAGAAGAAACAATATTGCAAAAAGGCATGACAATCCATGTTTTGCCTGCCTGGAAATGGCTGCTTGGATACATGGGTGAAGAAGATTAGGAAACCGCATAGCTACAACCAACAAAAAAAGTTTACCCGTATATTTGGAAAACAATTCCAAATTCACACTAAATATTGTTGACCTGAAAGATGAGCAGGGCGAAGCCAGGGGAACAAAGGTGGTTTTTAGGATTCCTGTTGGGTAAGGGTTTTGCCATATTTCATATTCAGGGTTTGACTTAAAGTCAAGCCCTGAATTTTGATGTCAGATGTTAGATGTCAGATGTCAGATGTTAGATGTTACCAAAGCCAACACTCCACCACTCTCCCGCAGAAGCGGGATTTCGCTTCGCTCAACATTACTCCATCACTCCAACATTCCATCACTCCATCACTCCATCACTCCATCACTCATTGTTTCTCCGTAGGAGTCCTTCGGACAATCATTCTATCATTCAGTCATTCTGTCATTCCCTAAGGACGCTAAAGACGCTAAGGAATCTAAACTGGATAAACCCTCTCAAACTTTTAAACCATCTAAACTTTTAAACCATCTAAACTTTTAAACCATCTCAACTTTTAAACCATCTCAACCATCTAAACTCCTCCATCACTCCATCACTCCTCTCTTCGTTCGCCTTCTTCGCTTCGTTCGCTCAAGTCGCTTTATTCTCTCAAGTCGCTTCGTTCGCTTCGTTCTCTCCCGTCTCTCCCCTCCCTCTCCCCGAAAACCACCAACCTTTTTTATAGCAGAATTCAGCTATGGATTGTGCATGACTCCGGATGTAACTTTGTGGAATATTTAATTATCAGCAAAAAAAATGAAATAATATGGGCACATTTTCTCAAAATATTTCAGCGTTAATACAAAAAATCCCGGCGTTCACACATTTTTCCCCGGCGTTCATACATCTGTCAACATTTTGCCTTTTTGATGTTGTAATTTTATGGAATCATTTTTCAGTCATTATAAACCCAAATTTTTTAACCTAAAACAAAGGAGGAGAAATGAAAACTTTTACAAAAACATTTACAATTTTAGTTACCTTAATGTTGGTAACATTTTTAACAAACGCACAACAGCAAATTCCATTTGAGGGATATCTATCCCAGGGAGAGGGATTTGCTGGCTGGAATGCTGGCCCGGATGCTCCTGAGCCGGAAGCTACCGGCCACATCAATCCCCTAACTGGTATTCCATCCCAGTATTATGCAGCATCAGTTGATTATATCACTCAAAACCCGGAAGATGCAGGATTTCACTTTTTGTCGGGAATGACCGGGTTTTCCGGTTTCGAGCAAGCTCTAAGCGACAATGGCTACTCCCCTGAAGATGTCAAAGTAAAACTCGGACTTGGCAGCTACGAAGAGGATATTGAAGGTCTCGACTGGCTGACTTTGGAGGAGGACTATTATGCCAATCATTACAACCTCAGTCTGAGCTTCGAAATTGATGGGGAACCTATGCTCTCCGGACATCTGACGTATATTAATCATCAGAGAACCGGAACGGAAAATTATTGGTATCTCAATTCTTCATTTACCAACCTCACTAATGTTTCTGCTGGTGGCGTATCGTCAGACATTGCAACTGCTTTTTTAAATAACCTTGGCGGAAAGGAACTATTCATTTATAGTGAGATGGTGGCTGCTCAAGCTATCTCAGGTAATGATCGGTCGGGATATGCATTTAACCTGTTTAATGGCATGCTTACTGCCGGGAATCCTTCCGTTCCCTATCAGGGTTTAAATGCCGACCACGAAGGCTTTGCCGGCTGGGATGCCGATGGCAGCGGATTGGAACCAGCAGGAAATGGACATGGCACACAACTTTATTACGTGGCCTCCCTGGATTACGATGGCATCGACCCTGATCCCGATGCCTGCCTTGGGCACTTTCTTGATGGCTCAACAGGATTTCTTAATACTATGCTTCAACTGCAATACCGCGGATTTGAAATCGGTGATCTTAAACTAAAACTTGGTCTGAACAGCCTCGGGCCCGATGTTGAGGGCGAAGACTGGGGTTCCGGTTGGTGTAACTACTACAACAATGTAATCACCATTGAACTGGAAGGGGAGCCTATTTTAAATGTGCTTGGGGATACCAGTAAGCTGGTTTCGATGCCGAGCTATTGGAGGAGTAGCAGTTCTATCGGGAAGGTTTATGATATTTCGGAGAATGCCTCACCCGAAGCGCAATTTGTAGCTCAATCATTCCTGAAGGATTTGGGATCTCATTTTTTAAAAACAGTTACAGATGAAATACATTATGTAAGTCTTTTTAACGGTAATGGTAGGGATGGAGCATTTTATGAAATAAGCGAAGGATCAATCGTTGGCATCCATGCCAAGGCCACCTTCGTCCCCGAAGGCCCGGTAAGCGGCACCTGGTCTGCCGAAGATTCACCCATTTATGTAGATGGACATCTGACAATTGAAAATGGCGAAACCCTCACCATCGAACCCGGGGTAAAAGTTGCCGTGCGCGGGCCTTATGTTATAAATGTGGAAGGTTGTGTGAAGGCTGAAGGAACGGCGGAGGAAAACATCATTTTTACACGCTCAAACCCAAATCTGTGGTGGGATGGTTTTGCTTACGATGGTGCATTCATTGCTGAAACCGACACATCAATTTTCGACCATTGTATTTTTGAATATGGGTATGCACAGGGTACAATCGAAAAACATAATAGTGGTGGGATATTTCTTATAGACAACTACGATAATCTTATCATATCCAATTCAACATTCAGGCATAATAAGGCTGATATAGACGGCGGCTACCCGCCGAGTGGAGGAGCTTTCGCCTTTGAAAACAGCAACATCACCATCGAAAAATGTATTTTCTATGACAACTCTGCTGAATTCGGTGGCGCCATACTATGTTATAAATATTCTGCCCCGATTATTTCCAATTGTCTTTTTTATGATAATCATGCCAACAACGGTGGTGCAATATCATTTTATGACCATGGAAACGGTATTCTCATCAACAACACCTTTGTAGAAAATACCGCAATCCAGGGTGGTGCTGTTCACTTTTTTTGGGCCTCAAATCCTGAAATCATCAACACCATTCTTTGGGGAAATGAAGCCACCGCTTCAGGAAACCAGGTTTTTTCGTCAACGCTTTATAGCGCCCCCGACTTTTACTATTGCGACATAGAAGGCGGCCAGGCTGGATTTGGAGGTAATCCAATTAACGGGGATTATTTTGCAAACAAAGAATCCGATCCTCTTTTTAGTGGAAACGAAGATCATCCCTATTCCATCGAAAATCCTGCATCACCCAGTTTCAATGCGGGCACACCCGACACCTCTGCATGGTATTACCCACAATATCTGCCCGTGACTTGTTTGGGTGATTCAACCAGAATACTATTTGGCAGGATAGATATTGGTGCTTATGAATGTCCGCTTCCTGTTGGAATCAATACACCAAACCCGCTATTGAACAATGGTATTCAAATGTATCCCAACCCATTCACTTACAATCTCACCATCAGCGTCAAGCTGCAAAATACATCTTTGGTCGAGATTGAAGTGTATAATGTTGTGGGTGAAAAAGTAGGCGTTGTAAACAATAAATCCCTGCCGGCCGGTAACCATCAACTGAACTGGAACAGCGCAACCCTCCCCGGTGGGATTTATTTCTGCCGCACGAAAGTAGATGAGCAGGTATTTACTCAGAAAATTGTGAAACAATAATTCCTAAACTATAGCCCCGGGCTTTAGCCCACCAGCTTATAACTCTGACAGGGTTTTGAACCCTGTCAGAGTTAGAAACAGACCAACAGTATTTAGAAAAGTTCTTTGAAATTATCAGATTTATTAAAGGGCTTCCCGATGCCTTCGGCAAAAGCCCGGAAATTATTATTCCTGCTTTTATCCACAGGCTGAAGCCTGTGGTAAATCAAATACTAACCCAACAGTAAGTTTTTGAATTACCCCACCGCTTTAGCGTGGGGGTAATCCGGAAACCGCAAGAAACCCCGGGCTTTAGCCCGTTAATCCTGAACTCTGACAGGGTTTTAAACCCTGTCAGAGTTTAGAAACCAGGTGTCAGAGTTTGGACAAGTTCTTTGATTTATTTAAGGGCTTCCCGATGCCTTCGGCAAAAGCCCAAATATTAAAATTCATTATTTCAATCCACAGGCTGAAGCCTGTGGCAATTCATTCATTCATCTAAAACAAAAAATACATTATGAAAACTTTATTCAAATTAATTGCAATTGCTTGCGTTTGCTGCTTCACTTTTGCAGCATCGGCACAACCCTCTCAGGATTATAACATCATAATCGAGGACATCGAATTCCTTCCCGGCGTTACCATCGACATCAACGTGAATGTGTATGTGAACGAGAACGCCCAAAGCCAGGCCAACACCGGCAAGATCATTGCCATCGAAGGTATGGCACACACCGCCAACTGCATGAAGCCATTGGCCGAAGCATTGTTCGAAAACACCGATCCAACGATGGAAATCAACGAATTCTTCGCCATCGACTCGCCCGGCAAGGGCCTGAGTGGTATTCCGGAAGGGGGAGGCTTTGTGTACGATCAACTTTACGTTGAGCATTACCTCGACATTTTCTTTGCAGTGATCGGTCATCTCAACGAAATGGACATCTATCCCCGCACCATCATGGGGCACAGCCTCGGTGGCCTTTTGACACTTAAGCTGCAGGATACCCTTGTAAAACAGGGTATCAACCTCAAAGAGCAGTTTGGCATAAACAATTGCATCCTGCTCGCCCCCGCCATTCCGACTCCTGTGGACTGGTCGTTTATTGGTAGCCCGCTTGCGCAAGGATTATTGGCTTATGCCGAGTTTTTCGTTCCGGGCTACGGTAGCATCCTCAATATGCCGCCTACAGCATGGGTTTTTTCGCTATTTACAAATACCTGCTGCTATTTCCCTCCCAACGCGGTTCCGGGAGCACCTACCCCGGCTCAGGCCACAGCACTCGACTATGTTGGAATAGAACCTGCCCCCATGCTGTTGCAGGTTAACGGAATGCCAATACCGGCGGGGCTGCCATATCCGTACAGGGCAAGAATAAGCGCCAATGCCGGAATATTCAAAGCACAGCATGGGGTACAACTCACCCTTATCGCCGATGAGTTCGACCGGATGATGCACCCCGACGAAGAAGAAGTGCTGTACGAATACCTTACCGGCGATGCTACCCTGGCCAACATGCACACCATCCTGGGCGAAGAAACCTGCCACGACACCCATATCGCCGACCCCCACGCTGTTACGGCCAAGATTACGCTGCCTTTCAATCCCGACAACGAAGCGGGAGAATATGCCATTGTAAACGACCAGTTTTATAGCGATGCGCTGGGACAAATAGAAATGGTGGATGTGTGGCTGCCGCCGACTTACATGCAAAATCCCGATCAGCATTATCCGGTAATATATCTTTTGCACAAAGCATTTAGCAACGAAAACGAGTACGAGTGGTTTTTGCCCGCCCTCAACCAAATGGTGGCCGATGGAGAAATTGATCCCTTTATCATCGTAAAACCCAATGGCTGGTCGCCGCCATACCTCGGCAGTTGCTGGTACAATTCGCCGCTGTACGGGAATTATGAAGATATGATCCGCAATGACCTGATCGGATATATCGAAAATAATTACAGGGCGCTGCCCGGCCAGGAATACCGTTTCCACCTTGGGCATTCCATGGGTGCCCATGCCGGATGGAGTATGTCGATTCGCTACCCGGAGCTGTTTGCAGCAGTTACCGACATTGGCGGCTATAAGCACCTGAATATGACAAATACCCTGATGACAGGTGTCATCCTTGCCGAAAGCGGCGGAGCACCACCTTACAACTACAGCCCGGCAAACGGTCAGCTTTCGGCACTTTGGTTTACATTGCTCGGAGCCTATTGCCCCAATATGGCCAACCCGCCGTTTTTTGTAGATGTTCCGCTGGATGCCGATGGCAACATGGTGTCTGCTGTATTAGCGCAATACTTGCAGGATGATATTGCCCTGATGATCCCCGATGCCGTGCAGCCCGCCAACACCAAATACTGGTTTGGGCAGGGAATTGCGGATAATGTTTCGCCCTATCCTACAGCCGCCGCCTTCAAAGACACCCTGGATAAATATGGCTGGGACTATGAATTTTTTGTTTACAACGGCGGTCATTTTGATATTGCCGAACCGCTGGCCGAGGCTCTACGCTTTATTAACGGCGTTTGGAAGGAAAACACCGCCACCCAAACACTCGAAATTGAGCAGGGCTGGAGTTTGATTTCATCCTACCTCATGCCGGCCAATCCGATGCTTGACGAAATATTTGAAATACCATCCGGCAACGAACAGGTAATATTTGCCCTTAACTCAAATGGCATATACTGGCCCGGCCAAAACATCAACACCATGAAATACTGGTGGACAAAACAAGCCATGAAAATCAAAGCTGCCGAAAATTTCAATATGGATATTTCGGGTGTGATGTACCAGGACAAAACCGTAGAACTTTCACAGGGCATTAATTACATGCCTGTATTATCTAACGAACCCGTTGAAGCCGCCGCCATTTTTAATCAAATCGGGAACGAGAACCTGCACTATGTTTTCGACATTAGCAACATGCTGGTTTATTGGCCACAAGGCGAATTATATACACTTACCGAGCTTTTACCCGGGAATGGATATCTGGTTGGCATGTCAGCAAATGGAACAGTTGATTTTGGAATTCCCGGCAAAAAATCATCACTCCCAAATTCACAACAAACCAACCAACCCGACATTACCAATAATACCGGCATATATCATGTTGTGGCTATTTCGCCCGATGCCTTGGTCGATTTCAACAACGGGAGTATTTTTGCAGTTGAAAATGAAAACGGGAAAACCCTAAGCACCACCAAACTCGCCGACAATACTTTGCCATTGATTCTGATTGCCAACGGAGATGATCCCACTACCGAAGATGTAGATGGTTTTGTTGCCGATGAAAAAATCTACCTCTCCTGCCTCGATGTACAAACGCTTGAATTTACCAGGCTGGCAGCCAAATTTGATACAGATATTGGCCTCACCGACCATTTTAGCGAATGGGGAATCTCGAAAGTTACCGCGTTGAAAAACAGCACAGGCATAAATACCCTGTCAGCACTGGGCATTCTTAACATTAAACCCAATCCGGTTACAACATCGGCAGCTATAACCTGGCACATGGATACACCCGGGAATGCCGAACTCAGCCTGCTCAACAACAAGGGCTGCGAAATTTTAAAAATAACTGATGGGTATTTTGATACGGGAAATTGCAGATATATCCTCCACACCAACAATCTTGCTGCAGGCATCTATTTCTGCAAACTAACCTTTGGCAACACCACCACTTTCGAGAAGATTGTGGTAATAAAATAGCCTACACTTCTCCAGGCTAAACCCGTTCCAAGACCCTCCATCTGCTTTCGCGGGTGGAGGCGGCGGGCGGGAAGCGAGAGGTGAGAGTCCCGAAAAATAGAAAATTTTCAATTTTCGTAATTTTTCGAGGATGCACGGGCAAAGCCCGGCAGTGAGATAGGAGAAATCAGATATTAGATGTGGAGTGAATATCACAGATCAAAGATCATACATCGGACAACTAATATTTTTTGATATATGATGTAAGATGTCAGATTTAAGATGTGGGGAAATATCAAACATCATACATCGGACTCCGAAGAATCGGAGCAGGCTATCTGATATTTTATTGATGTCAGAAATCAAATGTAAGATTTTAGATTTTAGATGTGGAGTGAAAATCAAAGATCAAACCTGCCTCGCCGACAAGGCGGGCATCATACCCCGAAAAAACGGGGCAGGCATTCGGCCTCCAAAGGGTCGGAGCAGGCTATCCTATATTTTTTGATGTCAGATTGACGAACAACAAATAACGAATGATAAATAACAATTTTTTCATGCGTTCATACATTTATCCCCGGCGTTCACAAATTTATCCCCGGCGTTCACACATCTGTCAACATTTTGCCTTTGCGATGTTGTAATTTTATCAGCATAAACATAATTTATTGTTCATCAAATAATCGAAAAAAACTATGAAGACATTTACAATTCTTTTTGCTGTTCTGTTTTGGATCACAGCAGTTAATTCACAAACCGCCATTGCCCCTGCGGTTGGTAATGGCAGCACGATTAATCCTTATCAAATTGCTACCTGGCAAAATCTTTACTGGGTTAGCCAAAGTGTTGACCGCTGGGACAAACATTACATACAAACTGCGCATATTACATTTCCACCGGAAATAAACCAATGGAACAATTGTAAAGGCTGGACTCCTATTGGAAATTATAATTCCTGGCAAACGGAATCTTTTTCAGGAATCTATAATGGTCAGGGTAAAAAAATCACTGGTCTGTTTATTAACAATCAAAACGAAGATTATATGGGACTGTTTGGCTTTACCAATTATTATGGGAAAATATCAAACCTAAGTATAAAAAGCCTGTATGTAAAAGGACATGATAATGTTGGAGGTCTTGTTGGATTGAGTTCTGGAGAAATAATCAACTGCTTTACCGAGGGAACTGTAATAGGTGATAATGATTGCGGAGGACTCACCGGAGGGGCAGGGGGTAAAATTGTTCAATCCGGATCATCCTGCTCAGTTACTGGTTATAGTGAATTGGGCGGTCTGGTGGGTATTAATATGTTCGAGAATGAAATCTCTGAATGCTATGCGACAGGCATCATAAGTGGTTATGGAAGTATAGGAGGCTTTGTTGGGTATAATGAAGGTTATATTAATAAATCTTTCTCAACCGGTAATGTTATTGATAATGATTACTCCGATTATGTTGGGGGTTTTGTTGGATGGAATAGAAGATCAATTCACGACTCATGGTGCAAAGGAGATGTAAGTGGGCAAAATTATGTAGGTGGTTTTGTTGGTGTAAATGGTGTATTCTGGGAAGAATATGAGGATATGTATAATTGTGAAATCATAAACTGTTATTCCTTAGGTTCGGTTAGCGGAGAGAATTTTGTCGGGGCATTTGCCGGATGGAATTATTATTACTTTGATGAAGAAACTTATGAGGAAGAAGAAGCTATTGTTTCGAATTCATTTTACAATAACGAAACTGTAGGCTGCGAAAATGATCCTGGCGGGGGAGATGGCTTTTATGACGTAAGCGGCATTTCAACCGCAGAAATGCAATCAAGAGCAACTTTTATCAACGCAGGCTGGGACTTTCAGTGCGAAACCGATAATGGTGAAGAGTATATCTGGGGTGTCAATTCGAGCCACAACAACCAATATCCCTTTTTAAGCTGGCAGGGCTTTATCAGCGAAGGCTGTCCAAAATGGACCGGAGCAATCAGCACCGATTGGAACGAAGCCGACAACTGGCTCGACAATATAGTTCCGCCATTAGGTTCAAGTGTTTATATTCCGGAGGGATTGGCAAATTATCCTGCTATCAATCAAAACCAAACGGTTGTTGACCTTAGCATCGAACCGGGCACCAGCCTCACCATTTCACCATCAGTCAATCTTGATGTGGAGGGCACGTTCAACAATCAGGCAGGTGCTTCAGGCTTTGTAATCGGGTCGAACCAAAGTGGCACCGCATCGCTTATCCACAACTCGGCAGGGTTGGAAGGTACCATGCAAAGATATATCCCCGGGTACGAATCCAAAGGAGCAGGAGGCTGGCATTTGCTGGCTTCACCGGTAGAAAGCTTTGAAATTGCTGGTTCGGATTTTGAACCGGGCATCTATGATGATATGTATGCCTGGGATGAAGAAAATTACCAATGGCTCAATTATAAAGATGCTGCCAACAACATCACGCATTTTATGATCGGGAAAGGCTATCTTGTGGCTTACCAGGATGATGCAAGCAGAGATTTTGAAGGAATATTTCATTGTACGGATGTAACACACATCGACCTGGTTAAAACTATCGGCATGGGCGATGGCTGGCACCTGCTGGGCAATCCCTTTCAAAGTGCCCTGCTTTGGGACGAAGACAATTGGGATTTGAACGATGTAAGTAGCGGTGCCAAAATATTGAACCAGGGAGGCACCTACACCGACATTATACAAGATGGTGCCAATGAATATATTCCTGCCAACTAGGGTTTCTTTGTCCAGGTAAGCGAAGATGCCGACAACAGCATTACTATACCTGCCGAAGCCAGGGTTCACGATGCTACGCCTTATTATAAAAGCCAAAAGCCCGATTTGCTTACCCTGCGGCTTGCTGGCAGTGGTTATTATGCCGAAACCTGGATACAGGCGATGGATAGCGCTACGCCAGAATATGACCAAAAATTCGACATGACGTTTTTTGGAGGTATGTACAATGCACCCCAATTCTTTTCCTACTCCGCCGAAAACGAAATACTTTCGACAAACAGGATTCCTGAAATCACCGGGGAAACCACGGTGCAACTTGGTTATAAATCATTTTTCGATGGCGAATTTACCATCAGTGCCGATAATGCCAACAGCTTCGACGGCGAAACCGATCTTTATCTGTATGATGCCGAAACCGGTGGACAAATCAATCTTAAAGAAATAAACGAATATGTTTTTCAGGCTGTTCAGGATGAAACCAGCCAAAGGTTCAGCATACAATTTATCAAAACCACAGGCATCGGGCAAGCCTCGGACGAAGCCTCCATTAACATGAATACACAAGGCAACACCCTGATTGTTGAAACCGGCAAACCGCAAAACGTCAACATTGCAGTTTATAACCTCACCGGCCAGCAGGTGTATGGCAAAAGCTTATGGCTGGACGGCGAAACACACCTATGCCTGAATGTACCATCGGGGTTTTACCTCGTGCGATTAAGTAGCGGACAGCAAAGTTTCAGCAAAAAAATCTTAATCCACTGATTCTTTTGCTTTCAAGCATTTTTAAATAATCATTAAAAAAGATTTAAAAAATGAAAACAAGCTTCAAACATATCGCTTCGCTGATCCTCCTTTGGGCAGTATTTGTATGCTATAATCCGGCTTTTGTTTTTGGCCAAAACGGCGACCCGCCACCGCCCCCCGGCGAGCACGGACAAACTGGTAATCAGCCGCCCGGTGGCGGTGCCCCACTCGGCAACGGCACACTGCTGCTACTGATGGCCGGTGCAATATACGGAGGATACAAGGCGTGGCGGGTAAAAGAGGACGTTCTTTGATGTAAGAATTTTGAGGTTAGAGGTTAGAGGTTAGAGGTTAGAGGTTAGAGGTTAGAGGTTAGAGGT
>CAZQIV010000009.1:0-23113 GCA_964593705.1 uncultured Lentimicrobiaceae bacterium | reverse complement strand
TTAGAGGTTAGAGGTTAGAGGTTAGAGGTTAGAGGTTAGAGGTTAGAGGTTAGATGTCGGTGAACATCATAGATCAAACATCGGACTCCGAAGAATCGGAGCAGACTATCTGATATTTTTGATGTACGATGTGGTGGAAACATCACAGATCAAACCTGCCTCGCCGGCAAGGCGGGCATCACACATCTGAGTTCTGATAATTTTTTTAACTTCAGTATTACGATTAACCCCGCCAAGGCGGGATTTCCCCGAAGGGTCGGGGCAGGCAGCTTCGCTCAACGATTAACGAATTACAATTAACGATTAACGATTAACAAATAACGGATAACAATTAACGATTAACAATTAACGATTAACGAATAATGCCGGGCTTTGCCCGTGCATGCTCGAAGCTCCGCTTCGGCACAATGAACGATTAACAATGAACGATTAACTAATAAACAATGGAGGAGTTATGAAAAAATTAATTTTTACGATTTCAGTATTTTTTATGATGGCGGCTACTTATGGCCAGCCCACAACTTTTAAATACCAAACCATAGTAAGAGATGGAGGTGGCGAAATCATTGCCAACCAATCTGTCTCGTTTCAGTTGAGCATCCTGCAAGGAAATCCTGCGGGTACAAACATTTACACCGAAACCCACACAACCGCCACCAACCAGTTTGGTCTCGCAAATCTTGAAATCGGGAACGGCTCAGTTGTTTCCGGTGATTTTGCAACGATCGACTGGGGAGCTGATGATTATTTTCTCGAAATCAGTTTCGATATCAACGGGGGCACCAACTACCTGCTTGCCGGCACCAGCCAGTTGATGGCAGTGCCTTATGCTTTGTATGCCAAGAACAGCGGGGGTAGTTCAGCCTGGCAGGCAACAGGTGATAATATATACTTTAATGATGGAAATGTAGGGATTGGGACAGACTCCCCCGCTACAAAGTTCCATGTTAGGGGTCAGAATTTTACTTTTGAAGATACATTGTGGAGCTATTTTATGATCAAATCTCTCGGGGAAGGAGATCCAGTACTAGAGTTACATGCTGATGATGATATTTGGGATATTCGAAACGATGACAGTGAAGGAAATAAATTTAATATCCGGCATAATAACTCCACAAAACTAGCCATCACCAGCGATGGGAACTTAGGCATAGGGACCAACAATCCAGGAAGCAAACTAGATGTTCACGGAGCAACCCGTTTCACTGTAAGATTAAATAGTGACGGTAGACTAAAGGTGGGTAACCTCTATTCAAGCGATGATACACTTGCCCTTGTTTCGTTTGGAAATGCTGAGATCAGCATTGACGACAACGATAATTTAAGCGGGAAAGTGTTTCGTGTTGTTCATAATGGGGATGAAGAATTGCTGAGGGTACAGGATGATGGGAAAGTTGGTATTGGAACAAGCAGTCCTACAGATGAGCTACATATTTACCATCCTAGCGAAAATGGCTTACTCACCCTTCAATCGGGTGACCCGGAAGTAAATATGTGGCTGCGCGACAATACCAGTGGTGATAATTCAACTTCACCATTTATAGGTGGCATTGGTAAAAAACTCTATTTCGGGGTAAATGGGGCCAAAAGGATGTATATCGATCAGGATGGAAAAGTTGGGATTGGCACATCAACTCCTTCGCGCATGTTTCATGTATATGGTGGTAACGCACAAATAGAAGCACCTGAGTGGTGTGATTTAACCATACGTACATCAGAGCCCGGCACGGATGCATTTTTAACCCTCAGAACATCAACTGACGGTATCTGGGCGAATGATAATTACTGGGGCTTTTACAATGATGCCAGTGATGCCAACAAATTAAGCGTTTTGTATAATGGTGCAAATAAATTTACGATAACCAGTGACGGAAAGGTTGGTATTGGCACATCAAATCCTCAATCCATGCTTGAAGTTGCAGGAAGGATTAGTCAATCGGGGATTGGCAACTCAATATTTATTGGAAAAGACGCGGGATTAAATGATGATCTTTCTGAAAATGAAAATATAGCTATAGGGTCAGAGACACTTTATAATAATAGTTTGTCTACACAGAATGTAGCAATTGGTTATAAGGCAATGTGGACTGCTGGTGATGGTGGGGAACATTCTAGTGACAAAAATACATGTGTTGGCTATAAGGCATTTTTTGAGAATTGGATAGGATATGATAATACAGCAATAGGTCACTCAGCCGGAATAAATTCAGCAGGTGATTTTTTCTGTACTTTTATAGGTTCATCTTCACAAAGAATTGAATCAGGACCTCAATTCTTTAACTCCACAGCAATTGGACGTCAATCTATTGTTTCAGCAAGTAGTCAGGTTAGGATTGGCAATTCGTATGTGAATAGTATAGGCGGTTATGCTTCCTGGACAAATATATCCGATGAAAGGTTTAAGGTCAATGCCAATGAAAATGTACCCGGGCTGGATTTTATTAATAAATTGAGGCCGGTTACATATCAGCTAGATATTGAGGGGATTGATCGTTATCTTGGAATTCAAAATCCAGACAGTCAGAATGAAAAGTATAAAGAAGGTAGTGATAAGAAAAAATTGATGATACAAACAGGATTTATCGCACAGGAAGTTGAAGATATTGCACATGAAATTGGTTATGATTTTAGCGGTATAGATGCACCGGCCAATGAGAATGATTTATATGGCCTTCGCTATGCCGAGTTTGTAGTTCCCCTAGTTAAAGCCATCCAGGAACAGCAAAAGATGATTGAAGAACAAACCATCGAAATTCAAAACCTGAAAGACAGGGTAAAAAATCTTGAATTAGAGAAGTAAGTTTATGATTTACCGTAAAACATTAATTGTACAGATATGAAAAAATTAATACATTTTATAGCCTTAATGGTCGTTACGTCAGTATTTGTAAAAGCTCAGCATGTTGTAACAAATGCCGCAGATGAATTCACCCAACCCTCATTTTCCTTAAACTGGACCCTGGGCGAACCGGTATGTGAAACATACCCTGTTGGCACCAACTTCCTCACCCAGGGCTTTCAGCAACCCGGCTACGAAGGAATGGTTTATTCTTTACAAACCGATTCGCTGGCTTTGGTAGCCTTGTACAATGCTACCGATGGACCCAACTGGATTAATAATTCCAACTGGTTAATCACTCCTGTTGAAAATTGGTTTGGAATTACGATTACTGATGGTAGAGTCACTGGCATCAAAATCAAATTTAATAACCTTTTAGGTGTATTACCCTCCGATATTGGCAATTTATCCATGTTGACCTATCTAAACTTCAGAGGTAACCAGCTGTCTGGCTCAATCCCTCCACAACTTTGGAATCTTCAAAATTTGTGGACGCTTGATCTTGGGCAGAACAATTTTTCAGGTTCGATCCCTCATCTAATTGGGAATTTGAATGAACTTCGATATCTTTACCTGATAGCTAACCAATTTACCGGAACAATCCCTGACCCACTTTGGGGATTAACAAATCTGGAATTAATTCAGATTAGTGGTAATTTCTTAGAGGGTGAAATATCGGAAAACATTGGTAACCTGCCTAACCTTTGGCTTTTTGATATTGCTGGTAATAACTTTTCAGGGACTCTGCCCGAAGAATTATACAGTATGACACAATTGACTTGCCTTAGTGTTGGCTGGAACGATTTTACCGGGCCATTAGACATGAAATTGTGTACCCAACTAATAAACCTCAATTATTTGTCTATTGAATATTGCTATTTCGGACAGGAATCCTGTGATGTGGTAAATTGCCTGATAAACCGTGGTGGCTGGGAATGGTTTGAACATAGTCCCCAAAATAACGGCTTCACTTTCCCAAACGATTGTTCCTGTGAAGATGCTCTTGCTGATGCCGGAGAAAACATTGCTGTTTGCGATGAAACCTCAGTTGAACTGAATGGCTCAGCAGTGAACGCTACGTCTATTATGTGGGCAACAGAAGGCGATGGAATGTTTGATGATGCAACATTACTAAATGCAACTTATACCTTGGGACCAATGGATATGGATAACGGCTATGCAATTCTGTGCCTCGAAGCCTATGCATCTCCACCATGTTTGGATAATGAGGATTGCATGGAAATAACATTCCAGAAAAGCCCTACAAACTACGTAGGCCCGGATGCCACTATTTGCGAGGGAGAAGTCTATACATTTGATATGGCCTGGGCAGAGAACTACTCATATATACAATGGTATATTTTAAATGGTTTAGGAGACTTTGATAATGAAAGTATTCTTCACCCAACTTATTACCCCTCACCAATTGATTATCTCCAGGGAATGATTACCATTGGCATGTGGGCCGAACCCATCAATCCATGTGTTACTGCTGCCGAGGATTTTATGGAATTGTATTTCTCTGCCCCTCCTGAAGTTTATCTGGGTAACGATTTTTTAATTTGTAGCGATGAAACTGTTTACCTTGATGATATCATTATTGAGAATTACGCATCTTATCAATGGGATATCCAGGGAGACGGCGAGCTGGTTGCCGATGATAATTTTGAAAATGTAAGCTACACCCCGGGACCGGGTGATATCACAAACGGTTTTGCCCAACTGTGCCTTACAGCTTATGCTTATGAACCCTGCGAAAATGCAACAGCATGCATAAACCTCAACATTCAACCACCACCGACAAATTATGCTGGCCCGGATGCCACTATTTGCGAGGGAGAAACCTACACCTTTGATATGGCCTGGGCTGAAAATTATTCATCAATACAATGGTTTACATGGAATGGTGCCGGTATTTTTATTAACGAATATCTTCTTCACCCAACTTATTACCCCTCACCAATTGATTATCTCCAGGGAATGATTACCATTGGCATGTGGGCCGAACCCATCAATCCATGTGTTACTGCTGCCGAGGATTTTATGGAATTGTATTTCTCTGCCCCTCCTGAAGTTTATCTGGGTAACGATTTTTTAATTTGTAGCGATGAAACTGTTTACCTTGATGATATCATTATTGAGAATTATGCATCTTATCAATGGGATATCCAGGGAGATGGCGAGCTGCTTGCCGATGATAATTTTGAAAATGTAAGCTACACCCCGGGACCGGGTGATATCGAAAATGGCTTTGCTCAACTGTGCCTTACAGCTTATGCTTATGAACCCTGCGAGGATGCAACAGCATGTATAAACCTTTACATTCAACCACCACCGACAAATTATGCTGGCCAGGATGCCACTATTTGCGGGGAAGAATCCTACACCTTTGATGAGGCCTGGGCTGAGAATTATTCATCAATACAATGGTTTTCATTAAATGGTGCCGGTATTTTTATTAACGAATATCTTCTTCACCCAACTTATTACCCCTCACCAATTGATTATCTCCAGGGAATGATTACCATTGGCATGTGGGCCGAACCCATCAATCCATGTGTTACTGCTGCCGAGGATTTTATGGAATTGTATTTCTCTGCCCCTCCTGAAGTTTATCTGGGTAACGATTTTTTAATTTGTAGCGATGAAACTGTTTACCTTGATGATATCATTATTGAGAATTACGCATCTTATCAATGGGATATCCAGGGAGATGGTGAGCTGCTTGCCGATGATAATTTCGATAATGTAAGTTACACGCCTGGTTCGGGCGACATCCAAAATGGCTTTGCCCAACTGTGCCTTACAGCCATTGCAAACGAAGGCTGCGAAAATGCCACAGATTGCATAAGCATCAATATTCAGCCACCGCCAACAAACTATGTAGGCCCGGATGCCACTATTTGCGGGGAAGAATCCTACACCTTTGATGAGGCCTGGGCTGAGAATTATTCATCAATACAATGGTTTTCATTAAATGGTGCCGGTATTTTTATTAACGAATATCTTCTTCACCCAACTTATTACCCCTCACCAATTGATTATCTCCAGGGAATGATTACCATTGGCATGTGGGCCGAACCCATCAATCCATGTGTTACTGCTGCCGAGGATTTTATGGAATTGTATTTCTCTGCCCCTCCTGAAGTTTATCTGGGTAACGATTTTTTAATTTGTAGCGATGAAACTGTTTACCTTGATGATATCATTATTGAGAATTATGCATCTTATCAATGGGATATCCAGGGAGATGGCGAGCTGCTTGCCGATGATAATTTTGAAAATGTAAGCTACACCCCGGGACCGGGCGATATCGAAAACGGCTTTGCCCAATTATGCCTTACCGCTTATGCCTGGGAACCCTACGAAAATATAACAGATTGTATTGACCTCTACATTCAGCGCACGCCGACAATCTATGCCGGGCGGGATGCCACCATTTGGCATGGAGAAACCTACACCTTTGATGAGGCCTGGGCTGAAGACTATCAAGCTATTTATTGGAATTGCACAAATTGTGGGGGCTATTTTGATAACTACACCCAACTTAATCCAACATACACACCATCTCCCCTAGTCGATTATTTCCAGGGCATGATTAATATTGTCATGATAGCCGAACCCATTAATCCCTGTACTTTTGTGGTAGAGGATTATATGAATTTGTATTTTGTTGGGCAAGCCATTGAAGTACCGGGAGGCTGGAGTGGAATCTCAAGCTATATACAAGCTCCGGATGGTAATATTGACAACCTGTTTGAGCCTTACCTCGACAAGCTGGAAGTACTGTCCAATTTTAGTGGTATTTTTTATCCCGGCCAAAACATCAATACCCTCGGAATCTTTAATTATCAATCAGGCTACCAGATAAAGGCTTCCGAACCCTTCGCGCTTACTTTCAGCGGTTTTAGCCATGAAGGTGCCAATCTAACAAAAGGAGCCGGCTGGTCGATTATACCGGTACTTACTTCATGCATGGTGGACATCGAAGAGCTTTTCCAAAATAACCAAAGCCTGGTAATAGTTAAGGAAGTGGCCGGGCCAGGGGTATATTGGCCCGAATACCAAATTAACACATTGCATCACCTTAAACCCGGCAAAGCATATTACACCTTACAAAATGCAACGGAAACCATCGATTTTCCGGATTGTGAAAATCAATGGCTTTGTGGGCAACCCCTTGTGGAATGCCGTGATGGCCAATTTTACAAAACGGTACAAATAGGCGGGCAGTGCTGGATGGCCGAGAACCTGAATACAGGCCTTAGAATAGACGTAGCGCTTAATCAAACCAACAACCAGCTTACCGAAAAGTATTGTTACAATGATGATGAACAAAACTGCAATACTTATGGTGCTTTGTATCAATGGGAAGAATTAATGAAATACTCAGAAGATGAAAGCACACAAGGTATTTGCCCGCCAACCGGCGGATGGCACATCCCATCAACCGGCGAATGGAAAATCCTTGAAGGCAACGCCGACAGTCAGTTCAACCCTGGTGACCCGGAATGGGACAGATTTGGGTTTAGGGGTATTGATGCATGTGGAAACCTCAAGGAGGAAGGTTTTGATCATTGGCTTGAGCCAAACATGGGGGCTACAAACCTGGTTGGTTTTAGGGCATTTGCCAGCGGAAGCCGATCCTATGATGGCTCTGAATTTAAACGAATCGGAAAAGATGGATTATTCTGGTCATCCAGTTTTGACCCGAACTTTGCAGTTGCGATTACTCACAGAATGTACTATGATCGACAAACATCACATCGCGAATATCTGGTTCCATCGATTGGCTTGTCGGTGCGGTGCATTAAGGATGAGGAAAACCCCAATTTTCCCCCGGTCAAACCTCACACTCCAAATCCAGATAATGGTGCAGAAATCCAAAGTACAAGCTTAACCCTCTCCTGGCAGTGCTCCGATCCTGAAAGCGAAGGCCTTAGTTATAGCATTTACTTTGGTGATGCGGAATATCCACCATTAGCCGAAAGCAACTTATCAGAAAATTCATATTTAGTAACCGGCCTGGATATGAACACAACTTATTACTGGCGTATTGTGGCAAAAGACCCCCAAAATAATACCAGCGAAAGCTTCGTGTGGCATTTTTCAACCACCGATGCCTGGCAATGTGGCCAACTGTTGTTTGATGAGCACGATGGGCAAAGCTACCAAACCGTGCCAATTGGCGATAAATGCTGGATGGCCGAAAATTTGAATATTGGAACGATGGTATCCAACTCATCCATTCAAACAAACAATCAAATTATCGAAAAATATTGCTATGATGAGGATACCCAAAATTGCGAAACCTACGGCGGTTTATATTCCTGGGATGAAATGATGAAATATTCTAACCTGGAAGGAGGGCAGGGAATCTGTCCACCAACGGGCGGGTGGCATGTTGCTACAGACGATGAATGGAAAAACCTGGAGGGATCAGTGGACTCACAATATGGCGTTGGTGATCCTGAGTGGGATCAGTTTGCAATACCCAGGGGTTTTGATGCCGGGGGGAATTTAAAAGAAACAGGTTTCGATCATTGGCTTGAGCCAAATACGGGTGCTACCAATTCAAGCGGATTTTCAGGACTACCGGGAAGTTATGGCATTGGGATAATTTGGGGCGAGCTTGGGGAATCAGCATACTTCTGGACTTCATCGAAATATGAAGACGACACCAATTGGAGCCGATCTATGAGCCACCTGAATAGTAGAATCGGCAGAGACCCTATTATGCAGAGTTCAATTGGTTTATCGGTACGTTGTGTAAAAGATGCAATACCGGTCAAAGTTTCTAATAATAAATTCTAACACAAAAAAAACAATTAATATGAAAACTTCGAAAATTATAATGGTAGGTTATCTTACGATATTTTTAGTTTTTACCCTCTTTCAAAGTGTGGGGGCTCAAAATACGATCGTTCAAAATTCAAGCTGGCAAATCCAAAACCACACGCCAGCCACACACCTGGTTTTAATAGCTGGAGATGTAATTAAAAACATGGAATTACAGCCGGGTGACTTTCTTGGAGCCTTCACTGCTGAAGGGCAATGCTCTGGAATCATTCAAATAGAAGGCATCGACAAAAACCTTTGCCTAACAGTTTATGGAGATGATCCATTCACCCCCGAAAAAGATGGCTTCACTGATGGCGAACCCATCCTGATAAGGCAATACCAAACCCAAAAAGGTGAAGAAAAAGATCTGCTGATTGAATTCGATCCCACTTTCCCCAACCAGGGCTTTTTTACCAGTCATGGCGTTTCAGCCTTGAAAATTGGACAACTGGGCATTGGAACAATTAGAAATACCGGGGATCTTATGTTTAATCTTTTCCCCAATCCAACCCGGGATATGATTACCATTAGTTGGTCGAAGGAAAATATTGAACCAGCAAATATCTATGTCTTCAATGCTTTTGGCCAGGTGGTGGAGGAATTTCAATTTGGAATTACAAGTGCCGGAATGCAAACTGTAAGCCTCGATGTTTCCAAATTGGAGCAGGGTACATACTTTGTGAAAATAAACTCAGACCAGCGATATGGCACAAAAAAACTTATCATTGTAAAATAGCTCCTCCGGGCTAAACCCGCCCCAATCCTCCATCTGCTTTTGCGGGTGGAGGCGGCAGGCGGGAATCCTTGATATCAGAAATCAGATGTATGATGTAAGATTTTAGATGTGAGGAAAATCAGTCGCACCGTGAATTGTTCAGATTATCGGAGCAGTTTTTTGAAATTATGTGCTACCGCCCGGCAGTATTCACGGTGTGACTTGATGGAATTTATGTTAGATGTGAGAGGGGAGAGGGGAGCGATGAGAAATTAGAGATTAGAGGTTAGGGGTTAGATGTAAGATGTCAGATTTTAGATGTTAGAGATTCGAGGTTAAATATCGGGGAACATCACAGATCAAAGATCGGACATCTGACATCTGATATTTTTATTCAAGATAATTTGTTTCTTAAAAATGCTTAGTTTTTTTCATAACGTTTGACTTGTCCCTGCCGGGTAGTGTCCGGTGGGGATTTTTTGTAGGATTAGCATCAAGCAATCATACTATTGAGGAAAGGAAAATAACTTCAAAAATTAATAATGAGACCAGTCTAAAAAGCCTCAAAACCCCTAAATCCCCTAAAGGGGACTATCCCAAACTACTGATTTTTAGTGCTTCTTCCGTCAGCTGACGGATTGGGGTAAAAAGAACTAAAAATCAGTAGTTTGGGGTTTTTAGACTAAACCCAATAATGCATTAAGAAACACATAAAGTTTTTCGGTATATTTGCCTTACCATATTAACCCGCATTATTCATCTGAAAGCGTAGCGAAACAGATGAATTCCGATATGTCGGAACAGGTAGTGCGATGGCATATGGGTTGCAATGCGGGAAACCCCGACTTAGAAATACCCATTTTTGGGGAACGAAGTGAACCTCCCGAAACTTCGGGATTGGTATTACTTAGTCGTAGAAAATTTATGAATTTTCCGGGTTAACCTATTTTCCTAACAAAAACAAAAATGCTATGAAACTAAGAACACTCCTACTCTCCGTCATTTTTATGCTTATGGGCATCACTGTCCTTTCGCAGGAAGTTGATAGAAACCTTGCCGAAAACATTAGCAAAAACTTTCTGGAATACCAGGGTAAAAATTATCAAACCAATGCTCCCATCGCTTTTGAGAGCAACACCTTGCAATTGGCATGGATTACAGAACTTTCCCCAAACGGATTTATCCTGATCTCTGCCTCAAAAAAACTCAGGCCGGTGTTGGCCTATTCGTTCGAAAGCGGATGGAACAATCAGGGAGAGGAAGGCAACATTTTCCAAACCCTGATAAAAAGTGATATTGAATGTCGTTTGACAAATACTCAATCTAATGGAAAAGAACTGCAAGTTATCCACAACGAGTGGAAAGCGCTTTCGATGGCTTGCAAATCGAAAAACCGTTATGAGCAATGGCCTCCCGAAGGCACAACACCCACCGGAGGATGGCTTTTCACAAACTGGACTCAGGGCTCTCCCTACAATAAAATGTGCCCCATCGATGGGAGCACGCATCAACGAAGCCTGGCAGGCTGCCCCGCGACAGCCATGTCGATGATATTGAACTGCCTGATGGAAATCAACGAAACAAAGTTGATGGATAGTGATGATTATTACCATAACTATGGCTCAGGAAATCAATACTGGATTGATGATGATTGGTCGAATTTTGGATTTCCTTGCTTTGACTCCCTGAATCTCTATCTCGACAGTGTTCAGGAAAACTACGCCGGACATAAGCCGCTAATAACACCACAAATTTCAGCCCTCACCTTTGCCTGTGGAGTAGCCCTAAAACAAGTTTATACTTCTTCCATTTCGGGAACCTTTGGTATAGAGCAAGCCGCCGATGCTTTTCAAAGGTTTGGTTTTGCCGATTCGCGGCTGGTTTACGACAGTGATACAGCTCTTGCAACCAACCTGGCCCAAAACATTAAAACCGGCTGGCCGGCACAGCTTGGCTTATTATCTCCACCACCAAACCAGGTAGGGCATAATGTTGTAGTTGATGGTTACAATACCGATGATTATTTTCATTTTAATTTCGGCTGGGGTGGAAATTCCAACGGTTGGTACACCATGCCTCCCACTACCATCCCTTACAACCTGACCGTGATCGAAGGAATTGTGCTGGATATTAAAGGAGATAACCCCCATGTTGGTATCTTTGAAATCAACTCGAAAAATGTTTTGCCGCTTCGCCTTTCGTGGAATGCCACAAATCAAACAATCATCATGAAATCGAATTTCCCAAATGAAGCTGATGCAGAAATTTCCATCTTCAACATCAATGGATCATTAATTGAACAGGCAACTGTCCGCTTAAACCAGGGTGAGAATATCCAATATCAGCCCAATCTAAATAATCATGGATTATATATTTTGACTGTAGTCATCAATAATTCAGCATGGGAATCCATCAAATTTATTTTTTAGTCACCTTTCTATTCGCAACAAATTTTCAACCTTTTATCATTCGTCTTGTTTATCAGTATAGAAACTCTTTTACCTGATAACTGCCATGAAGACTAAACTGCTCATTTTTTTTGTTTTACTGTTTACAAGCCCTCAATTTGCCCAAACACCGCATCCTATCGTCAGGTATTTTAATGCCGATGTAGTGAATGAGCAGGTAAGATTGAGCTGGGTAATTTCTGGTGGTAACACCTGCTCAGGAATATTTATTCAACGGTCGGTTGATGGACAGTTTTTTGAAACCATCGGAGAAATTGATGGCATCTGCGGATCGCCTGATGTGGATGTACCTTATGTTTATCTTGACCCTGAACCCATTTCAAATCAAAACAATTACTATCGCCTTGAACTGGGCACACAAGGGTATTCAACGCCTGTTGTTATCGAATTTGTGCCATTGAATACCGAAGGATATTCGGTAAAATATGATATGCTTTCGAGGGTAGCAACTGTATATTTTAAAAATGATTCCAATAAAAATGCAAGCTACCGGCTGATTTCAACTTCAGGCAGGCTTATTTACGAAAACAACACCACCAATGCTAAGATCACCTTAAACCTTTCTCCCTATGCAGCCCGGATCTATTTACTCACCATAACCATCAACAATAAAACAATTAGCCTTAAAGTACCGGGATTTTGAATTTATTAAAATTTCTTTCGTGTCGTTCCAATTGAATTATATTTGCAAAAAATAGCGATAAAATGGAAGAACAAGACATAAAGAAAGATGAAACCTACCAGGTAAGAATTGGATTTTCTCATGGTGATGTAAATGGAATCGGGTATGAGGTGATTATCAAAACATTGATGGATAAGAGAATCATGGAATTTATCACCCCAATAGTATTTGGACTTTCCAAGGTTGCCTCCTATCATCGCAAAACGATCAATGCCAAAGATTTTAATTTCAACCTAATCAAAAGAGTTGATACTGCAAACCCAAGGCGTCCTAATATTATTAACATTGACGACCGTGAGGTGAAACTCGATTTGGGGGTTTCAACCGAAATCGCGGGCGAAATGTCATACCTCTCCTTGAAAGCCGCTGTAGAGTCAATCGAACGCGATGAAATTGATGCCATTGTTACGGCTCCCATCAACAAGAAAAATATTCAATCCAAAGACTTTTATTGGCCCGGACACACCGAATTTCTTGCCGAGCGACATCAGGTTAAAGAATTTTTGATGATGATGGTCTGCGATAGTTTCAGAATCGGAGTTATTACCGGGCACATTCCTTTGCGAGAGGTTCCGGATGCTATCAATGAATCGTTGATCTTGAGTAAGATCAATATCATGAACGATTCCCTTCACCGGGATTTTGCCATTCAAAAACCAAAAATTGCAGTTTTAGGACTCAATCCTCATGCCAGCGATAATGGCCTCATCGGCAAAGAAGAACAAGAAGTTATTATCCCAACCATCAACAAGGCTTTTGATGATGGAATAATGGTTTATGGCCCCTACCCTGCCGATGGATTTTTTGCCGCCGGACAACATAAAAAATTCGATGGTGTGCTTGCCATGTATCACGACCAGGGATTAATCCCCTTTAAAGCTTTGTCGTTCGAAAACGGGGTGAATTACACAGCGGGATTGCCTATTGTACGCACTTCACCGGCACATGGTACAGCTTATGATATTGCTGGTAAAGATATGGCCAGCGAGGGCTCGATGCGGGCAGCTACCTTTATGGCACGTGATATTTTTATGAACAGAATGAGCTTTGACGAAATGAACGCAAATCCGTTAGATGCTGATGATAACGATCAAAATCATCCCAACGGAAGCGGACATTGATTTAAATTGACGTTTTTAAATTCAGCAAAGACAAAACTAAAAATTGCAGCTTACTTAAAACACTTTTGTTAGCAGTATACATTTTTGGCTTAATGTCTATTATAATCAATAACCAAATAAATTTATTTGCTATCAGCCAATTCGAAAATATATATGTTTTCACAACGATTTACAATTTCTGAAATAGCATCAATTACCGATGGGAAATTCATTCCACAGCTCATTCACGACACACCCATTCATGATATCCTTATCGATAGCCGGAGAATGTTTAAGGCCGACAATACTGTTTTTTTTGCATTGACAAGCAAACGTAATGATGGCCATAAATACATCAGTGAGCTGTATGCAAAAGGTGTGAGGAGCTTTGTAATTTCGAATGGTAACATGGATTTCAGTGATTTTTCCGATGCCAATTTTATATTGGTAAACAATACGCTAAATGCCCTTCAGGCGCTTGTTGCCCGATATCGGAAAAAGTTTAACATTCCGGTGATCGGGATTACAGGAAGCAATGGGAAAACTATTATCAAGGAGTGGTTGCACCAATTAATTTCGCCGGATAGAAAAGTAGTAAGGAGCCCTAAAAGTTACAACTCTCAAATTGGTGTTCCTTTATCGGTATGGCAACTGGACAAGGACTACGAACTTGCCATTTTCGAGGCCGGCATTTCCGAACCCGAAGAAATGCTGAATCTTCAAAAGATTATTAAACCAAGCATTGGAATTTTTACAAATATTGGCGAAGCCCACAGCGAAAATTTCATTAACCGCACGCAAAAAGTTGGCGAAAAACTCAAACTGTTCACCAAAGTCGATACCCTTATTTATTGCCCCGACTATAAAGAAATACAGGAAGTAATCATTCGTTCGGAAGTTCTGGAAAGCATTAAGGCATTTACCTGGAGTCGACAACAAGCAGCCGATCTTCGAATTACTAAGACCCTGCAAAACCCAAAACACCAAACCGAAATTACAGGCCTTTATAAAGGGGCTGAAATTAAAATCACAATTGGCTTTATCGACAAAGCCTCCATTGAAAATGCCATTCACTGTTGGGCATTGATGCTACTCCTGGGGTATGAAAACAGTGTTATCGCCTCGCGAATGTTGTTGCTAACGCCCATTGCCATGCGGCTCGAACTTATCGAAGGCATCAACAACTGCACAGTGATAAACGATAGTTACAACTCCGACATCAACTCGCTATCGATAGCCCTGGATTTTCTGAATCAGCAAACCCAGCAGCTTAACAAAGCCGTGATATTGTCGGACATCCTGCAAAGTGGTAAAAGTGATATTTACCTTTACGGGAAAATTGCCGAACTGCTGGCGAGCAAAAATATAAAACGCCTCATCGGTATTGGCCCGGCCATAAGTAAACAAGCTGCACAATTTAATTTGGATAAAGAATTTTTCGATTCAACCGAGGATTTTCTTAAAGCATTTTCATTCACCAACTTTCAAAACGAAGGCATTTTACTTAAAGGTGCCCGGATTTTTGAATTTGAATTGATAGGACAGGCGCTTCAACAAAAAGCACACGAAACAGTGCTTGAAATTAACCTCAACGCACTCATCCACAACCTGAATTATTACCGCCAAAAAATTGATCCCGTCACAAAAATTATGGTGATGGTAAAAGCAGGATCTTATGGTATGGGAAGTTTTGAAGTAGCAAATGCTTTACAATTCCACAAAGTAGATTACCTCGCGGTAGCTTACGCCGATGAAGGTGTGGAACTGCGAAAGGCAGGAATAAAAACCCCGATCATGGTGATGAACCCTGATGAGGAAAGCCTTGACGGGCTAATATCCTACAATCTCGAACCCGAAATATATAACTTCCGTGTACTTGATTTGCTTGAAAAAGCAATACAGCGAAATATCATCCCAAAAAATAAACCTGTAAAAATCCATCTCAAGATCGACACGGGCATGCATCGTCTCGGTTTTGAAGAACATGATATCGAAGCTGTGGTAACAAGAATCAAATCAAACCCCCGTTTATATTTACAAAGTATTTTTTCACATCTGTCTTCTAGCGACCACCCCGAACACAGGGATTTTACCCTGAAACAAATTTCACATTTTAATGCTATCGCCGAAAAAATTACACAAATTACAGGACATCCTGTGATGTGTCATTTGCTGAATACGGCAGGCATCACGGCTTACCCCGAAGCTCAACTCGACATGGTAAGGCTTGGGATTGGATTATATGGCATTTCACCTTTTGCCGAACAGCAACACGAACTGCAATGTGTGAGCAATTTAAAATCAACGATCTCCCAAATAAAGCACATCAAGGCCGGCGAAAGCATTGGTTACAGCCGGGCCGGGCTGGCCGAAAACGACATGATGCTTGCCACCATTCCCATAGGCTATGCCGATGGGCTCAGCCGCATATTAAGCAAAGGCCGGGGACATCTTTACATAAACAACAGGCTTGTGCCCATAGTTGGTAATGTGTGCATGGATATGACTATGGTTGATGTAACGGGCATGGATGTACAGGAAGGCGATGCCGTTGAAGTATTTGGCCAAAACCGCAGCATCGAGGAGCTGGCCAACGAAATGGGAACCATCCCCTACGAAATTCTTACCGGCATTTCAAAACGGGTGAAGCGGGTTTATTTTCAGGAATAAGAACCATTCCAAAAGTCAGGGTTTCACTTTTAGTGAAACCCTGACTAAAAATTATTAAAATTTTTAATGATTTTTCCAATTCATACCTAATTTTTTCCTATGTTTCCGGGGTAAAAGAAATGAAAATAATTTTCAAATGATGAATTCCCTTACCAACGGTACTCCTGAAGTATATCAAGCACATCCCTTTTCAGGATGGGTTTTTGATTCTTTGGAAAGTTCTGGTTTAAATAATTTATGGGGGGGGGGGGGGGGTAAATCCCAAATTCACACATGCAACAAAGAAAGTTCAAATATAGCGTTTAAAAACCCATTAGATGATTTCGGATAGAAAGGCGAAAAGAAACGCTTAATATCCCAAGTTTGGATTTTAGGTGTAGCTTTTCGCCATAAAACAGGAAAAATACAGCTTATAAAATCAAAACAAAAACTTTTAAAAAATATCAAGAATGAAAAAACAAATCTTCTTATTAACGATCATTTGCGCAATGGTGCTTTCGGCAAATGCACAAACAGAAAATACAAAAGTTCGCACCTTCGATCCGGTGATAACACTCAATCCGTTCGACAGCCTGGGTTGCACAAATTACAGCTTTGAAACCTACCAATGGCTGCCTTATCAAATTGATGCTGAAGTTCAAAATGCTGATGAAATTCAATGGACAACAAGCGGTGATGGCACTTTTGACAATGCAAGCATAGCAGCACCTCATTATTATTTTGGGAAAAATGACCTGCTTGCCAATGCGGTGGTATTAACCATTACCGCCACCGGAAACAACACAACAGTTAGTAACGATATTGCACTGGGCATTCCAATGCAACTTATTCCAATCACGAAAGATGGATGGACAGGGCTATCATCCTATGTGGATAAATCCGACACACCCGTGCCAGAGGTTATGAGTCCGGTTGAAGATCAGTTAATAATAATGATAAACAAGGAAGGAACAAGCTATTGGCAGGATCATAATCCCCCAATAAACAATCTTGGAAACTGGAGTGCGATAGGGTATCAGGGAAAGTTTACCAACCCTCCTGCATGTTTACCAATTTATGGTAGTCCGCTTGAAGATCAATCATTTTTTGTTGAAGGAAGTTTTACTTATCTTCCAGTATTTACAGATTATCCAGTTCTGATTGAAGATTTATTTGACGAAAATGTAGAAAATATTCTCGAGATTTTTGATTGGAAAGACTCACTTTACTGGAGACCCACACAGCCTGACTTCGAGTATTTGAAACCAGGATTGGCCTACTGTCTAATTTTACAATTCGGTTACCAACCGTTTACCCTTGAATTCCCTCCTTATAGTTGGGATTTGCCGTTGGAAATACAGACCCCAACAGTAGCTGAAACCAGTGTTTTTCCGAACCCTTCCAAAGGTATTTTTCATGTAACTATCAACGAACCAACCCAAAATACGGAATACACCATCATAAATTCCCAGGGAGCAATAGTTAAAAAAGGAATCACAAACGAATCTTTCAATATCGATATCTCATCACAAGCCAAAGGATTATACTATCTAAAAATAGCTTATGATGATGGTTATTCGGTTAAAAAATTAATACTTCAGTAGAAATTTTTTTTATCTTCTTTAAGTCAGTGAGTCAGGGTTTCACTTAAAGTGAAGCCCTGACTCATATTTAGAATCTCAAATTTCACATATTTTCCTTTAGGACAAGGCATGACTTACCATGAGCTTCAGCTCATGGATAAGAGAATCACTAAAACATCGGGGGGCTTTAGCCCATCAGAAAAGGATTGGGCTAAAGCCCCTACAGACTTTATTCCGAATCTTTAATCCACAGGCTAAAGCCTGTGGCTAGTCAGGTGGCTAGTCATGTGGCTAGTCAACCCTCCTACTCCACCATCAGTTTTTTGGTAAGGGTTTGTCCTCCGGCTTCAATGGTAATAAAATAAATCCCTGACTTCAATTTAGAAACATCAAGTGTGATTTCGTTGTTTCCGGCATTCAAATTCCTTTGAAGTGTTTTTACATTTTGCCCCATCAGGTTGGTGATTTGGATAGTTGCCGACAGCGGATTAGAACAATTAATGTTGAGGGCGCTTTGCCCGGAAGCGGGATTTGGGGAAACACCAGATACAGAAATTGAATTTTCCACAGTAAAGGTATCTTCAATCCCAACAGTTAAATAGGCAGGGAACTCAAAATCATAACTTGAAAAAGCAAAATCCTTGATATACTTAAACTGCACAGGTTCGTAAGGATCGGGCGGGGTCATGTTTAAATAAACCATGGGTAATGTAAAATTCCAGTTATCATCATCCATAACTTCGTTGGCCAAATTAAAAAAATATGCTGAGAAAGTAGCTTCGGAACCAAAAGTTACGTTGACAGGCATTTCAGGTGTTAACTCACCAGATTCAACATCCATACCACGAGCCCAGATATCGGGGGCATTATTTTCGGCAGATACGGTAGTGTCGGTATCTATCCATGCAACAAACATTTTGTAACCCAACTGGTCGCGTGAGATTTGGATACGGTTATCTTCGGCAAGTTCGCCAAAGTTGCCCCGGAATGAAACCGGACGTCCCACCTGATGGCCAACCCAGCTACCTTCGTTGCCCATATCATCGGATGAGAGCAGGAAACAGGAAGTAAAAGCATATCCTGATGATGGAGAAATACCAGTTAGAATATCATACCCTGCACTGGTAACACCTACTACAACAGCAATATGTGGATTACCCCAGGCATCCACACTCAAATCGCAATCGAAGGCTGTAGTAAAAGGAATTTCATCGCGATCGGGCAAAGGCTCAAGGAAAAGTTCAGCTATTTCCTCATCACTCAGATAATTTTGTACTTCAGCAATTCCATCTTCACCTGCCAGAGCCACAGGAATAGGATCGCTCCAGGTTTCCCCTGCATCTTCGGTACGCCAAAGCACAGGATAATAAGAAAAGCCTTCGGATATTTCCACCTCACCAATATCAGCAAGAGCCACAATATATCCAATTTGCCCATCGGGTGAAAATTCAACCCCTGTATTGGCAGGTGAAGCAGCAGCCACAGTTTCACATTCGAAGGGGAAAATATCCGTTACAAAATCATCCTCTGCTTCATCCCAAACTCCGTGCGATATCATTAATGCATCCAGGTAAACCCCGGTACCACTGGTCCAGTCGGTATTTACATCGGTAACCCAAAACTCGCCCAGGTTGTTTAATGAAAAGCCGTCAGGCACATAATAAAATATTCCATTTCCAGGGCTCTGAACAAAATGTCTGGTAGTGTCAGTTATATCTCCAACATTAGCACGCCCTATAGCATAACCTCCCCAGGTAGTTCCATTTGTAGCACCAATGGTGGGGCATAAAAACGCGACATAAGCATTATTAGGGTCGGTATTACCGGCAGGATTAAAAAGCCCATGCTGGGGATACCTGGCTGCATCGAGGAAATATTCACCCCCTGCATTTTCCTGGGCAACCCACACTTCAACCTGATTTGTCCAGGTCATTCCACCGTCAGTGGATATGTCGTAGCCAAGATCGCCCGAATAGCCGCCCGGATCGAGTTCGCCACCCATGCGGTGGAAGTTGGTGACGGTATTCAAATCATTATTCAGATTTAAATTGGCCCGTCCGCTATTTGCCTGGCCATAGGCATTGGCAGCAGTGCCAATACTAACAACAGAAACAACATCTGTTGATTTGAATACAGGAGCCGGATTGGTTTTAGTGGATTCTCCCACAACATTATTATTCAAACCGTCAAAGCCTACGATCTGTCCTGTTAAGGCCTTTTCAGATTTAATGTTTTGCCTTACCAAATGGTTTTGTGCCAAAACGGCGAACCCGGTAAGGAATACAACTACAAAAAGTAATAGATTTTTCATGATAAAATAAAAATAATTTAGTTCTTTATAATTGGAGCGTTTACTTTCCTGACAAAGCCAGCAATTATTACATCCCTGCCTCGACGACCCGCTTCGACGTAGATCCAGCGAGGCGAGCCTGCCTGGCTGGCAAGGCGGGCCTACGGGATTTTGATATTTCCGGGGTTTGTCAGCCCTTTTACCGGGATTAAGTCCCTAACGGGACTTTCCATCAGCTGAAGGGCAGAATGTTGGTAACAAAAAGGCCATCCCGAAGTTTCGGGATGGCCTTGTAAATTATTTATTTTCGCAATGATTACTTCACAATCATCTTTTTGGTAACAGCTTTATTACCGTCTTCAACAGTGTAAAAATATACGCCTGAGGTAATATCGCTAACATTAATGTTAACGGTATTAACTCCGGCCTGCATGGATTGAGTTGGGAGAACTCTTACAGTTTGCCCCATCAGGTTGGTAACGCTAACATTAACATTTGCATTTTCGGTGAGTGTAACATTAAATGTAGCATTGTTAACTGCCGGATTGGGCATGGTTTGAGAAACAACCGCAAATTCATCATTAGATAGATAATTTTCTTCAACACCAAAAAACAAGAAGTCAGTATCATTAAATTTAAAATCCTGAATATACTTAAACTGAATAGGTTGTGCAGGATCAGCCGGGGCCATGTTTTCATAAACAAAAGGAATGGTGTAGTTTCCGTTTCCATCATCAAACACTTCATTACCCATGGCGAAGAAGTAAGCAGAAAATGTAGCTTCAGAACCAAAGGTAACGTTGGTAGGCAAATCGTTTCCGCTTGGATTGGCAGTAAGTGCATTGTTGGTTAAATCGAAACCACGCGCCCAGATATCAGGAGCAATATTTTGACCGGCAACAGTAGTATCAGTATCCAGCCAGGCAACAAACATTTTGTCACCCGCCGCAGTGCGGGCAATCTGAATACGGTTATCTTCGGTAAATTGATAATCAGGAAACTCACCACGTAAAGAAACAGGGCGTCCTAATTCATGGCCAAACCAGCTACCTTCTTCACCTTTATCAACAGAGTGGAGGAGGAACATACTTGTAAACATATAACGTGATGAAGGTGAGATACCTGATCCTATGGAATAGGCATCAACAGATACACCCACAACAACAGCAATGCAGGGATTGCCATTGGCATCCACTGAAAGATCGCAATCGAAAGCGGTAGTAAAAGGAATTTCGTCACGATCGGGTAATGGCTCAAGAAATAATTCACCAATTTCTTCATCGCTCAAATAATTTTGTACTTCAGCAATTCCGTCAGGGCCGGCAATAGCAACCGGAATAGGATTAGTCCAGGTTTCGCCGCCATCCTCAGTTCTCCAAATAATTGGATAGTATGATAAGTCTTTTGAAATTTCAACCTCGCCATTATCACCAAGAATAAGAATGTAACCTGTTAATCCGTCAGGTGCAAACTCAATTTTTTGATAAGCCGGAAGCGTGGAGGCTGCCTGTACTTTGCAGTCCATGAGCATTTCTTCGTATTCAAAATCCATCCCGGCTTCGTTCCACGTACCGTGGTTGATGATCATGGTATTTTCGTAAACCAGTGTACCACTCGACCAGTTTTTGTTGAGGTCGGCAACCCATACATCACCAAGATTTGTAACACAGTATCCATCGGGAATTTCCTGATATACACCATCGGCAGGACGTGATGAACGTAGATGTTTTGTGGTTTCAACATTTGACGGGCTACCCATTTTGTGGATGCCATAGCTGTATCCGCCCCATCCTGCAGGATCGTTGGAAAGATCAATATTGGGAGCAAAAAAGGTAAGGTAAGCCTCGTTGGGATCGGTATTTCCGATTGGATTATAAATACCATGATTTGGATAACGACCGGCATCGAGGTAATATTCACCACCAGCATTTTCGGTAGCTGCATAACATTCAACCATGCTTGTAAAAGTTGTTCCGCCATCCATAGATACGTCATAACCAAGGTCGCCTGAGTGTCCGCCAGGATCGCCCGTACCGCCCATACGATGGAAATTGGTTACGGTATTCAAGGTATTATTCACTGCAACCAGGTTTTTCTGTCCACCACCATAGCCATAGCCATAAGAATTGGCAGAAGTTCCAATATCAATTACAGATACAACATCAGTGTTTTTGTAATTTTGGGGAATTACGGTCTTGTGAGATTTACCCACTACATTGGTATTTTGTGGCTCCATCGAAAGCATCTTCTCAAAGATGGACTTTTCGGATTTCAAATTTGGCTTTACCGTTTGGCCTTGCATTACAATGGCAAATCCAAAACTCAACACTGCAATAATGAATAAAACTTTTTTCATAGAATAGTTAATTTAATAAAATAAGTAAATATGATAATGATCTGAAAACGCAAAGTTAAAATATTATTTTAAAACTCCCGATTCAGACAATTGTTTTTCAAACAGTTAGAGGTATTAAATCGTAAATAGCATTGTTTCAGGATACAGATTTCTTCCTCAAAACCATTGGCAAATTGAAAAGCATATTTTGCCTTGAAATAAAAAAAGAGCGTAAAAAAAAAAGGCCATCCCGAAGTTTCGGGATGGCCTTTATAATAATTTATTTTCGCAACGATTATTTAACAATCATTTTCTTGGTAATTGCATTGTTACCTGCTTCAACAGTGTAGAAATAAACACCTGAATTAAGATCAGAAACATTAATATTAACAGTATTAACACCTGCTTGCATTGTTCTTGCAGGAAGTTCAATAACTTGTTTGACCCATCAGATTAGGCTCTTAAAAAACCACTAATGCTAACATGTTAACGATATTTATGCTGCTGTTTTTTCCCTGAAAGGCTTTTTTCTCTCAGGGAAAAACGTAGTAACTTTAACACCGATTTTCGCCGATACTACTTTTACCATAATTTAATCCTAATTTTTCCCT
>CAZQIV010000008.1:39223-83774 GCA_964593705.1 uncultured Lentimicrobiaceae bacterium | reverse complement strand
AATATAGCAAAGATACAAAAAGATATTTAAACATCATATTGTAGGCACACCCTATTGAAGTGCTTTTTTCGCGTGTTGCTGATACGATTGTTTGTTCGGTAAAAGATAACGGCATCGGGATTGAGAAATCCCGTGAATTGAGGGCCGGCAGGAAAAGAAAATCCGCCGCGTTGAAGAACATCAAAAAACGAATTGAAATGCTGAATTTTATTGATAAGCTATCAATCAGGTATGAAATTAAAAAAACATTTCCCGAAAAATCAGATTTTCCGGGAACTCATATTGAGTTGATTTTGCCCCTTATTAACCTGTCGGATTATGGATAGCAGGTATAGAATAATTAATATTAGATACAATTTAGAAAATCGAAAATATTTGATGCTGAAAAATAAACAAATAATTAGGTGATGATATGAAGATAAAAACAGTAGTTGTTGAAGATGAGGCCCTGGGGCAAAAAGTTATCAATGGAATTTTAAAAAACTATTGCGCTGATTTAATCGACATCTGTGCAATTACTGCCACAGTAAAGGAATCGGTAAAAGCCATAAAAGATCATGCACCTCAACTTGTTTTTCTTGACATAAAATTAGGCACCAACGAGCAAGGAGCTTTTGATATTTTAAAAGAATTTGGTAACAAAGATTTTAAAGTGGTTTTTACTACCAGTTCGGAGCAAAAAAATGATTTTCTGAATGCGCTGAATACTTTTAATGCCCGAAAATATTTGTTAAAACCATTGGATATTGACCAGGTTATCGATGCGGTAAACCTCATCAATGAAGAGATACAAAACAACCAGGTAAGCGATGAAATTGAGGAGGTTAAAAGGTTGATTCGGGAAATGCATGTTAACGATGAAACACGCAAGATAAAAGTTCCTGTTAATCGTGCTGTAAAATTTATTCCATGTAATGAAATTGTTATGGTACGTTCACAACAAAATGTTGCCTATGTTTTCCTGGAAGATGGCGAATCAATCAAATCAAGCAAAAACCTTTCGTATTTTAAAATGCTATTGCCTTCATCTGTATTTACACAAACATCCAGATCCTACCTGGTTAATATAAATCATGTTGATAGTTATACTAAAGACCCTGACTGTACAATCCAGTTAACTGCCAATTGTGAGGCTCCCCTTACCGATTCTTATAAAGATGCATTTTTTCGCTTGCTCGAAGGGTGAAAAAGTTTACTTATAGGTGCGGCAAATTACGACTTATTGTATCATGTTTCCTTGTCTTACTTCAATCTGTATAAGCAAAAGGTCAAACCTTCATGTTTGATGACGAAATAGGGGTTTGGGCTTGTGAAAGTGGGTTTTCCAATTATGATTGAAAATGAATTTGAAGCTGAAATTGCGATAAGTTGATGGAATAGTTAAGGTTGAACTGGTAAGAAATACGGGGGAAATATTGGAAGGATTATGAAACGGAAACTTTGACTTTTGTGTTTTAAAACTTCCGGGGTTCAAATGCCTCATCATTTACAATGGAAGCGCTGTTGCCGGTGGCACGAATGGCAAACAGTCCTTTGTTGATGGCCATGGTGCGGCTGCCCCCTGTAATTTTAATGTAGGCCATGGCACCAATCACATGCTTATCTTTAAATTCGGGCATCCAGATTTTGGCATTTTTAAGTTTGGAAAAAAACTGTAATGAGTTTAGTCTAAAAACCCCAATACTACTGATTTTTAGTCTTTTTTACCCGATCTGTCAACTGACGGAAGAAATACTAAATGTCAGTAGTTTGGGAAAGTCCCCTTCAGGCCAGCCTCGCTGGCTAGGCGGGGGATTTAGGGGTTTTATGGCTTTTTGGACTGGTCTCTCTAATTCAAATTTTTAATTCCAAATCTATTCAAAATCAAAATAAATAAAACCGGAATTTTGAAAAAGCAGGGCGTTTTTTTTTCATTTTAATTTCTATCTATTTTAATAATTCTAAGCTAAACCTCACTATTTAGTGCGTGTCCATAAAGTAGCTTCCTTGCAATATCCATTGCCCCGATTTTTCCCAAAGATAGGGATGCTTATGGCACAAGTCGGGGACAGAATTGAAGGGGTGAAAAAGCCCCTCCTTTTCGCCCGTACGGGCGAAAAGGAGGGGGAGGCTCTGTTAAATTCATTAATCCCCCGTACGGGGGCTATTGAAAAGCATTGACATTATGGGCAGACTCTATTTAGAGTTCGTCTTTAAAGTAACATTTAGAAAAATATACGATTTCAGATTAACGATTTTAGATATAAGATGTTGGTGATATTCAACACAATCTAAAATCTCCGATCGTTAATCGTCAATCTTAAATCAAAAAAAGTCGACTTTATGGACAGATACTATTTAGTGTCCGTCCAAAATGTCATCATCAAAAAGGTAGATTTCCCCCAAAGTTGTTGAAAGGAGAAATCTCATATTTAATCACTTTAATGACAAGCACTTATTTAGCGATCTGTGTGAAGAATGATTAACTTTTTTTAACTTCAAAAATAATCATATCTTTTTTTAAGCAATTTGAATTCAGCTTATATTTGTGATTTATGTGTTAATCCAAATTAATATTCATTAAACCTAGCTTATTATGAAAAAACTTTTCATTTTTTTAATTGCTTTAAGTGTATCAATTTCTGCGTATTCGACTGATTTGTCGGGGATCATTTCAGCCGACCTTACCTTAACACTTGCCGAAAGTCCGTACATTGTTACCGGTAACCTTACCATTAATAATGGTGCCAACCTTACGGTGGAGGCCGGTGTTGAGGTGAAATTTAATGCAAGCCGGAATCTAACTATTACCGATGGAGCAGCAATAGTGGCCAACGATGCCCTATTCACCAGCAATCTGGCGGTACCTGCCGCCGGCGATTGGAACACTATCGATTTTAATAGTTTCAGCACGGGAACATTTACCGATTGCACCATCGAATACGGCAGGTCGATCGATGTGAATGTAGGCGATGTGGTATTTACAAATACCGATGTACTCAATTTTTACAACTATGGATGCACGGCGGGTCATTACGGAGCAGCCACGATTATCTACAACGGAGGCACCATTTCGGGTGATGAAAGAAATTACGGTTTTTACCTGTATCCCGGTGCAACAGTAAATTTAAACGGGGTTTTTATCGAGAACTTTAGCAGGGGAATTTACGTTGGGAACGGCAGCAATCTTACCCTGGAAAATTCGAGCGTTACCAATAGCAACTACGAGGGTGTGCGTTTGGAAACAAATGCTACTGCCCACTTCCAAAATGTTATCCTTAGCAACAACAACTATCCAATAAATTTCCAGGGGCCTGCCACTGTAACCCAGGCGGGTGTTAATGATCTCTCAGGAAACGAAATAGACAATATCATGGTGTCTTTTTATAGCCTTTCGCAATACTGGTATCTAACTTCCTTTAATGATTTTGCCGGTGGGCTTAACCTTTACTACCCCTATTACTTCATCAGCGGAGGTTTTACTATCAATGCAGGCGGAGTAATGGAGATTGAATCGAACAATATTTTGAAATTTTACAGTGGTAACGGGCTTTATGTAAATGGTACCCTGATTGCCGAAGGTGATGAGCTTGCCAACGAATATATTTATTTTACCTCCTGGCGCGATGATAACTGGGGAGGCGATTCCAACAACGATGGTACGGCCACCAACCCTGCCTCGAAAGATTGGAAAGGCGTATCTTTTAACGATATAAGTATTGATGCTGCCTGTGTTTTGGACAGGGCAAAACTCCGCTTTTCGGGTCATGGAAACAAAGGTGCCGTATCAACACTCAATGCAAGCCCTACGATTAATGCCTGTGATGTTTCCATCAGCTATTTCGGTTTTTACTTCGAAGGCGATTCCGACCCGGTATTTTCAAACAACCTGGTGGGTTCGAGCGATATGACCCCCATTGCCATGTCGATAGATGCGGATCCGCTCTTTTTCGATACCAACGAATTTTCGTTTTCTGATAACGAATACGATGCCGTTGGGATTCTCGGCAGCGAATTGCTAACTCATGCTACGCTGCCGGTACGCGATGTGATAGATGTCCCCAATATTACCTACCTGATGCTGGGAACTATCACCGTACCCGAAACTCTATCCTTAACCATCGAGCCATCGGTAGTAATCAAATCTTATTATTACCTCCACCGTATTGTTGTTCAAGGATTATTTACATCAGATGCAGCTTTGGGAACGGAAATCGTTTTCACATCGGTAAAGGACGACACCCATGGCAACCCCTTAGATACCAATAAAGATGGAACCCAATCGGTTCCCTCTGTAAACGACTGGAGTGGAATTGTGTTTGAATCTACCAGCGATCCGGTCTCCCTCATCGACTACAATATTATAAAGTATGCAAGTCTTCATTCTACTTATTACAATACAAGATATATTTATGATGGTGCCATAACCCTCGAAAATGCCAGCCCGACAATCTCTAATTGTGAAATTAAAGATATTGATTTCGGGATATATGCCTTCCAATCTTCAAATCCTGTGATTACAAACAATGAAATTACTAATGCTGCCAAAACGCCAGTGGCACTTTCGGTAGCTGCCGACCCAACCTTTTCGGGCAATAATTTTACAAATGCCACCTGGACGGCACTGGGCATCATTGGCGAGGAGATTGGCCTGAACGGAATTATCAGAAAACGTGATGTGGCGGGCTATGCCAATATTTCATATTTACTCCTCGAGGATATGACTATAAATACCGGCGTTTATGTTACGGTTGAGCCCGGAGTGGTAATAAAATTTTTGAATACCGGCATTTTTGTTCGTGGCGGATTTATGGCTGACGGAACTACCCTGGGTAAAGATTCTTATGAAGAGATAATATTTACTTCGCTCAAAGATGACAACTTTGGAAACCCCATGGATACCAATGGTGATGGCAATAGTACCGCACCTTCGCGTGGCGACTGGAAAACCATCAGGTACGAAGAAACATCAGACGATGGTTTTAACCTGATCAGATACGCGCAGGTAAAATTTGCAGGAAGCAATTCGTGGGGCAACATTACTTTTACCGATGCTGCCGGATTAATACAATATGTTACCAGTAGCGAGGCATATTACTATGGGGTAAAATGTGAGGGGGCTTCAACACCCACCTTTGATAATGTAGATATTGCAAACAGCCGCTTAGACCCCATCGCCATGTCGTTGAAATCGGATCCAACGTTTTCCAACATTACTTTTGCCGGTAACGGATCCAATGGCATCAAAATCCTGGAGGGGAATCTTGGTTCGGATGCCACCTTAAAACAAAGAGATATTGCAGGGATAAACAATATCGCATATATTGTTCAATATCTTACCATACAACCCAGCTCAACACTCATTATCGAGCCAGGTGTGGTGATAAAATTTTTCGATATTTTTTCGAGAATATATGTGAACGGGGCTATGATTGCCGATGGTATGCCAGGGGAAAATATCGTTTTCACCTCGCTGAAAGACGATTCGTACGGTGGTGATACCAACAACGATGGCAACCTGTCCTCACCTTCGGGAGGCGACTACGAGACGATTCTTTTCAATGCCTCTGATATCGATTCGCTTAATTTACTCGACAACTGCCTGATCAGGTACGGTGGTCGTAATTATTCATGGTCAAATTACAAATGGGGACAGGTGCGTATTTATAGTGCTTTTGTTGAAATCGACAGCACCTCCTTTGAGCACTCTCCCACAGCTGGTATTGGGGTTTTTGGTGATGCCAACCCTTCAATAACCAACAATATTTTAACCAACATCGAATACACACCCATCGCCATGAGTATGTTTTCTGCGCCCACATTCAGTGGCAACCTTGCCCTTAACAACGGGCTGATGGCTCTGGGTATCGTCCCCGAAACTTATTCGTTGAACAATACAGTTCCAATTCGTGATTTTGGGGGTTACACCAATATTACTTATTATGTTTATTATAGGTCAGTTATCAATACAGGAACAACCATCGTAATTCCTGATGGACTGGTATTTAAATCGGATAACGACATGTTTTTTGATGTAAACGGAGGTTTAAGATTTGAAGGAACTTCAGAAAATAATATCATTTTCACCGATTACCGCGATGATCGCTTTGGTAAGCCCGAAGATACCAATGACGATGGCTCGGCTACAACACCTGCCATTACAAGTTACGAAGCCATCAAATACAACGATGTGAGCGAAGATGCCAATTGCCTGATCGATTATACCAGATTTTATTACAGTTCTTATGGCTTAAACCTTCAGCAGGCTTCTCCTGCTATATCCAATTCACAATTTGAAAATATGAACTGGGGAACAATCCTGCGCGGTGTTTCAAATCCATCGTTGGATTCGTGCGCATTCAACGACCTTACTTATGGTTCGATGGCTATTTCGCTGGTTTCCTATCCATCGTCAACAGCCAACAACAGCATTTCGGGAAGCACCTGGAAGGTTATTGGGGTTATCGATGAAACCCTTGTACAGGAAGTTACCCTTGAAAAGAAAATATTTGCCGGCATCGAGAATATCCCGTATTTCTTTATAGGAAATTACATCATCGGTACCAGTGCTGCCCTGACTATTGAACCCGGCGTAGTGTGTAAATTTAATGACGACCGCCGTCTTACCGTAAAACGCAGCCTGATTGCCGAAGGCGGGCCTACTCCCGATAGTACCACGGTGTTTACTTCGATCTACGACGATTTTTACGGGGGCGATTCCAATTCGGATGGGGATGCCACCTCGCCGGACGAGAGCGACTGGAGGGGCATCAAATTCGATGGCGAATCCTTAGACCCCTTGTGCCGGCTGAGCCATGTTACCGTTCAGTGGGCCGGATACTATAGCTATGATAGCTATGGTGCCATTGTAACTGAGAATGCAAGCCCAAGCATTAGCTATGCAAGCATTATTAACAACGAGCATGGATTGGTTGCTCTTGGTGCATCCAACCCAAGCATCAACTATTCCGATATTTACAACAATGTATATTATGGAGTGCGTAATGTAAACCAGGCCTTTGTTATCGATGCTACCAACAACTGGTGGGGGAGCAACAGTGGCCCGACCCATTTGGCCAATCCCGGCGGAACAGGTGATGAAGTTACCGATGCCGTTGATTATGACCCCTGGCTGACTTCCGGTGCCCACAATCCGATTATGGGCGATGTGAGCCTGAATGGCCTCGTACAGGCTTTCGATGCATCGCTTATCCTGCAATGGGTTGTCGATCCTGTGGGAAATCCGCTTAACGCCAAGCAGCAACAGGTTGCCGATGTGAGCGGTAACGGAACCATTATGGCTATGGATGCTTCATATATCCTACAATATGTGGTTGGACTTATCAATCATTTCCCTGCCGAATTGTTAAAACCTGTTCAGGTAAATCAGGTATCTGATGTCGAATTAATCGTTGGAAATGCTGATGTGAACCCAGGCGAAGAATTTACGGTGCCTGTTAATCTGCAAAATGTAAAAGACCTTTCGGCAACTCAAATTGAAATTCATTTCGATCCCAATTTGATGAGTGTGGTAGAAATCGAAAACCTGACAACCGGTATGAATATGAATTACTATATGGATAATCAAAATGGCCTGATAAGAATTGCAACGGCTTCCATCGAAGATTTTAACCAGGATTTAGCCATAGCAAATCTTAAAATGATAGCTCGTGAAGGATTGGTGCAAACCACCGAAACCTTTCTGAGTGTTGACTATTTTGCTGCCAACGAATCGGATTTAACGGCACTTGCCACATCCGGAAAAGTAGTTATTTACGGTATAGCAACCTCAGTTGCTGATATCAGCCACAACAACAGTTTTGAAGTATATCCGAATCCTTTCGGCCAGGTTTTGAATATCCAAATGAATATTGAAACTACCGATCGGGTAAGTGTTGAAGTGTATAACCTGTTTGGGCAAAAAATTACAAGTCTCTTTGAAGGCCAGATGCCATTAGGCGAAAACACAGTAACATGGGATGGAACGGCAAATGGGAAAATGCTCGAAAACGGGACCTACCTGCTTTACATTATGCAAGGTGAAAAAGTTGATGTTGTAAAAACACAACTTTATCGTTAATCGGACTTTCGGCCGGGCAAGCTTGCCCGGCCGGATTCCCAATCTATCATTTTCTCATAAAATAATAAGGAGGAAAAAATGAAACATAGTATTATAAAATTCACACTTGCATTTTTGTTTTTAACGGGCTCTATCCATTTGCTGGCTTCCGAAATACAGGTTCGTGTTCCTGAACTCTCAGGCACAGTTGGGCAAACCATCGATGTACCGGTATATATCGATAGCTCGCTCACCGGCCATAACGTTTATTCGTATCAGTTTTTATTCGATTATACAACATACAGGCTCCAACCAGTCGAAATACTTGTTGCAGGAACCATGAGCGAAAGCTGGGGGGTACCTGCATATTATTTTAACAACAACAAAATTTCGGTTGCCAATGCCGGAGGAATGCCATTGACAGGCACCGGAGTGGTTTTTATCATTCGTTTCAACCTATTAGATAATGGTACTGGTTATATCAATTTTGACGGGGATACACAAAATAATTATTTTAACGAAGGCGAACCGCCCATGATTTTTGATAATGGTTACGTTGTCATTTCAAACCCGCCATCCATCAATGTCAATCCCGACAATGGGTTGATCATCGAAGGAGAACAATTGCAATTTATTGTATATGGTGGAACAGCCCCTTACATCTGGTCGGTAACAAATCCTGCTGCGGCAAATATTGACATGGATGGATTGCTCACTGGTATAGACCAGGGATTTACAAAAGTTGTTGTTGAAGATGCGGCAGGAATTATCGGCACCACCGATCAATCCATCGAAGTCAGGGCAGCCGGCATTTATGTCGAAAATGCAAACGGATATCAGGGAGCAGTTGTCGATGTGCCGCTGTATTTAACTGATGTTGATGGCGAAGGTATTACTTCCGGATCTTTTAGTATAGATTATTCCGCCAACATCCTCACAGCTATTGGATACAACACCACCGGTACACTTTTGGAGCCTTATGGCGATCCCGCGTTCAACAGCTATGACGGAGGAGTGAATGTGGCCTTTGCAACTGAGACTCCTTTGGTGGGTGAGGGTGTACTGATGTATATCACTTTTCAGGTAACTTCGGCTTCCACATCTGGTACAAACTACAATACCGATGACATTCTGTTTAATGAAGCTCTACCAGGAAAAGGGAATAATGCTTATTTCGATGTTCTGCCCTTGCCCGATCTAACCATTACACCCAATACCGGTGAAGTTGTTGCTGGCGAAACCATGCAATTTTCTGCCAATAACGCTACGCCACCTACCATCTGGAACACCAGTAATCCTGCGCTTGCTACCATTAGCAACAGCGGTTTGCTCACAGCCCACAAAAGTGGTATCATCCGCGTTACAGCCACCGATGCCCTTGGTGCCTCAGGCACATCGGGCAATATCCAGGTATATGATACTTATGTAACTATTGCCAATGGCCTGGCACCTTTCAGCAGCATTTACGACCTGCCCGTAACAATGGGCAACCTCCCGGCCGGCCAGGAAGTTTTTGCCATGCAGGGAGCCATCAATTTCGAGGTGCCTGAGTTGGATTTTGTAGCTATCATTACAGCAGGTTCGCTTTCGGAAGGGTGGAGTATTTCGCAAGTCCCATCAGGAAATACCATTAATTTTGCTTTGGCAGGAACCAATAGTTTTAATACTTCGGGTGTCCTGTTTTACCTGCGTTTTCAGCTTACCGGCGATTTGAGTATTGGCGAACATGCGTATGTTAATTTTTCCAGCCTGATTATGAACGAAGGCATACCGCTGCCCAAATTGGTAAATGGTGGAATAACGGCAAGCGATCTTTTGCCCGGAATCCAAACCCAAACAATCCCAGGCGGATGGAGTGGCATTTCGAGTTATATCATTCCTTCAAATCCCGATGTTACTGCCATCTTTGCTCCAATTGCCCCAACCCTCGACATGCTCTACAATATGGATGGTGAAATTTATTCCCCACTTTATGGGATAAATACTATCGGAAACTGGAATCAGCAGCAGGGCTATATCATTAAAAATGCTACAACGGAGGATGTTATTTTCGATGGTTTTTACAACACCAATCGAACTATAAATATAGCTCCGGGTTGGAATCTGATACCTGTGATAAGCATTTGTCAGGTTGATCCGGTGCTGTTGGATGCCGACATTTCGGGATTAGTGATGATTAAACAAGTTGCCGGAACAAGTGTTTTCTGGCCTGTTTACGGAATAAATACGCTTGGAAATCTCCAGCCGGGATTTGCCTACTTTCTTTATTCAACAAGCTATGGAAGTTTTACTTATCCAACATGTCCTTAATAAGGCAAGTCTTGCTGATTGATTAAACATCATTTCATATCAGGTTGATACCCAACATAAAAAAACAGAAACTGCAATTTTGCATTAAACAAGTATTAATTAAAACAAATTCACATGAAATATAAAACACTTTTACTTTTGATGATGTTTGTTGCCGTGAGTTTCCTTTTACCAGCACAGGGTTTAAAGGTTGAGCCGGGCACATGCATTAAAGTGGAAACGGGCACCACACTGGATATTTCCGGTGGTGACCTGTTTCTGAAATCCGATGCCTCGGGCGATGCTTCACTCATCGACCTGGGCAATGTAAGCTACACCGGTGGCGGTGAGGCCAAAGTTGAACGCTACCTCACCAATGGTAAATGGCACTTGGTGAGTTCTCCCATTACAGCGGCACTATCAGGAATGTTTGAATCTGACTTCCTGCAGGTTCACACCGAAAGCACCAATGCTTACACCGATGTAAGCTCATTAACTTATGGCCTTATACCTGCCAAAGGTTATGCACTGTGGTCGGTGGAAACTGAACCTTCAACCGAAATCTTTACAGGAACTACCAACACCGGCAGCCAAAGTTTTGATTTCACAAAAAGCGACTTACCCGATGATGACGATGAAGGCTGGAACTTTGTAGGCAACCCTTACCCTTCGGTGCTCGACTGGGATGAAGTAACCAAACCCGCGAACCTGAGTGCGACCATTTGGCTTTTCGACCCTACTATTGGTGAAAATGGCGATTATCGGTATTACATCAAAGATGCCGGAAAAGCCAATTTCACTTCACAGTACATTCCTTCGGGACAGGGGTTTTTCGTTAGGTCAACCGAGGGGGATGGAACCGGAACCCTGACATTCGATAACTCAGCCCGTACTCATAACGATGAGACGGTTTTCTACAAATCCGATGTTGAAAATATGATGTTGGTACTGAAAGCTACCGGAAATAATATCACTACACAAACCGCTATCCGCTTTAAGGAGGAGGCTACTGCACAAATCGATAGATTGTACGATGTGAATAAAATCACTTCGGGCAGCCCCGATGTGCCTGTGGTTTATACCTTATGCGAAAACCAGAACATGGCCATTAATACCTTGCCCTCGATAAAAGGAAACGAAATCGTTCCCCTTTATTTTGAAGCAGGCATGGATGGATCTTATGCTTTTACTGCTACCGAAATGGAAACCCTCGGCGATGAAATCCCAGTTTTCCTGGAGGACATTGCGTTGAATTATATCCAGGATTTGCGGGCAAACCCCGATTACAGTTTTGAATATGCTTCCGGGGCGGTTAAAGAATTTAACATCCATTTTAAAGATGCCACCGGGATTGAACAGCCCGAAAAGCTGAACGTGCTTTGCTATCTTAACAACAATATGTTACATGTAAATTTCCCGGAAAGTGAGTTTGGTAAGGCCACCATTTCGGTTTACAACATTACAGGGCAGCAAATTCTTATCAGGCAAACTTCGCTGGCAAATAACGATATTGCCTTCAACGGAAGCCAAGCGGTTTATCTTGTAAGTATCACAACAAACGAAGGTGTTTTTTCTACAAAAGTGTTTAACCGTTAAATTCAACAATTATGAAAAGAATAATCAAAATCACATTCATAGCGGCAGCCTTAGCCGTTTCAGCCGGGCTTTATGCCCAAACCCCACCTCCACCAAATGGAAATGGCTCAAACCCATCAGAAAATGGTAACACCCCTGTTGGCGGCGGTGCACCCATTGGCAGCGGGCTTGCCATATTGTTTGCATTAGGTGCAGCTTACGCAGGCAAGAGAATCATAGAAATTAACATTAACAAAAACAATGAATAGCAAGTGACTTTGCGAGGAGTCCCGCAGGTGCGGGAACGCGGAAAACCGTGTCCAGCTTACGGAAGCTTTTCAGTACAAACAAACTGTGCTGGCCTGGTTTCCTGCCAACTTTCCCAAAAGATTGCTTCGCTACGCTCGCAATAGCTAAATCTCCGAAGAAACTGAATTGATAAAATCCGATAGCTGCGCCGGACTTTGCGATCCCGCCGAAGGCGGGAGAAGCAACCTGGTTCAACTTGAAATATAATCTTAGTAATAATTAAAGATATCACAAAAATAAAATCAATCAAAAATGAAAAACATCAAACTCTTTCTCTTAGCAATAGCAATTACAGCAAGCTGCAGCCTAACAGCCCAGGTGGCAATTAACACCGATGGCACTAGTGCCGATGGTTCGGCCATGTTGGATGTACAAAGCACCAACAAAGGCTTTCTGCCCCCAAGGATGATGGCGGCGGAACGCACTGCCATTTCTTCGCCTGCAGAAGGTTTGCTTGTTTATCAAACTGATGGCTCAAAAGGTTATTATTATTTTATCAGCGGGGTATGGACAAGTTTAACAGATGGAAAAACCTATCCGAGCCTTACCATCGGCACGCAGCAGTGGATGGATAAGAACCTGGATGTTACAACTTATCGCAATGGAGACCCAATACCCTATGTAACTGACCTAACTGAATGGGCTGGTCTGACAACAGGTGCCTGGTGTTATTATAATAACGACCCATCCAATAACGGCACTTATGGCAAACTATACAACTGGTATGCTGTAAATGATCCCCGTGGATTGGCGCCGGTTGGCTGGCATGTTCCTACAAATGCTGAATGGACAACGCTGACTACATATTTAGGAGGAACAATTGTAGCCGGTGGAAAAATGAAAGTAACCGGTACTACAACCTGGCTATCTCCAAACACAGATGCCACCAATACCAGCGGTTTCTCAGGCCTTCCGGGCGGTCTCCGTTACTGCGAAGGGGGATTCAACAACGTTGGCGAGCGCGGTTACTGGTGGTCTTCTACTGAGGGTGAGACCTCGCCAGACTTAGCCTGGAGCCGCTACCTGCGTTACAACTTTAGCAACGTGTACGCGCAAAGACTCGAAAAGCAGGATGGCTTTAGCGTGCGTTGCCTCAGGGATTAAAAGACTATTTGGTTATCCGCCAGTAGGCGGACGGGCAGAGCCCGTAAGCCGAAGGGATGCCCGCCCCGACGAAGAAGGGGATGGCGACCCTGAAGGATGAGTTGTACTGGCCTGGATTGGCACCAACTTTCCCAGCAGATTGGCTCCCTCGCCGAAGCATAGCGAAGGCGGGCTTCTCCGCCAGCTGGCGGATCGCAATAGCCAAATCTCCGAAGAAACTGAATTGATAAAATTCGATAGCAGCGCCGGACTTTGCGAGGAGTCCCGCAGGTGCGGGAACGCGGCAAACCGTGTCCAGCTTACGGAAGCTTTTCAGTACAAACAAACTGTGCTGGCCTGGTTTCCTGCCAACTTTCCCAAAAGATTGCTTCGCTACGCTCGCAATAGCTAAATCTCCGAAGAAACTGAATTGATAAAATCCGATAGCTGCGCCGGACTTTGCGATCCCGCCGAAGGCGGGAGAAGCAACCTGGTTCAACTTGAAATATAATCTTAGTAATAATTAATGGTATCACAAAAATAAAATCAAACAAAAATGAAAAACATCAAACTCTTCCTCTTAGCAATAGCAATTACAGCAAGCTGCAGCCTAACAGCCCAGGTGGCAGTAAACACCGATGGTAGCAGCGCCGATGCCTCCGCCATGCTTGATGTAAAATCTGATACTTCTGGATTGCTGATCCCACGCATGACACAAACCCAGCGAGAAGCTATAAGCAACCCTGCCACCGGTTTACTTATTTTTCAAACTGATGGTACAGCCGGATTTTATTACATTGCCGGCACCCCCGGCACTCCCGCCTGGATACAGTTATCTTCTACGCTGATAACACAAATAGCAGATGCTGACGGCGATACAAAAGTGCAGGTGGAAAAAACTGCCAACGAAGATCACATCCGTTTTGATGTGACTGGAAGCGAAGCAATGACAATTGACAACTCTGGCAATGTTGGTATAGGAGATAATACACCATCCTACAAACTGCATGTTAATGGAGATATAAAAATTAATGATGGGGGAAAACTTTTATTGAACAGGTTAAGTGCTGCTGATGAATATGCTTATATCGAGGCAAGCACACCATACTGGTCAGGTATTCAATTTAAAACAACACTAACAACACCAGGTAATATACAAACTGCAATGACTATTCATAGCAGAAATGGTAGAGTTGGCATCGGCACTACCACTCCATCCAATACTTTAAGTGTTTTCGGAAGTGCTGATTTTACGGGCAATGTAGGCATTGGCACTTCAAGCTCTGGTACTTCTGCAATAGTGGAAATGAAAAGTACCGAAAAAGGCTTTCTGCCCCCACGGATGACAGAAGCACAGCGTAATGCTATAAATTCTCCAAATTCTCCGGCAACCGGATTACTCATTTATCAGACCGACGAAACACCGGGGTATTATTATTATACCAGTACAAATTGGATAGGTTTAACAGGTGCTGGGTCAGGAGCAATTTCAACCTCAAGTTGCATAGATTATGATGGAAATGCCTACCCGACATTTACCATTGGAAACCAGATGTGGATGGCAGAAAACCTGCGGGTAACCCATTACCGAAATGGTGATGCAATTCCAAATGTGGAGGATGATGCAACATGGGAAGATCTCACTTCGGGTGCATATTGCTGGTATGGTAATGATCAATCAGCCAATGAAAAATATGGGGCTCTTTATAACTGGTTTGCCGTTGATGATAGCCGTGGCCTTTGCCCCAATGGCTGGCATGTTTCAACTAATGATGAATGGACAACCTTGACTACGTATTTAGGAGGAATATATGTAGCCGGTGGGAAAATGAAAGCTACCAGCGATTTGTGGACAAGTCCAAATACAGATGCAAGCAACAGCAGCAATTTTTCAGGCCTTCCGGGCGGCGGCCGTGGCTACACTGGGGTGTTCGATAACGTTGGCTACTACGGCTACTGGTGGCCTTCTACAGAGTCCTCATCGGACCGTGCCTGGTTCCGCTACCTGCATTACTACGATGGCTTCGTGATCGTAGGTAACTACGATAAGGAGAGTGGCTTTAGCGTCCGTTGCCTCAGGGATTAAAAGACTATTTGGTTATCCGCCAGTAGGCGGACGGGCAGAGCCCGTTTTATTATTTGACAATTTAATAATACCCCGTACGGGATCGAAATTTTTTTTGTATGGTTTGCATTATGATTTACCGGTATATAAAGCATGTTATGATCTATTGCTTGAGATATTTCAGTTTACAAAGGATTACAGGGAATACAATTAACGGTTGGGGGGAGTCCTGAAAAAGAAAAGGAATTACGTTGGGTAACAGCAAATCATGGCACACAGCCGGTTAGCGGTCATCTGGAAAAATGAGTAGAATTGGAAACATACGGATAATTAATAAACATTTTGCAAGTGAACGGCTGAGTGCCATATTTGTGGAACGCTATCTCCAATTTGAAAAAAAAGTAAGTAGTACTAATAAAAGGATGTTTTATCTTTGAGAAATGAATACAGAATTGAACATAACTGAATATAAAAATTGGATTGAAGAATTAAAATCCAAAATTCATGCTGCACGCCGGAAAGTTGCATATTCTATTAATTCCCAACTTCTTGAAATGTATTGGGAAATCGGAAAGGATATTTCGGAAAAACAAGAAAAGTCAAAATGGGGAAGTAAATTCATTGAACAAACAGCCCTTGAATTAAAACATGAATTCCCTGAGATTAAAGGATTCTCACGCAGAAATATTTATGCAATCAGACAATGGTATAAATTTTACTCAATAAAATATCAATTTGTGCCACAAGGCGTGGCACAAATCCCCTGGGGACATAATCGTTTGATTATTACAAAAATAAAAAACATAGAAGAAGCTGAGTTCTATTGTAACGAAACAATTAAAAATGGATGGGACAGGGACACTTTGGAAATTCAGATTGAAAACAAATTTTATATCCGACTTGGTGCTACTGATAATAATTTCACACAAACACTTCTGGCAGAACAATCAAAACTTGCATCCGAAATATTAAAAGATCCTTACAATTTTGATTTTCTTGGACTTCAAGACGATGCACTGGAAATTGCAATAGAGAATGAATTGGTGAAAAATATCACAAAATTTTTGTTGGAACTTGGAAAAGGCTTTGCATTTCTCGGAAGGCAATACAAAATAGAAATAAGTGACAATGATTATTTTATGGATATGCTGTTTTATCACATGGAACTTCGGTGTTACATAGTAATTGAATTAAAAGCAGGAAAATTCAAGCCAGAATTTGCGGGAAAATTGAATTTTTATTTATCCGCTGTTGACAGCCAATTAAAAATACAAGGAGATAATCCCTCAATTGGAATTCTTTTGTGCAAGAAAAAGGACAAAATAGAGGTAGAATATGCATTCAGAGACATAAACAAACCAATGGGAATAACTGAATATAGATTAAAAGATTCAATCCCTGAGAATATTAAAACAAAATTGCCTTCAATAGAAGAACTTGAAAATGAATTGACAAAAAAAGCAGAACAAAAAGGCGATAACAAAGTATAAAAATAATAGCCGAGATAGTAGTAATATTCCCGAAGTTTCGGGATAGCCCGCAAAAAATTAAGTAGTAAACTGAAAATTTCTACTTCTGAAATCGGCTACTATTCTTATACAATCCGTTCTTCATCCGTACGTTTCCAGTTGATTTTCGATTTTTTCAGTTTTTCGCTCAGGTAAAACAAACTAAGTGCTTGTCATGAAATAACGTGACTTATTTCAATAGATTTCTCCCGGCAACACACCCCCGAAGGCACGGGATCCCGCACGTGCGGGACTTCGCTGTGTGTCTTGGTACCAATGACATGTTTGTGTAAAGGGCTGAATACTTTACTATTAAACAGACCTCTCAGTCCCCGAAAAAACGGGGCAGGCTGCTTTGCTCCTTCGAGGTGACAAAGCTCCCGGTATGGTAGTGGGGGGAGGGGAATCGGGCGCTTCGCGCCCGATTCCCCTCCCCCCAACTCAACCCGTTGACGGGGTCATTTACCCGTAGGGATGCCTATGGCACGACCAAAAAACATAGCGAAGCAAGTTTTGCCGGGAGAAATCTATTTTACTACTCAAGATTAACATTTTACTTTCCACTAAATTCGCAGTAGCACCATTTTTTTAACGTTTCCATCCCGAATTTTCGGGGTGGAAACGTTAAAAAATATTTTGCAGAAGTTGCCCATATTTTTTTCTGCGGATTGTACTCTTAAGCACCACAATGGTAAAAAATATTTTATCTTAGCCACATAAAAACGAAAATTATGAATCGCTCACTTTACTTGTCTTCAGTAAAGTTTATTCGTTTTCAAATGCATGTAAATGCTTACAAACATTTAAAAACGTTTTTCCACTTGAATTTCAACATGTTGAGCCATGGATGGGATAAACGTAACAGTGAATATGTTGACAAGTTGTGTGCAAGGCGGGAAAACAGACAATTTATACTCCATAAGTATTGAACAAAGAAATCTTAACTCAGCTTAAAAACCATATTTTTGTAAGAAAAAATGCTAGAGAGTCAAAATATTGAATGGAAAGAAATCTGGAAAGATGAATATCTGAAGTGGATCTGCGGTTTTGCAAATGCTAATGGTGGAAAAATAATCATCGGTAAAAATGACAAAGGCAAAATTGTAGGATTGGAAAACCCTCAAAAGCTACTTGAAGATATTCCCAATAAGGTTAGAAGCATTCTTGGTATTGTTATAGATGTAAATCTACATAAATCTAACAAAGGTGATTATCTGGAAATAATAGTTGAGAACCACCCATTTCCTGTAAATTACAAGGGACAATATCACTATCGAAGCGGAAGTACAAAACAAGAATTGAAAGGTGCTGCATTAGACAAATTCATGCTTCAAAAGAAAGGAAAAAAGTGGGACAGTGTTCCCGTTCCTAATGTTTCGACAGATGACTTGAAAAACGAAACTTTTGACTTTTTCAAGAAAAGAGCATTTATAAATAAAAGAATTGATGAAAGCATTTTGTCCGAAAAAAATATTGATGTTCTTGAAAATCTAAAACTAACAGAAAAATCATATTTAAAGCGTGCTGCAATCTTGCTTTTTCATCCCGACCCTGAAAAATATATCACGGGAGCATTTATTAAAATTGGTTATTTCCAGAGTGATACAGAATTAGTTTTCCAAGATGAAATCAATGGGAACTTATTAGAACAAGTTGAGAAAGTTATAGATTTACTGTTTACAAAATATATCAAGGCAATTATTTCATACGAAGGAATTCATCGTGTAGAAACTTATGAATATCCGAAAGAAGCTGTTCGTGAAGCAGTCTTGAATGCATTAGCTCACAAAGATTATGCATTTGGTTATCCAATACAAATAAGTGTATATGATGACAAAATTATGATTTGGAATCAAGGAAAACTTCCTGACGATTGGACAGTTGATAAATTATTACAAAAGCATTCCTCGAAGCCATACAACCCTGATATTGCAAATGCTTTTTTCAGGGCAGGTTATATTGAAGCTTGGGGGCGTGGAACGATAAAGATAATCGACCAATGTAAAGAACGCGGATTACCTGCACCTAAGTTTGAAAACGATGGAAATGATTTTTGGGTAACCTTTAAGAAAAACACGTACAATGAAGAAGATTTAGAAAAATTAAATTTGAACGAAAGACAAATAAAAGCAGTTTTGTTTGTAAAGGAGAAAGGGAAAATATCGAATAAAGAATATCAAGAAATATGTGGAGTTTCAAAAGGAACTGCTACAAAAGAGCTAAGAGAATTAACAGATAAATATGATATTTTTAATCGAAAAGGAAATGTTGGCGCAGGAACATTATATGTTTTAAAAGAATGAAAAATAATTGGATAATAATTGGATAAATTGGATAACGCCCAGCACACACCGTGTCCGACCACTGTCGGAACAGCAAATCATGGCTCACAGCCGTTTAGCGGTCATCTGGAAAAATGATCCCGATAGCTATCGGGAGAAAAGGAAACATACAAATCACTAAAAACTTTCCTGCAAGTGAACGGCTGCGAGTCAAATTTGCGGAACGTTGTGCGTCAGCAGACCAACAATAACGCAAAATAAATGAACTTAATTTGAAAATATTTTATCTATTTTTGTAAAATGAGAAAACCTAGAATATATTTTGATACTTCTGTTTTTGGTGGGATTTATGACATTGAATTCCAACACGAAACTGAAATGCTTTTTGAAATGGTAAAAAATGGAGAATTAATCTGTGTTTACTCTGACCTTTGCGAACTTGAACTTGAAAATGCACCCAAAAAAGTTAAAGAACATTTTTTAAGTCTTGACAAAAGACAAACAGAATTTGTTGAGATTACTGAAGAGATAAATCAACTTGCTGAAGAATATATAAATGAAAAAGTTGTTGGAGAAACAAGTATTGACGATTGCAGGCATATTGCTTGTGCAGCAATTAATAAAGTTGACTATTTGATAAGTTGGAATTTTAAGCACATTGTAAACGTGTTTAGAATAAGAGGATACAACGCTATCAATTTAAAAAATGGATATATACAATTAGACATTCGTTCACCTAAAGAAATTATAAAAAATGAATAAAAATAACAAAGTAGAAAAAAAATTTGACACTGTTAAATTTTTTCGAGAAGTAAAAGAAAAAATAGCGAAAGAAACAAAAGGAATGACTTTCACTGAATTTAAAGAATACTTAAATCGAAGAAAATTTAAACTTGCGAGATAAGAATGCCGAACGCACAACAAAGGCTCATGAAGCATGGCGGGCGCAGTGGTAAATTGAAGTTTTGTGCTTCGATTTATCTTTATCACAATTTGAAAAATATATGCTCCGAACCCCCGCCACGCTTCATAGCCGCCGACCGTTATGGGCAACCCTAAAAAAAGAATAATGACACCATCAAAAGTTGATATTGACAACGCTCTTCAATCAAATGAATGGGATTTTGGGAACAAAGTTCTTTATGAATTATGTGCAAAGAATTTTAACCACAAAGACGATGATAAAATTATTGCGAAAGTTTGGCTAATTGGACGTGCTTACGCAGCAGCAATCGAAAGAAGAAGGAATAAAACTGATATTAATGATGATTTTTACATAAATAAAGTTGCACCACTTTTCAAAAATTCAAAACTTGACAAACTACTTGAATCAATAAAAACTGAAAGAAAAATAAACAGTGAAAATTTGATGAAGATTTTAAGTATTCACTATTATTTAATGCATGAGATTAAGAAAATAACTGAAATTGAGAAACGTTCGTTCTGTTCAAAATATTTACATTTCCATCTTCCTGAATTGTTCTTTATTTATGACAGTCGTGCTTTATCCGCATTGCGAAAATTTTCAAGTAGAGAGCCAAATAAATTCTTTTCCCAAACAATTGCTGAGAATGTTGATAACGAATATGCAAAATTCTTTGTGAAATGCCTTGTTCTTAAAAATCAAATTGAAAAAGAATACAATTTGAAATTAACAAATAGACAATTTGATAAGCTTTTAATATCTACAGCAAATAGCAATTTGTAAAAAACATAAAATGACTGATTACGAAAAACTTCACATAGTATTTAACAACTTAAAACGGTTTTCTTACCCGTACAATGAAACTAATATTTCAAAAAATGGAATATATATTTTATTCGAAAAAGGTGAATACTTCAAAGACATGGACCGTATTGTTCGAATAGGTTCGCATACTGGAAATAACAGACTTTATACAAGAATTAATGAACATTATATAAAAAATGACCACAGAGATAGTGTTTTTCGTAAACATTTAGGTCGTTGTTTCTTGTCAGTTAATAATAGAAAGGATTACATTGAGAACTGGGATTTAAAAATTAAAAAAAGAATTGATAAGGAAAAAAATTATCACAAAATTAACTGGGAAATTGAAAATGAATACGAGCAAATAATAACAAAATACATTAGAAACAATTTCTCATTTGTGATTATTCCGAATTTGATAAATGAAAATGAGCGAATAAGGTTGGAAAATGGATTAATTGCAACAATTGCTCAATCAAGTGAAAAATTGAGCTCGGAAAATTGGATAGGCAACTATCATCCGGATACTAAAATCCAGAATTACAAATTGTGGAACATTCAGCATTTATTGGACAAACCACTATGCGAAATTGAAATCAAAAGGATTGAAGGAAAATTGTAAAAATGAAAGGGCAGCCTATAACAAAAGCTATATGTAATGCGGGGTTCAGCGGGCAATTCAACCGTAGTTCACAGTCGCAACAACGCCAATTCGTTTTTGACGATTGACGGAAAATTTGAAATTATGAATAAACGAATTGGCTTCGTGCCTTATTGAAAAGTTCATCACTTTTAATCCCGCACTCCACTTACATAAACCGTTGGGCTTCATGCAAGAGGAGCGTTGTAATAGAAACTATTGGTAATAAAAATACTTGATTTGCGTAACGAATACGTTACCTTTGCATCGTGAGAGAAATTGACATTATAGAAAAATGCTTAGATTTCATTGACTGTCAGGGGCAGAGGGTTTCTGAGAAATTCTTTCAGCTGATTGAAATAATTGGAGAAGTAAAAATTGTTCATACAAATTTTGTGAAAAAGCTAAAGAATTATGAAAACAATGAAAGCAAAGGACTTATTAGCAGAGCGATATGGGGAAATAGGTTCTGAAAACAGAGAAAGATTCCGAGAACAAGCATATTCCTATTATTTTGGAGAAATTATTAGGAGTCGGCGAAAAGAATTAAATATGAGTCAAGAAAAATTGGCTGAAGTAGTAGGAAAAAAACGACCATATATTTCGCGTATTGAAAATGGAGAGGACATGCGAATCTCAAATCTTTTATTAGTTGCAAATGCGCTTGATTTAACAATACAATTGACTGCCAGATAAAAAGCACGAAAGCCCAACAGCAAATCAGAGCTCACAGCCGGTTAGCGGTCTTCTGGAAAATTGCCCCGATAGCTATCGGGAGAAAAGGAAACATACGTATCACTAAAAACCTTCCTGCAAGTGAACGGCTGCGGGCCATATTTGCGGAACGTTGGGCATAATGCCAGAATCAGAAAAACACCATAAAGAATTAAGATGTTATTACCTAATTAGCTAACTTTGCAAAATGAAAGAAAGTTTTTTGAGGAATATTTTTTATTACAAAAGTTATTATCTGGACTTTTACAAAACATTGGACATTAATGTTAAAAGGAAATTTAACTGGACTTTTAATTAATATCATCGATAGAAAGAATTCCAACAAAATATTTTGCCACATTAAGAATTCATCTGGACTATATGAAATCAGAGTTGAAGTTGGAAGTAATATATTTAGAGTATTTAGCTTTTTTGACAAAGGACAAATGATAATCTTAATAAATGGGTTTCAGAAAAAATCTCAACAGACTCCAAAAAAGGAAATTGAAAAAGCAGAGAAACTTAAAAAACAATATTTCGATGAAAAAACAAGAAAATAATAACTTGACATCATTTACTGACCACTTAGACCAGGAATATGGAAAAAGAGGAACAGAAAAAAGAGAAAGTTTTGAAGAAGGATTTGAAGCTTTTAAACTTGGGGTAATGCTTCAAGAATTAAGAAAAAATGACGGACTAACTCAAGAACAATTAGCGAAAAAATGTGGAACGACCAAGACATATATCTCTCGCATTGAAAATAATGCTTCTGACATAAGACTTTCTACACTTATGAGAATAATTAGAGAGGGATTTGGCAGACAACTTAAATTAAGCCTTGACTTGTAAAAAGAAAAGCACGAAAGTTCAACAGCAAATCATGGCTCACAGCCGGTTAGCGGTCATCTGGAAAAATGTCCCGTCCCGATAGTTCCCGTCCCGATAGCTCCCGATGGCTATCGGGACGGGAACTATCGGGAGAAAAGGAAACATACGAATCACTAAAAATCTTCCTGCAAGTGAACGGCTGCGAGCCATATTTGCGGAATCATCTTCACCTGCATGTTTCCAGTTGATTTTCGATTTTCTTGGTTTTTAGCATAGGTAAACAAACCAAGTGCTGCCGAAACCGAAATATTAAAACTCAGGCTAAAACTTAAAAAGAGGTAAAGCATGCATGAAGAATAATTAGTGTCGGTCTATAAACTCTCCATCCACCACACACCCCTCTAACTCCCCTGAAGGGGAGAACCATCCAGCGCCTTGGCAGCGAGGGATTTCCCCTTTAGGGGACTAAGGGGTCGCGCGGGCAAAATCAGGAAAGAGCTGACTTTATGGACAAACACAAATTAGGCGTATAAAAGCAGGATGCTCAATTTTTAATTACTTTGCAAATTGTTTATTTTTTGAGATAATTTATTAGATATAAATATCAGGAATTATTGCGCCATGAATATTTTGTATTACAATGATATCGATTACACAGGGGTAAAAAAGCAATTCAACAAAACAGTTGCCTTTTTAGAGAACGATGATTTTGATTCGGCTGAAATAAAAAAATTAGCCAACCACGATTATTACCGGGCAAAACTTGATTACGAAAACCGGCTGCTTTTTAAATTTGCCCGATACAGGCAACAAACCTACATCCTGCTGCTCGAAGTTATTTACAATCACGAGTACGAAAAATCACGCTTCCTGAGGGGAGCCAAAATCGATGAAAGCAAGCTGGTGCCTCTTAAAAACGAAAAGCAGATTCCTGACGAAACTGTGCTTGAGATAAATTATGTAAATCACAACACCAACAAGTTTTATTTGCTCAACAAGGTTATCTCGTTCGATGATGTGCAGCAAAGCATTTTCGCGCTCAAGCCGCCTGTGGTCATTGTTGGGTCGGCGGGCAGCGGCAAAACAGTGCTTACACTCGAAAAAATAAAACTGCTCAAGGGAAATATATTGTACGTAACCCTGTCGTCCTTCCTGGTGGATAATTCCACCAAGCTGTATTATGCTGATAATTATGTAAACGAAAAGCAGGATGTCGATTTTTTGAGTTTTAAAGAATACCTCGAAACGCTGAAGGTGATTCCCGGAAAGGAAGTCGATTTTAAAAATTTCAATCTCTGGCTGCAACCCCGCAAACAGGCTTTTGGGATAAAGGACAGTTATAAACTGTTCGAGGAATTTAAAGGTGTGATTACCGGGCTTGAAATTACCAAAGCATTTTTGAGCAAAGAGGATTATCTGAATCTCGGCATCAAACAGTCAATTTTCCTTAACGATGAACGAGAAAAAGTATATGAGGCCTTCAGGAAATACCTTGAGTTTTTAAATGAGAACAATTATCACGATCTCAATATCATTTCATACAAATGGCTACAATACAGCAGGGCGAAATATGATTTTATAGTGATTGACGAAGCCCAGGATTTTACCAATATCCAGTTGTACCTGGTGTTGCAATCGCTAAAAACAGCCGGGAATTTCATCCTTTGCGGCGATTCGAACCAGATTGTCCATCCCAATTTTTTTTCGTGGACCAACGTGAAAACCATGTTTTACAAACATGATATTACCGGCAGCAACATTAATGTGCTACGCACCAACTACCGCAATTCCATCAATATTACTACTTTGGCCAACAAGCTGTTGATGGTAAAAAATGCGCGTTTTGGCTCGATTGATAAAGAGAGCACTTTTTTGGTGGAATCGCTGGAGGAAAACAAAGGCAAGGTAAATTTTCACATCGACTCGCCTGCTATACGAAAACAACTTGACCATAGCACCGGACGATCTACAAAGTACGCCCTGCTGGTGATGACACAGGAAGAAAAAGCGGCTGCCCGCAAAATTTTCAAGACACCCCTCCTGTTTTCAATCCACGAAGCCAAAGGGCTGGAATACGAAAATATTATCCTTGTAAATTTTATCAGTAATAACAGCCGTGAGTTTATGCAGATTGCGCAAGGCATAAAGCCCGAAGACATCAAAAACGAAACCATCGGTTTTTCGCGCGGCAAAGACAAAGCGGATAAATCGCTTGATGCATACAAGTTTTATATCAACTCGCTGTACGTGGGTATTACCCGGGCTATAAAAAATCTGTACATTCTCGAAACATCACAAAAACACGAGTTATTAAGCCTGCTCGATTTGGTTGAAAGCAAAGACAGCCTCCGCATTAAAGCCGAAGTTTCATCGCTCGACGACTGGAAGGAAGAAGCCCGGAAACTTGAGATGCAGGGGAAGAACGAACAAGCCGATGAAATTAAAAAGTCGATCCTGGCACTGCAAAAACCTGATTGGGAACCCCTTACCCGCCAAAAACTAGCAGAACTACAAAAGAAGGCCTTCGACCCGGACAACTATAACAAAAAGGCCAAAGACATGGTGTTTATGTATGCCTTGTTGTACAACGACCAGGATAGTATTAGCAAACTGGCGGAGTTAAAATATAAACGGGCCGAACATCCCGACTACGAACGCAACTCGGTAAACCGGAAATATTATACCGAATACAATACGGATAATGTGAAAGGAGTAGAACAGAAAATCAGGAAATATGGCGTGGATTATCGCGACCTGTTTAACTTAACGCCCTTGCTTGCTGCCATCGAAAACGGAAGTACAAACATCTTAAAGTACCTGTTGAATCAAAATGCCAACACCGATGTTATGGACAACAATGGGAGAAACCCTTTGAGAATTGCCCTGAATAAAATCTATTTTTCCCCACAGGTCATCACCAAACTTGACGACAGTATAACACGCATACTCACCGATAATATACGATTGAAAATAAACGAGCGAATGGTAAAAATTCCAAAGCAAAAAATGGAATATTTGCTGCTGAATATTTTTATGACTTTGCAGGATACCGTTGAAAACGAATCGAGAGAAGGCTGGATAGATAAGGGGCTAATGGCCAAAGACATCGAAAACATAGTAGCACCATATCCCGAATCGCTATTGCCCGAATTCCGGAAAAAGAGACCTTACATTTCGGCGATGCTTGCGAAAAATGAAATCGAAAGCAGAAACCCATACAACAATGCACTTTTTATAAGAATAGAAAGAGGGGTTTACAGCCTCAATCCCGATATGTCGATTTTGCTTGATGATGAATGGATAAATATTTATAATTTGTGTGGATTGCAAAATACAGCTATGCTGTCAGAAGATGAACGAACTGAAATATTCCTTAATAAGCAGTTGAAGGAAATGCAGGCATTAAAGGTGAATTTTCCGGAATATGCAATAGAGCAGGAAAAAGAAATCATGCAACTCAAACAAGAGTTGGAAGAAATGAAAAAATTGAACGAAAAACAACAACAACAAGTTGATGATGGGCAACTGGAGCTGCCTTTTTAAGCGAACGGGTTTTCGATTTTGACATCGTGTATTAATTGAAATTATAAATGTAATCGCAATAACATCCTTATTGCCAGTATTCCAGTTTGATAGGTAAGATGCTTTTAGCCCCAATCCAAAATCTTCTACCTGAAATAGAAGACCGCCTTCAAAAAGCACACCCAGACCTTTATTGAATTCCTGTTCGTAACCTCCACCCGCGAAAAATTTGGTGTATTGCAAATAACTATACCCGATTCCTGTTCCAAAAAAACCTCCGAATTTAGCGTTGTTGATGTTAAACTTTCGCTGGATGATGGCCGATAATTGCTTTCGTTTAGGTTGTTTTTTGTTGGTTCTCTGTAACCTTGTGGATAAGAGGTACTGCCATTTTCTTTTAAGCTTGTAAAATTCTGGCTTTGCGTTAATTGATTTAACATACTCCTTAAATGAATTCTATCCAAAGGATTAGATTGATTATTAATGGCGGAAAGAATATCCTGTTTTGAATCCATCAGTTTTTGCTTAATGATCCCATCAATAAATTCAGGTTGGAGGTTTAATTGGTGTTGCTTTTCAGCCGACATAGCCAATATTTCATCAAAATCATTGCTAAGAAATAAGGTAGAAAAATATTCACCAATATAAATATAGTTACCTTCATTTGCCTGGGTTTTCCATAATAGAACTCCAATCTTTTTTGCTTTGCCGATGGAATCATTTTGAACGGCTTCCACAAGTTCATTCCTTAATTGAAGTACTTCCTGATCTGTGAGGCCGGGTTTGAGCGCATCCGATTGCGCCAGCCCGGAGTAGCTGCTTGCAAAAATGAGCAGCAGGAGGATGATTGAATATTTGTATGGTCTATTCATAACATAAAGCCTCTATAAATAAAACACTAGTCCAATATTCGGCTGGATGATATTGTAGTTAAATTTGGTGATGCTGTTGTCGGTTTCGTAGATGAATTTCTCTTTGTATTTGCCCAACTCAAAATCCAAAATGGTAACATCAAGGGCAATTACATTGGATAGGAAAAAGGAAATACCGGCCTGCAGTTTTCCGTAGGTGTAATTGTAGTGGCTGTCATCCATTTCCTCATAATCCTCAGTTTCGAGTTTGCCTGATGCTTCATAGCCAAAGCTTGCAGTAAGGTTGTAGTATATCCGGTTTGCGATTTTGTTTTGATAGGTCACAAAAGGTGCAAAAGCAAGTGAATTTCCGGTGGCAATAACTGATCCCGGAAAATCCGGGTGATTGTTTTGGTCGAGCCCATAGTTAACTTTATCAAAAGCGCGGTATTCCAAGGCAAGCCCTATGGCAAATTTATTATTGATAAAATAACCTGCCAAAGGTCTTATGGTAAAATCCCTTGAATTATTATGTTCAACATCCAGGTTGAGATTACCTCCTACCATGAATTTGTTTTTGAATTGTAGTTCGGTATTTTGTTCCTGTGCAAAAATAGAAGCTGATAAAATTGCGAAAACTGTTGTTAATAGTAAGTATTTCATTGTTTATTTTTTTATTAAAATCTAAATGACAATCCAATATTCGGCTGAATGATGTTGTAGTTGAATTTTAGTGTTGATGAATTAAAGTCATCGCTATTCAATTTGTAGCGGCTGTAATTCAGGCTGAGAATATTTATTTCGGCATGTAAATACTTCCCGATGTGATATGCCAAGCCGAGGGTAGCATAAAAGGACTGGCGATGAAGCATAATTGCAGAAATCCCTGTTTCGCCGTTCCCAGACCTCCAATTTTCCCGTAAATTTACATCTTTTTCGTTTTCGAATGTTACCTCAATAAAAAAGGAAACACGTCTTTTATTTCCGGTTTTATTCTCGTATCGCAAAAATGACCCGTATATAACTGTTCCACCAACTAGCTTGGAACTTTCAAAGTTAGCCAGCGAGGCGAAGTGATACTGCGTGAATCCACATTTTATCCCTATTATGAACGATGGGCTAACATAAACACCAAATTGTGGAACTGCCTCCAAAATGGTTTCTTTTCGGTTTTTTCCAGGATAGTGCATGTCTTTTTTGTGATCTGTGAAGTAATAGGATATACTACCTTTAAGAAATACAGAAGGATTCGTTACTTTCATCGTATCTGTCATTTGTGCATACCCAACCTTGAAACCAAGTATGATGGTAGCGAACAATAATAATATAATAATTGGGCGAAAAAAATTCATCATAATATTATTTATTTTTTTGTTTAAACTTCATGATTCTATATGACAATGAGATTTCAAATGCCTGATTTCTGCGTAAATATGTACTGTAGATATCAGTAAGGCCAGCTTTGTAAAAAATATTCAGCCCTATCTTTTTGTAAGCAAATCCTAAGCCTGTTAGTAGGCCGAAATCATATTTTTCATAGTCGCTTGCATGACTTGATGGATGTTCTTGCCAATCTATCTTTCTAGTAGATTCATTGCCGTTATATGTCCATTTTACTTTGCCCCACAATCCTGTGCTAACATAAGTACCAGCTTTTAACTGGATGGTTAACCTTTTAGTGTTGAGATTTAAATTAATGACACATGGTAATTCCAGGTAAATTAATGAATTGTTGGTTTTGCTTTCATCACTCCAGTCAACTATTCCACCTGCTTGGCTCAAGAATAATCCTGTTTCAAATCCGATGCCTGAACCAGCTATGCTAAATAGTTTGGTATTTCCAAAATCTTTGGAGAATTTAATTCCGAATTTACCCCCAACCTTGGCGGAACTTTTTTGCCAATCTTCGCGAAATCTAAAATATTCTTTTTGGTATCTAAAATATGAGATGTTGGCGCCGGCTGTTATCCCCAATTCCTGCGCCCCGGAGAAAAGCACCATGAGGATTAAAAAAATAGTAAGTATTGATTTTTTCATTGATTAGAGTTTTTATTCCTTGATAAATTTTACCATTTCGTTTTGATTTTCATTTGAAATCATAACGATATAAATCCCGGGAATTAAATTTTGAATGTCGATGCTTTGATCTCCGGCTGCGCTTTCGTTCATCGATAAAACACAAGTACCCATAACATCAAATATTTTGATCGAACTACTATTTACCATGCCACTTAAGGTTAGTGTATTTTTTGCCGGGTTAGGAAATATGCTCAGTAACTTTGAAGTATTTTCAGAAATTGAATTTGGACCTGTATCTTTCCAAAAATACCAATTGTCGAACCAAACGTCTCCGTTTCCTTCAACCTTAAACTGGAAAATTTCAGCCAGGTTGACAGGCGGGACAAAATATTCCAGTGGAATATCAACGCTTACCCATGTTTCGGGGCTTATGGAAAATACATATTCTTTTTCAACCGGGCCGGGACTAATAAGGAAAAATCCCAGGTCGGTAGAATTGGAAGTCCAGAAATCCACGTGGAAATAATCATATCCCGAAACATCCTGACTGGGTAATTCAGTGCCTTGATAATTCAGGTCATTGTATTTGAGCGTATTGTTTCCCGCAATTGGATAATCAACCGTAACGATTGTTTGCTGACCCCAGTCTGGATTAAAGTTAACACCTTCAAGGTTTTGATAAACATCGCTGTAAATGGAAATTACATCTTCTTCGGGATGTATTGGGTCTGGTGTTGCAACTTGTGGTTCAGGGCCGTCAATTTCAAAATGAATAGTATAAGCTTAGTGTATTAGCTCCATTGGCTGAGGTAACCAGAACGCTTGTTGTGCCCGGCAATGATGTTGCATTGTTGGTTACATAGCCGGCCTGGGGATCGGTGCTTATTGCTGTAGTTGTTGGAACTTCGCTTGTACCATAAGGCAAATCAACATCGTAATGTAAAATATTGGGTGAAAATCCCGGAACAGATTCACCATCTATTAACAAATTACTTAGGGTAGGATCATATCCCTGGCCATAGGGTTCTTTCCAAAAGTACCAGTTGTCGAAATAAATAGTCCCATTGCCCTCCACCAAAAATCCATCAACATTACTCAGATCAACAGGTGGCACAAAATCCTGCAAGTCGATATCCACACTTATCCATTCTTCTGTACTAACAGGCAGGTTAACGAAAGTGCCAACACCCTGGCTAATCAATTGAAATTGCAGGTTCGTGGAATTGGGGGTCCAAAAGTCGATGTGCAACTTTTCGAATAAAGTCAAATCCGTAGCGGCAAAATGTGTTCCCTGATAGTCCAGATAATCATATTTCAGGGTATTGTTTCCCTCCACCGGGTAATCAATCGTTACCTGGGTTGCCTGACCCCCAGTTCGGATTCAAAATCGTGTATGGAGCAGTTGGATATATTTCGGTGTAAATAGAAATCACGTCAATTTCCTCATGTTGAGGGATTGGCGGAACTGTTGTTGGTTCAGCCAGGATCACAACTTCACTATCCGGCATTTGGATATTGTCAAGATATATGATGTGGTCTTCGTTCCTGACGAGATAATCGGGGTGTATCCTAAACCTGTTGTATGTGTTGCCAATGTATCCTGAAAAATCAAATTCCAGTTCCTCCCACTGGTTTATTTGTGTATTTGTAACCAGGATTTCAGCTATAGGACTCATCCCATCAAACTTAACCCATACGGGACTAATAGCCGGTTTATAAACCATGATCGTTACAATGTAATTGTATGAGTTAAATGTAAACTGTCCGTCATCAATGGTATGTGTATAGGCCCAAGATTCACCGGGTTGACGGGCGGTAAATTTCGCCACTTTTGGAGTATTGTTGATGCCACCGCTTACGGGATTATCAATAAATTCAAGCGGAGGGTTATCAGCGTTCCCCTGTACAAACCATTCCCAATCTGCGCCGATACCACTGGTTTCAAAATCGATTGTATGCGGGTTTTGTGCAAATCCTTGAATTGCAAATGCTTGAATTGCAAATGCTAAGATTAAAAGTGAATTTTTAATTTTCATAACTTTTATTTTTAATAGTTAAAATTACAAGATGTATTGTGTCAACTGTTTTCTATGGAATTTTCTAACAAGAGCCAAATGAAATACATTTAACCTGAAAAATTCATGAATTTTTCACTCTGCCGGCTAAAAAGCCGACAGAGCCGAATTTCCTGCGAAAATTCGAGGGTTAACCCTCGAAAATATTTTAAATAAATATTTTCGGCCTTCGGTGATTAATTCACAAATTCAACGAATTTGTGAATTAATCAGGTTAAATAAACTTGGTGGCGATTCAACGGCTTGTAATCATATTTCATTTTTGAGCACTTTTCATTAAAAAATCAAAAACCAACGATAAACCAACTTTCTCCATTTCCCGACCCAAGCATGTCGAAATGCCCTTATGCGATGACGAAATGGGGTTTTGGGGTGACGAAAGTGGTTTTTGGCTTGCATAAAATATGTTTCCCTGTGCATGGCTTCGGTTATGTTTTAATGTTTTAGTTCCTTCTTCTTTTTCATCTGCGCTTTGTATTCTTCAAACAACTGCTTATGAAGTGCAAGAATGGCAAGCATATTTTTTTGATTTATCCGCTGGCAGCCCACGAGGGCATTTTCTATTTTTTGGAATATTTCGTCGAAAGCACCGGAATCGAAGAGCTTGCCATCCTTTAATTTAAATTTGCTACCTTCAATAATAATTTCTTTGAGTTCTTCAAGCTTGTCGATATTTTGCAATGGAACAAAATTGGCCTCATCGAAACCGGCCATGGCCTTATTCAAGTTCGTGATGTGGGTTTCGATAGTTTCGCGGAAAGCATCCACCTCCAGGTGGGTAAGCTCCTCACGGGCTTGAAGGCCGGTGATCCCTGAAAGTATCGAATTTTTGGATTGGAATAATCGCGTATAAAACAGTATCAAATGCTTGTGCTGTTTGTATAAATTCATCAACCCGACCTGCTTCTGGAGCTTGCCGGCAATATGGAAATGTAAGCCAAAATATGACAGATCCCATTGATTAACCTCATTCGCTATTATTCGTTTTCTTTCCTTTGTCAGTGCCTCGTATCCTTCCTGAATAGTCTTTTTAAAATATGTTTTGTTGTTAAAGGTAAAGGATTTTTCACGCGTTTCACCATTTGCAATTTGTTGGGCATTTGCCATGAGTGAATCAATTTCAAGCAATGGTTTTACTAAAATGGCAAGCCTGGCATTTAAAGCTTCGAGGGCTTTTTCGGCAGGGATATTTATAGCATTAGCTTCCTTTTCGAGTTCGTCCTGTTCAGGAATATAGGTATTGCGAATTTTGAAAATGCCGTGGTATTCCGACAATAAATCGCTGCCCTGGGTTTCGGCTTGAATATATTCTTGAAACACTTGTGGGCTTGCAAATTTTTCGGGTTTTTTCCTAAAGTATTGATCGTAAATCAGTGTGGTCATTTTTTCCTGCATTTCTTCAACATAGTTGAATAAAATCCAGGGCGACCGCTTATCGATAGTACAATCAATAAAGGGTATTTTGGCGTTGTGTTCACGGGCATCATTTGGCGGGTGGCTGGCATACATGCTTGTTTTTGATCGTTTTGAATTACTAAAAAACCTTTTGCCTCCCCTGTTGTCAGGCGGAAGTGATTGTAAAATTTCATTTTGGAATAGGGAGATTTTTTGCAATGCTAAATTGAATTGTTCATAGATATTTTTGACATAAATATTTTTTTGTGTGGCTGTGTATGCATGGTTCAGCGTGTTAATCCAGGCTGATGAGCAGTGCTCCAGTTTCCATAATGCCGAAATGATGGCCTCGCTGCCTGTTAAGCTCACCGCTACTTTATCGGCATTAAATTCCATTTCGCGCGATAGTGATGCGTGCATTATATTCAGGAATTGATAAAACAGGCTCAATACCTGCCGAATTGCCCAGATAAGAGGCGTGATAATCCACGCTGGAAAGGACAGTCTGAGATCGGATGCACGCCATCGGGCAAGCGTATCATCCCAACTGTCGCGGGAAAAAATCATGTCGTGGATTATGGTATTTGCAGAAATGATGTAGCTGCCAATTTTCATGCTTCGCTGGGCGAAATGACCAAATTCGTGGGCTGTTACGGCTTTAAACTCCGATAAATTTAAACTCCCGATAAGCCCCAGGCCAAGCGTTAGGTTTTTGCGAACAGGCAAAAACAAGCTCAGCCACATATTTGTATATGAAACATAAGCGTTAACGTCCGGGTCGATGTAAATGGATTTTGGCCTGGAAGCCCCGGTTTCCCTGCAAATTTCGTTAACAAATTCCAGAAGTTCGGGCTGGGTCTTTTTGTTAAGTTTAATGCGGTTGGGCGACTGATGATTTTTTAGTTTGAAAATAAACTTTAAGGTAAAAACAAACAACATGGCCGAGCCTGCAATTGCACCCAATTTCAATAGAATTGTAACCCTGTTAACAATGGGCATTGGATAAACTATGGCCAGGTAAACCAGGTAGCCCAATGCAGCAACCATTGCAAAGTACAGGATGAAAAAAAAGAAAATGGACACGATGGCCAGAAAAGCCCTGATTTGATAAGATGTGGTGAGTGCAGTTAATCTTTTTGTAGTTTCTTCCGGTCCCGGAGGGTAAATTGTATGAGCCATAATTTTAGATTATAAATTTGTATTTCTTTTTCTTGATGAAACAAAGATAAACCACCCACCTCCATTTTCCGGGGCAAGCATGTCGAAACGGCCTTATTCGATGACGAAATGGGGGTTTGGGCTTGTGAAAGTGGTTTTTATTTGATTTACAAATTCATTTAAATTAGATTATAAACCCTACACAAGGCTGGTGAATTCTTTTAGACATGTTAACACTTTAACTATTGATAGGCCTTAATGGCATTTTCCAATTCAACATTTTTATCATTTCGGGGAATAATTATGTAAACATCCACACTCAAAATTATTAATCCGCTTAATAAAGTAATTGCTGTTACTCCAGGAGATGATCCAACAAATGCCAGTCCTCCAACCATTAAAGATGTTCCAATGATGCCTAAAATATTTTCTGTACGATTCTTTCTCTTGTAAATATCGAGATAATATTTGCTTCCTGAATTATGAGAAATATCCCTCATTAGATTTTTGTATGTTGCTATTTGAATATCTTCAAATCCGAAATTATAATATTGAATTAGACGATGTTCTGTATGTTCCGGCATATAATAACCCGGTGTATAGCTCCCAGTTCCCGGGTTGTAATAACCAGATGTATGATAGCTGGGAGTTGTATGCCAATAGTCTTTTTTATAGTAGTTAATATTTCCACTACTGTGTCGTTTAAAAAATCTGGGTGGTTTTCCTGCTTTTTTTATATTGGCAAAAAAATCAAGTTTATCCTGGTAAAACTTTACTTTATTGGCAAAAATATTCTTATCGCCGTAATTAAACCTGTTTTTGGCCAGGAACCTTGTTTTATATTCAATGTTTTCACAATAAATTATCGAATCGTTAAATAAATAGAGAAACGCTCCCACAGGTTTTTGTTTTTCCCAGTTATATTCATTGCCTCTACTAATATGCAAATTATCCGGTTCTAAAGTATTTTTATATTGCCGCCATTCATTAGGCAAGGATTTATCATATTGTAAATTTTCCAATAAGTTTCTTAAAGCCGGTCTGTCCTTTGGATTTGGAAATTGATTTATATTAATGAGTATTTCTTCTTTTTTAACTTTCAGTTCAAGTTTTAATGAATCTCTAATGGGTTCAAAGCGAAAGCCAAAATCAGTTTTATTATTTTTGCTCCGATAGGTTTCTAATAACTTGTCAAACTCACCGGTTAAAAACAAAATCATGTAATATTCTCTAAAAGTGATAAATTCTCCCTCATTCGGCTGATTATTCCACAAGGTATCTTTTATCCGTTTTGCAGCCTCAAAATTGTTGTTTTGAATTTCTGTGAGTAACTTCTGCCGGAGGCGGATGACTTCATCATCGGGCGGGCCGGCTTTGATGGATTGGGTTTGCGCCAATACAGAGTTGAAACCAAGCATTAGTATTAGCAACAGTCCATAAGTGTTAATTAAAATGTTTTTCATCGTTTTATTGTTTTTTAATGTTCAGCACAAAGATAAATCACTTTTCTTCTTTTTCCGACCCAAGCATGTCGAAACGGCTATATTCGATGACGAAATGGGGGTTTTGGGCTTGCGAAAGTGGATTTTTACCAATGATTGAAAATGAATTTGAAGCTGAAATTGCGATAAGTTTATGGAATAGTCAAGGTTGAACTGGTAAGAAATGCCGGGAAAATATTGGAAGGATTATGAAACGGAAACTTTGATTTTTAATGAATTCAGTTTAAAAACTCAGAAGTTTGGAAAAGTCCCCTTTTGGGGATTTAGGGGTCTTACGGCTTTTTATACTGGGCTCATGAATTTCTAAAAGAAATCCTGAATCCAAACAACCTTAGCTGAACGAACGATAGAAAAGCTACCAGCATGGATAATGCAAACAATCATTGTGGTGAATACTGCGGAAATTTTGAATACACAGAGGGCTCTGTTGCTTTTTTACCATAAATAAAATCTACTTTTGTACGTCATTTTATAACTTGATAAAATTGAATAAACAAGGCCTACATATTTCTCTTTGCTGTGTAATTGTTCTGTTTTTCATTTCAGGATGCAACATTACAAGAAATGTGCAGGAGGATGAATACCTGTTGAAAAAAAATGTAGTCACCATCGATAAAAAGCCGGCAGGAGGTAAGAATATTCCCTTTGGTACCGATGATTTTTATGGTCTTATCCAACAGCAGCCCAACGATAAGTTGCTTGGAATTGTAAAGGTCGGTTTGTGGGTAAACAGCGCTACAAGCAAAGGGAAAGAGACAAAATTTAAAGGCTGGCTCAACAAAAACCTGGGGCAGGAACCGGTAATTTTACAAGAGAATCAAATTCAACGTACGCTCGAACAAATGGCACTTTTCCTTGATAACAATGGTTTTTTTAATTCCGAAATTACAAGCGAGGTTACAAGGAAAAACAAAAAAGCGACTGTAGAGTATGATTTTACACTTGCAAAACCCTACACTGTTGCTGATGTTGAATATGATATTCCCAACAAAGTGATGCATAAAATCGTTTTGCAGGATTCGTTAAATTCAATTATAAAAAAAGGAGAGCTATACAATGCGAATGATTTGGATGATGAACGATACCGGATTTCGTCATTGTTAAGAAATCAGGGATATTACTATTTTGGTTCGGAATATATTTATTTTGAAGTTGACAGCGCATTTAAAAATCATACACTTAAAATCTTTACAAATATTCAGGAATCAGGCAAATCGACCGATTCCACCGACCTTAGGATTATTTCGAGAAGCCATCAGCAGTATTACCTTAATGAAGTTTCTATCGACCCGAATTTTAGTCCCGTACTTACCGATACCTCAAAAATGGAAGTCATCAGGGATACTGCAGGCTTTGATGGCCGGGGGAAAATTAATATTTATTACCGCGATAAGCTTAAAATTAAACCTTCGGTATTGAATCGCTCGGTTTTTTTGAGGCCATCGAAGCGCTACAGCGAAAAAATAGAAAACAGAACCTACCGTCAGTTTTCAGGTTTTCCGTTGTATAGTTTTACCTCCCTCAATTTTAGTCCTGCTATGGGTGTTATTGATCAGGCCGATAGTACTCGAAAATTCATCAATTGCCTCATTGAACTTACAAGAAGGCCGGTTCAGTCATTTTCCATCGAGACCGAGGGGACTACTTCGGGCTCTACTTTGGGATTGGCAGGAAATTTTGTTTACAGGAACCTGAATATTTTTAGAGGGGCGGAGGTGTTTAGTGTAAAGTTAACAGGCGGGTTGGAGTGGCAGGCGGGTAGTTCTACCAGCGATCCTGTGCTATTGTTTTTTAATACCGTTCAAACGGGGGTTGAGTTTTCGCTGGATTTTCCTAAGTTTTTGTTGCCATCGTTCCTCGACCTCACCACCACAACATTAAGGCCCCGCACTACAATCAAAACCGGGCTTAGCTATCAAAACCGTCCCGATTATGAAAGGTATATTATCAATGGTTCTTTTGGCTACAATTGGTTGTCGAATAATTTTGTTAGCCACAGCCTTATTCCCCTGGAGATTAATTCTGTTTCCATTTTTCCTGATTCAGCCTTCCTCGCCAGGCTTGAAACGCTAAACGATCAGCGCTTGCTGAATCAATACACCGATCATTTTATTATGTCGGCAAGTTATACTTATATCTTTAATAACCAGGAAAGAAATAAAGTGCAGAATTTTAAATATTTCAGGTGGAATATCGAAACCTCCGGTAATGCGCTTAATTTATCAAGCAATCTTTCAAATGCCACTAAAAATGAAAACGGGGAATACACCGTGTGGAATATCCCTTATGCACAATATGCACGTACTAACATCGACTTTCGGTATTACTTCGCCCTGAAAGAGGATCATACGCTGGTGTACCGGAATTTGCTTGGCCTTGGTATCCCGTATGGTAATTCAAAGGTTTTGCCCTTCGAAAAAGGCTTTTATGCCGGAGGATCCAATGATATGCGGGGATGGAATTATCGCTCGCTTGGCCCGGGGTCGTTTGTGGATACCATCAGCAATAATTTCGAAAAAATGGGGGATCTTATTTTGGAAGCAAACTTTGAGTATCGCTTTCCGATTTATAGTTGGTTTAAAGGGGCTTTATTTACTGATGTCGGGAATATTTGGCTGCTCAATCTCAGCGATAACTATCCGGGAGGTAAATTTGAGATCGATAAATTTTTTAGAGAATTTGCTGTGGATGCCGGCTTTGGTTTAAGGCTCGATTTAACCTTTTTTATTTTCAGGATAGATGCCGCCACACCAATTCGCGACCCATCTTATGCTGATGGAAGCAGGTGGCAATTCAATAACTTACAGCTTAGAAATGTAATTTGGAATTTTGGAATTGGCTATCCATTCTAACTTTATTTGTACCTTTTTATGTGGGTTATGAAATATGCTGGTTGTTCTAAAACCTCATCCCCAACCTTTCTCCATCTGGAGAAGGGAGCTCCGCCGCACAAATCACCAAGTTGCTTAAATGAAATTTGATAATTGAAATAGCTAAATAATTACCTTAATCTAATATTTACTGTAATATTTTGCTCCAATCCTTAGTGTATAAAAATGAGGAAAAATTTTAGTATCGTTCAACCCTGACAGAGTTTGAAACTCTGTCAGGGTTCAAAAAGAATACGTTTTTTTTATCAAATCCAATCGGTTTAAAAAAAAACGTTTTGAAAACATTGACTTTTTGTGTTTTACAAATACGCGATAGGAAAATCAAAAATTTAAAACGGAAAAACAATCGAAATTTTGTAAGCAAAATTATCAGCAACTTTGGGCAATTGATAATAGCCATAGCGGTAAAACGCTCCCACACCTATGGTATAAACTCCCAATACATTTAGGAGCTTGTTGACTAAAATTCCCGATTCAAAATAGCCCTTATCCATAATCTTGACATCGATTCCTTTATGATATTCGGGGTGGTCGAGGGTTCCAATGCCGGCATTGGTAGCTATTGCAAATTCAGGACTGAATTTTTTGCCGCGCCAAATCAAGTTGCCAAAATTGTGGGTGTAAAACAGGAAAGCATATTTGTTGGCCAAAAATTCGTTCATGCGCTGCGTGGCAAAGCTTGTGGGTGTATAAATGGTAAAAGCGCGGTAAGAACCCCTTCCGTTGTACAAGTTTGTTTGTGGGATGGGATTATCAACATAGCCGGCCGATAATTCCAAATTCGACTGTCCCAGATATTTTATGTAAAAGTTTTTTTCAATTTTCAAATCAAATTTATTGTAGGCAAATCCTCCGTCCAAACTGCCTTTGATGCCACGTGAATACTGAAACTGCACCACCGGAAATTTAGTCCCCATCGAAATTCTGGAATCAGGCATTTCTAAAAACTTTTCTTTGAAGGCATACCTGAACCCTGCCGTGAATTCGGTAAAAATGTATTCAGGTTTATCGCTTGGAATATCCGCATCTTCGGCATCGAAATAGTAATTGTTTGTAATTTGCTTGGCATCCCTGGTAATACCAACATTAAACGTCCCATAGCGCAATGCCCTAAAGCTGACTGACGATTGTATCCGCTCGGTGTGATCCATGTCTTTGATAAGGAAATTCCTAAAGTTGGCCGGGTTGAGGATGTTTTCATTCTCACTAAAAAAATGTACCCCCCCGGTTTCGGTGGTGTAATTATAATAGGCCAGGTTTATCTTCACTTCTCTGTATCGATCGATTGTAAACGACATATTACCACCATACTTCACGGCCTGATCTCTAAATCCATAACCCGCAAAAGCTCCGGCATTAATAGTTTGCGAAAACTTTTTGCTTGTTAGTAATCCGAGCCCTAAATACAGGCCTTCATAATTGTTATACTTTCCTACTTTGGATAAATCCACATCAATTTTGCCCAGGGGAAGTCGATTATTGAGCAATGCTTTTAAAGTGTAAATTTTCCGATCCAGGTCTTCAGCCCGGCCAATACTATCAATAAATTCATAAGTTCTTTTTTCCCGGTTGGTGAGTGAATCTCCACGAAATGCCAACCAAAAATCCTCGTCACGATCTACGGCGTTTGGATCAAATGTTACCGAAATTTGATTGAATTGCCTTTTTACAAGATCAGGATTAAGCTCAATGTCCTTATTGTAGCTTTTGCCTTTTCCAACAGGAACAAAATTGTTGATTTTTACATTATTGAAAATGATGTCGGTATTCAGTTGAACCGGAAACCAGGTAGTATCGTTTATCAGCTCGTACATTTGCTGAATCTTTATTGTCAGCCCGTCCTCCGTGCGTGATGGTTCGGCAATAACGTTTTGGATGGCCCATCTGTGGGTATTTATCGACAATACACCCTTTAATCCATCGAAGTTGGTGTTGATGCCCGGGCGAAAAGAAATTATAAAAACACTGTCGCCACGTGCTGTATAAGTTGTGTCTTCAATCTGGAAGTAGTATTTTTTTGTACTTCCCCTCGAAATAGGATTGATGTAATTTTTATCCGAAATTTTTATTAGTTCCCGGTAAAAAGTAGATGATTGCAACTGCGAACTTAAGAATAACAATATGGGATCTTTGAAACCCGAAATGCGTGATGCTAATACTTTTTCATGGTTTCGGTCGGGCGACATAAATTTGCGTTCCGATACTGTTTCCATCATAAAAAAATCCTTGTCGTTTAAAAAGTTCTTTAACCTGATGTATCCCGAGTCCTGTGGGTTGAAGTCCTCTTTTTTAATATCCAGGGTATCCACCGTCATTACCATTTTATCGTAGGATGTATAGACAAACGACTTCAGTTTTTCCGGGTCATTGTTTTCACGGTTGGCGATTACATTTTTAATGATTCTGTGGGCAGGATTTTCACCGGCTACAATTACCACCTCTTCCAGTTCCAGGCTGGTGGCTTGTAGCATAATTTCAAGGTTTTTGGTTTTGGCGTGCAGATAAAAAATTTGGGATTCGTATCCCACGTACGAAAGTCTTAAAAATTCAACTTTTTCTTTAGTAACTATTTTAAACTTCCCGTCGATGTCGGTGGAAGTGCCAATATTGCTGTTGTTGCTTACAATATTTACAAAAGCCAGGGATTGGCTGGTTTCTGCATCAAGCACTTTTCCGCTTACCATATTATCCTGACCGGATGCATAGAAAATGAGAAACGAGAATAGAAATGCGAATGATATTTTTTTAAACATAGCCTGTCGGCGAATAATTAGTGATTCAATTTTTTTTTGTACTTCAGCAATTTAGAAGTTAACCTTTTCCCGACCCTCACTCCCGAAAGTTTTCAGGGATTCTTTATTTAAAACAATCAGTTTTTCTGAAACATATCATCCCAAACAATAGAATAAATTATGGCGGAATTGTAATTCTTTGTGTCGTTGTGCTTTTGTGGTTCATTATAGATACCACGGAGGCACAAAGACACAAAGAATAAAAGATTAAAAAATCTCACAGCTATTATTAATATTAGTAGTTTGATGATTAAAGTATTGTGTGAAATTGTATTTCATAAACAAAACACTAAACTGTTTAATAGTCAAAAAAAAATAAAAGCTTTCGGTACTGCCCACTGACCATTGTGGACTGTGAACTGCGGACTGCCTGCTGTAAACTGCGGACTGTGGACTGCCCATCCCGAAAAATAGAAAATCTTTGATTTTCGTAATTTTTCGAGGATGCACGGGCGAAGCCCGGCACTGCGGACTTTCCAATTTCATCATTTAGTTAATTCCCCAAAGGTGGTAAAACAACCAACTTTTCATGGCTGCAAGTTTACTTAAATTTTCTGCCATTTCATTTTTTCTAATTTTGCAAAAAGTTTAAAAAGTGATATTTCCCAATAATTTTGAAGATAAAGTAGGTTTTCATCAGGTAAGGCAAATGCTGATGGAACTGTGTGTGAGCGATATGGGCAGAAACCATGTTGACAGGATGTGTTTTCTTACACAGTTTGAAACCATTAAACTACGCCTGGGTCAAACCGAGGAGTTCCGTCAAATACTCATGTTTGGGAATCCCTTTCCGGCCCAAAATTATTTTAACCTTATCCCCGAACTTATGAGGATAAGGATGCCGGGAACGATTCTTTTACAGGAAAATCTATTCGATCTCAAAACTTCTTTGCAGTCCATCTTTGATGTAATATCTTACCTCCGGCTCTTGGATGTTGAAAAGTTCCCGTTAATGCGTGTCCTGGTGAGGGAAGTGGAGGACGAAAAAATCATCATCCGCGAAATTGAACGTATTATGGATGATCGGGGAAGAATTAAGAATTCTGCTTCTGAAAAACTGTCAACCATAAGGAAGGGCCTGAATAAGCTTTCAGGTGAAGTAGATCGCGCCATCCACAAAATTCTGATCCAGGCACGGCAAAGCGGATACGTTAACCCCAACGATGATGTAACCATCCGCAACGGCAGGCTGGTAATTCCTGTGCCTGCAACGCATAAAAGAAAAATCAAGGGTTTTATCCAGGACGAATCCTCAAGTGGCCAAACAGTGTTCATCGAGCCCGCCGAATCGCTTGAGGCAAACAATGAGATCAGGGAGTTGGAGAATGCCGAAAAACGCGAAATCAATAAAATCCTTGCTGCCTTCACCGATTTTCTGAGGCCTTCGGCAGATACCATAATCAAGGCTTACGAGTTTTTGGGGCTTGTCGATTTTATCCGGTCAAAAGCAAAGCTTGCCATGAAATTGGAGGCAGGTCTTCCCATTCTCAACGATTATCCTGTGGTAGAGTGGTGGGATGCCCGTCACCCGCTACTTTTTCTTGCACATCAAAAACAAAAGAAAGAAGTTATTCCCCTTGAAATAAAATTAAAGGATGACGACAGGATTTTGATTATCTCAGGGCCTAATGCCGGCGGCAAATCTGTGTGCCTGAAAACTGTGGGCATTTTGCAATATATGCTCCAGTGCGGCCTGCTGGTGCCAATGCGCGAAACCTCGGAAACCGGAATTTTTAAGGATATTTTTATTGATATTGGTGATGAGCAATCCATCGAAAACGACCTGAGTACTTACACATCCCATTTGCGAAATATGAAATATTTTTCTCAAAAAGCAGGGAATAAAACATTGTTTCTGATCGACGAATTTGGGACGGGAACAGAGCCACGCATGGGTGGAGCCATAGCCGAAGCAGTACTTGAACACCTCAATCAAAAAACAAGTTTTGGGGTTATTACCACCCACTACACGAATCTTAAAATGCTGGCCGACAAAACACCCGGTCTTATCAACGGGGCCATGCTTTTTGATACGCGAAAAATGCAACCTCTTTTTAAACTTCAAATTGGGAATCCCGGGAGTTCTTTTGCTTTTGAAATGGCTAAAAAAACCGGTTTTCCATGGTACATTCTTAGAAATGCAGAAAAGAAGGTTGGTAAAACCCAGGTAAAATTCGATAAGCAACTGCAACAGCTTGAAGTGGAAAAAAGAGAACTTTCGGAAAAGCAAAAGGAATTGTCAGTGCTCGAAAAAAAACTAAGAGAACTGACTAATAAATATGAAACGCTAAAAAGTGAACTCGAAACCAATAAGGGCAAAATTATAAAGAATGCACGACAAGAAGCACAGCAGATTATTGATGATTCCAATAAATTGATCGAGAATACAATTCGTGAAATTAAAGAGGTGCAGGCTGATAAAGAGAAAACAAAGGTGCTTCGCGAAAAACTGAAAGAAAAAAAGAGTGATCAGCAAAAAGAAGTACAAGCAAAAAAAGATACATCTTCAATACAGAAACTCTCAAAACCAAAAAAGGAAAAACCAAAGCACGACAGCAAAACAATTTTGATTGGTAACAGGGTGCGCATTCCGCCGCAAGTAACCGTAGGTGAAGTTGTGGAGCTTTCCGGAAAGGAAGCCATGGTTAGTTTTGGTAGTGTGATTATGAAAGTTCCATTGGCAAAACTGGTAAATGTTGGCGAGGAAGAATACCACGAAAAGGTTCTTTTTCGTAAAAGGTCTTATGGGCACATTGTGAATGATCTGAATGACAAAATGACAAATTTTAAACTTTCGCTCGACCTCAGGGGAAATAGGGCAGAGGAGGCTTCAAGCGAATTGCAGCGTTACATCGATGAAGCCATATTGCTTTCTATAAAAGAAGTTAAAATTTTGCATGGCAAGGGCAACGGCATCCTGCGAGAAGTTATCAGGGATCAGCTGAGGTTGAATCCTGAGGTGAAGCGCTTTGGCGATGAAAAAGTTGAAATGGGTGGAACCGGAATTACAGTAGTGTTACTAAAGTGATTTATTTTGGTATGTGTTTTGCGTATCTGTGGTCTTTTAATTTGTGATGAAAATATGAAATCACTGTTGTCCGTAAAAAATATAGGACTAGCAAAAGATTCTTCGCTACACTTCGTTTCGTTCAGAATGACAGGCGTTTAGGGTATCAGGGAGGGGGAGGTTGGGGGGGAAACCCCCCACCAACCCCACCCCCAAACAAAAAAAAAAAAGCAAAATTAAAAAATAGGGGAAGGGGGTATAAAAAAAATTTATTAATTA
>CAZQIV010000008.1:0-39213 GCA_964593705.1 uncultured Lentimicrobiaceae bacterium | reverse complement strand
CAACATTTTCTTCCTAACAGTTCTTTTGTTTCACAATTCCGGGGTTTTTGGGTTTCTGGTGGGGGTTGTTGGGCGCAAACGCCGCCAACCTCCCCCTCCCCAAACCAAAACTCACAGTGCAATTGTCATTCTGAGCGTAGCGAAGAATCTATAATTTTTAATCGGACAGTAGTGATTTGAAATGTGTATTTAAATTATTTACTACCCGGTGCATACCTTGTCTCTTTGGGAAATGGAGATCAATTCATTCGTGCATTTGTGGCCATTTAGGAAAATATGAAAAATCATATCATAGAAATAAATTATAACAACTTCAATCATATCCTGAAAGACAATATTGTACTTGTCGATTTTTGGGCCGAATGGTGTTATCCGTGTAAACTTCAGCACAAAGTACTTGAAGAACTGGCAGTTGAAAATAACGACTTTTTTAAAATTGCCACCCTCAATGTTGATGATAACAAGGTAATATCTTCAAAGCTTAGCGTAAGAAATATTCCCACTCTTATACTTTATAAAAATGGGGAAGAATTGAGGCGAATGACTGGCTTGCAGACAAAGGAGATGATTATGAACCAGGTAAATAATTCTTTAACCAACAAAAAATTAGCTTAATGGAAAACAGTACAAAAACAGATAAAAGTTTAAAGCAAAAGTTATTTTCATTTTTCCCACCATTAACAATTGCCGGAATATTAGTTGGCGCAATAGGCGGATACATTTATTACGCCCAGGTTGGATGCGCTTCAGGAACCTGCGCAATAACCTCAAATCCATACATGAGCATTTTGTGGGGTGGGATGATTGGTTATTTGTTGGGCGACATGTTCAGGAAAAAAATCAAAACCCGAAGCAAAAACCGGGGAGTAAAATCGCATAGTCGATTACCAAATTGCTTTTTGGCCAGCATAAGGTGGCGTTCAATTTTTCATAAATGAAAAACCAATTATTTTTCTTTCAGGGCTGCTTCCAGTATTTCCTTTTGCTTTCTGTTAAGGCTTTTTACCACCATTTCCCACGAATGATCGATCCATTCGAGTATTAAATATCTTTCTACCGTACCATCGATAAAAATTGTATTCCAATGTATTTTACTGGTGTGGTAGCCGGGTTTAACAAAGGGGTACCTTTCGCGCAAAGCAATTGCCTTTTCGGGATCGCATTTTAAGGTTATTGATAAATCCGGTTTATCGAGAGGGATGATGGCGAACATTTTACCGGCTACTTTAAAAACCAGTGTTACATCATCAAAAGGCGTGCTCTCGGTAACGGCCGGCCTGGCCAGGCAGTACTCCCTTAATTCTTCAATATTCATTATTATTTAAGCTTAGTTTTGGATTGTTAATTATTATTAGAAAACTTGTTTGCGAATTTATTAATTAATACATTACTTTTGTAAATATTTTATTAAGTAGATATTGCTATATGTTGGCATAAAAATTGTAACTTTTTTTTAAATTTTAAATACTATAATCATGAAAAAACTCGTACTTTCCTTACTCGTATTACTCGGCTTTTTCTTTGTGTCAACAGCACAAGTGTTAGAACTTTACCATGACGGAGAACTTTTTGAAATGGGAGAAAAAGTTACAGTTGTTGATTACCCCCAGACATTTGAATTGGTTTCGCACATCTCAGTTAAAAACGTTTCAAGCCAGAATCTAACGCTGTTTTGCAGAAAAATAGAACTTGAAGTAGTTCCCGGAACTTCAAACACTTTTTGCTGGGGTATCTGCTTTGCACCCTCAGTTTATTTATCACCGCTTACCATTGTACTTGACCCGGGTGAAACTACCGATGAATTTAGTGGGCACTATAAGCCTGCCGGAATCACAGGAATCAATAAAATGTGCTATAGCTTTTTTCCTCAAAGCAACCCCAACGATTCAACCTATTTCTATGTTGATTATTTTGCCACACCAAATGTAGGTATTAATGATCTGGGAGCTAATAGGGTGTTTGTTTCCAATCCATATCCAAACCCGGCAACTTCTCAGGTATCTTTTGATTACAACCTGCCGGAAGGAACAACAAGAGCCACGATAAATATCCATAATTTGCTGGGTGCAAAAGTTAAAGAAATTAATTTTTCAGGATTTGCAGGAAAAGCCACAATTGATGTAAACGACCTGAATGACGGCATTTATTTTTACTCGGTAAAAGTTGCTAATGAAATTCAGGAGACTAAACGTTTAGTAATCTCCAGATAGATATTTACTCCAAAATATAAAAGCCCCCGGTTACCTTAACCGGGGGCTTTTTTTTTGGAATACCAATATATTGCTGGTGTTTTTATTTTTTTAACATTTAATTGGCCTGTAAATCAAGAGTTAACTTGCATTTACATCTAAAAAATTTGTATATTTAGGGCTTATTTTCAATTCTTTCGGTGATGAGGTTTATAAGCAAACTACCTCTAATTCCGCAATTATTAATTTAAGCGCTCAGCCGAAGGGTGTTTATCTTATCAAGATACAAACCTTAAATGGTAGATTCTATCAAAAGTTGATTATTAACTAACATTTCCCCCTTTTGTTGGTTGATAACAAAATCCCGCCTGTAATGGGCGGGATTTTTTATTATTAGTAATGAGTTCAGTCTAAAAAGCCATAAAATCCCTAAATCCCCCGAAGGGGAGAACCAGCCAACGCACTGGTAGCAAGGGATCTCCCCGCCAGCTGACCAACATAAAAACAGCAGTATTTGGCAAACATGATTGAAGTAAAGGAAACTTTGGAAATGTAGAGCACCGACAATATTTGTAGTAAAGATGTTCCCCGCTAGAAAATAATGGTGCAAGCCCGCCTTGCCATCGAGGCAGGCGCACCGGAATATTAAAAGTACGGATTATTGTTGATCCCTATTAAAAGCCTTGCATTTGGAACACAACATTTTTACACAAAATCCAAGTCGTTAAAGCATTACAGGTTTTTGAGCAAATTCTGGTTAGTGTCCGTCATTTTAGTTAGTTTTTTAAGTTATCAATAGCCTCGTCCTTTTGCCATTGGCCTGCCTCGCGAAGCGGGCATCCTTTTGGGTAAACCCGGGGTTATTGAAAAGTACTGGCTTTATGGACGGGCACTAATTAACAGCTTATGGTTCTTATCAATCACAACTGTCCGGTTGAAAAATATAGAAATAAATAAATTCAACCGTTTACTCAACAGATACTACCTTTCATAAACCTACGGCTACAAATCAATCATTCCCAAAGAAGTCGTTTCCCATAAGCGATATTTTTGCTTTCAGGAGGGCACGTACCATGAATTTAAAAATCCTGACTTAGGGTAATGGTTTTGTCGCATTAGACACGCTTTGTGAAACTTTTACCAAAGGCTCGCCTCGCGAAGCGGGTATCCCTATCGGGAGAGTCTTTGAGCCTTTGTGGCAAATAAAGATTAGCCGCCAAGACACCAGGAAGCACAAACACTTTTAAAAGAAAAATTTAGCGAAGGTATGATTAGTCAAATTACCATCCGGGATCAAACCGGGCATCAAATAATTGATGTTAGCAATCTGATGTTTTTTCAGCAGGATAGTCACTATACAGTACTTCATCTTACAGGTTTTGCTACCATTGTTGCAGACCGCTCGTTTGAAGAACTGGAAATGATTTTAGCCAATTCAGGATTTTTCAGGATAAACAAAAATACTGTCATCAACCTTCACCACTTGGAATCGTTTACCAACGATACAGTAATTCTTGCAGATGGAACACGATTGACGATTTCGCGTAAAAAAGCCGATGAATTTAGTAAGGTAGCGGCATCATGCCTCCGGGACAAATGATAGCCCTGACTGGCAAATTATAATGAAGAAGGGGTTCTTCCTTAACCCGCTTTTAAGTAACACTAATCAATTGTGCTCTCCCACCGTTCACCCTCATTAACCTGCCGTTTGTTCAACGGTATATACCGTTCGCTCATTCGTGCAGTTTTTACATGTTGGGCATTGTAATTTTAGTCCATTGAAATTGCAGATTTCAAATGATGATTTTGATATGCAAAAAACAGTTAGTCCAATGGGACTGACGAAGTCTTTGACGTGTTAGAAGGCGACTTTGAAAGTAAAAATAATTAATTTAAAACTTTGAAATACAGTTAGAAAAAATTTTCAAAGTTTTGAAATACCCCCTTAAGAAATCTGATTTTAAATATTCAAGAAAATGATTGATCAAAAGAAACATAAAATCCAACATATCATGAAAATACCATTTTTCATACTCCTGAGTTTAAGCCTGCTTCTGTTCATACCAATTTGTGCAAAGGCGCAACAAGTGCAAGTGCAACTTTATCAACCACCCCCGAACCAATGGCATATTGAGGATCTATGGAACTTAATACTTACCAACACCACCAATCAAACTTTATCTGTGTATTTGTATGGTACTGTTGAAGAAGATGAAGATGGATTGATTTGCGAAGGAAAAAGCGCAATTTTTGAATTACCACCATATTTTTCCGGAAGAATTAATCCCAGGAATTTGGAACCGATCGAGGATGGATATGCAAACGCTGATTATGAAGAATACGTTATACGGACAGGTACAATGCGCACAGGGTCCTACACCATATGTGTGGAAGTATTTAATGAAAGTACCGAAAATGAATTAGGGAGAAACTGTATCATCCAACTCATTGCCCATTTGACTCCCCCTGAATTAATCAACCCAATGGATGAGTCAGCTGTAATCGTGCAGTCTCCTTTTTTTCAGTGGCTTCCTCCTATGCCCTTTGGTCCTAAACAGTCTTTCTTTTACCAGCTTAGAGTTGTGGAGCAACTTGATAATCAGTTACCGGTTGAAGCTATGGAAGCAAATTCGGCATTTTTTATGCAGCAAAACCTCCGAAATACTTCATTTCAACTTCCTGTTTCTGCAAGGTCATTTGAGCCAGGTAAAAAATATGCATGGCAGGTTACTGCATTCATGGGTTTATACGGTACGGATGAAATCGGAAAAAGCGAAGTGTGGAGCTTTGATAAAATTGAAGACATTTTAATAGTAACTCCAGTTTCAGAATTGCCGGATTGCGATTTATTTTCTGTTGAATTCAAGAAAACCATTGCAGGCGACAGTTGCTATTATAAACTTAGCATTATCAATAACGACTCCCTTGCCAGTGAGGAATTTCTGCCTCAATCATTTACCCTATCCATTAAGAATGACTCCATCATTGCCTTTGATAAAAAGGCAGCAATAACCTGGGAGCAAACTCCCGCAATAATTACCGATCCTCTTGCGAAAATAGATTGGAAATATGTACACGGGCACATTCCAAAAGATAAAACTTATATTGGTAAAGTCTTTTTGCAGGGAGGGCCTGAAAATAGTTTTTGGACAATATACTCATGGAATGATAAGAAAGGGAAACCCATCTGTAAGGACTCAATTCCATTTAATGAACCCATCTGTTACTATGAATTAAGCAATCAACCGGCGCAAGGTTATATCGGGATTTATGATAAAAAGCTGAATATTCGCTTCATCAATAATTATACGCCATCAAAAGCTATCTACATAGGGATTTTTAACCCGCTTACCATGGAGTTGGCCGGAAGCCTCACAATTGAAGATTTATTGGAAAATAATCCGGACTTTTTTGTAGGGCATGGGCTGAATCAACTTTCAATAAATCTTGACAGTTTCGATTTGCAGGCAGATATAATTTACCTGCTAACACTTTATGACATCAAAAACTACCATTACCTGAAATTTAAAGCCAATTACAATCATGAAGAAAATTAATTTGATCATTGTTGCAGTGCTGATTGTTTCAACAAGCTTGATAGCACAAACCGGCGGGCCCGGACAGCTCGAATTTATGCAGTTCCAGCAGGCCGGCACATCCGATCTGGTGAATCCCTCAACAGGTTCTTTTTCCTACCAGATACCCCTGTTTAGCATTGGCGGATACCCGATGAACCTGACCTACCAGGCAGGCATACAGATGGAAGATGTGTCCACCATGGTGGGCCTGGGATGGAATTTGAACGCCGGTACTATTGTCCGCTCACTAAGGGGGCTGCCGGATGATTTTGCCGGTGATGTAATAACAAAGGAATTTTCAGTTAAAGACAATGAAACTTATGGAGGGAAGACTGATGCTGACCTTGAAATTGCGGGGTTTGCATCTAAAAAATTATCCGGTCTTATTAAACTTGGGGGTCTTGGCATATTTTACAACAGCTATAAGGGCTGGGGTACGGAGGTTTCGATGGATGTTTCTTTATCCGCCAACAAAGGTGGTGCAAATGCCTCTTTAGGTCTTGGTGTTACCGCAAATTCACAGTCAGGTGTGGATAAGTACATTAGCCCCAATATAGGGTTTGCTATTGGAACAAACAGCAGTCAGCTTGGTGTTTCGCTAGGAAAAACCTGGTCTGTAAATTCGCAGGAAGGATTAAATAAAAGTTTAAACGTAGGTTTGGATTATACACGACAATGGAAAAATGAAAAAAAGGATGATCAGGGAAATGTTACAACTAAGGATCGTGCTGTGCAATCACTTCCGTTTGGTTTTTCTAAACGGTCTTACCTCAACAACTCTTATCAGCCCGACATAGATTATCCCTTTATTAATACATCGGGAACCTATTCGGGCTCAGTAGGCTGGGATGCCTATACGGCTGATCCGGGTATAAGAATTACAGGATACTATTCCAAACAGACACTTGAAAGAAAGATTCAATATTTCCCGGCTTATGGTATTATGCATGAAACTGATGGTATGCCTGCAAAAGCACTGATGGATTTCAACAGGGAAAAAAAGTTGCCCTATTATGCAGGCGAATCCAAAATATTACCCATTCCCTACAAAACACCTGATGTTTTTAACCTGAATGCCCAGGGGCTTTCATTGACTTTTTCGGTGAATAAAAACGACATAGGTGTTGTGGGCGATCCAACTACTGAGGTTAACTCACCTGGAAACCAATTCGGGGCTGAAGTGCATCTGGGCGGTGTATTTAAGGCAGGCGCCAATTTAGGTGTAAATTCTTCCTATCAGAAAAGCGGAAGGTGGATTCCTTCGGAATTATCTGATAAATTGATTTTCAAATCAGAGCAGAACAAATATTCAGCCGAAGGATCAATAAAGTTGTATCAGCAGCATTATTTTAAGAATCATGGGGAAATCAACAGGTTTGACCATTCACTTTTTGAACATCTTAACGGTTTTGAACGGTTTTCTTTTATACCAAAAGACGAGCAAAGTCTGAGAGGTGTGTTCGCCCACGGTACGAGTATTAATACCGAATACATCAATAAGTTTCAACCCGTGCGTCAAACCACCATCAATTACCTGACTGCAGGCGAAGCTGCAAAAATCGGATTTGATAAAAAAATCCCTTACCACAGATTTGATAACAATTCTCAAACAGTTTTTACCGTAGAAAGAAACGGTTCCTATCGCAAAGCACATCATTTATCCGAAATATCGGTTACCCAGCCCGATGGAATGAGATATGTTTTCGGAATCCCCGTTTACAATACCACACAGAAAGAAGTTACTTTTAATGTTGTTAAGGTTGGCGAAAGCGTTGTAGATAAAGTAAACAATGATAAAAATCTTGTCAGTTATTCAGTCGATGATAATGATAAGGATAATACAATCAAAAATACCAAGGGAATTGATCATTACTTTGAATCGATGACTACCCCTGCTTATGCCACCCAATTCCTTATTACGGCAGTGCTCAGTCCTGATTACAGGGACCTGACAAGCGATGGCATCAGCGATGATGATGTGGGAAACTATGTAAAATTCAGTTACTTTAAAGAAGATTTTCGATACAGGTGGCGCTCTCCTTCTCCTATGGAACCAAATCAGGCTACTTATAACAAGGGTTTAAGAAGTGATCCTAATGATGATAAAGGAACTTATGTTTATGGTGAGAAAGAACTCTGGTACATCCGGTCGATAGAATCCAAAACAGAAATTGCCAGGTTTTTTTACAGTAAACGCAAGGATGGTTTTGGTGTACAAGACGAAAACGGTGGAATTGATCCGGATATGTTTTTACGTCAGTTGGATTCTATTGTTGTCTATTCGATGTATGATTACACAACAAATCATTTCAATGCTACACCCATAAAAACCATACATTTCACTTATGACCAAACCCTTTGTAAAGAAATTAACAATGCTATCCCGGCTGGCGGAGGCAAGTTAACCCTGAAAGAAGTTGCCATTAGCTATGAGCACTCACAAAAAGGCATGCTTACACCGTATGCTTTTGATTATGGCAACTTGCCCAATGGCAATGTTGTAAACCCAAAATATAATACCAGAGATGCAAACCGCTGGGGTTATTATCAGGAACATTCAGGCAATGCGTATAGTGATTGTGATGATAGCAGCCCTTTATCAAATATTGATTTTCCATACTCTTCACAGGATCGTGACACGATGAACAAAAATGCTTATGCCTGGAACCTGACTGACATTACCATACCCGGCGGAGGAAAGATTAAGGTGGAATATGAAGCCCATGATTATGCTTACTTGCAGGACAAACAGGCCGGGCAGATGTTTTTAGTGAAAGGATTAATGAACCTGAATAAAAATAAACTCGACACAACAGATTTAAAGATTTATTTCGAGGTACCGGGGACAATTACGAATAAAGATCAACTACTCAGGCACTGTCTTCTGGACATTTCATCGGCACAGCCAAATCTGTACTATAAATTCTATGTAAAGCTCAGAGATAATTACTACGACTATGTAACCGGGTATGCCGGCGTTGCGGATTGGGATGTTACCGTGGAAGATAATATCAATTATGGCTGGGTACAACTGGAGAATGTGGAACTGGACGATGACAACCCAGATACCCTTACGAATAATATCCACAAGTCTGCCATCCAGTTTATGCGCATAAACAGGAACAGTCTCATTTTTTCAAGTGGTCAGCCAAACCCTGAAGACCTTAAAGGTTTTATTGAGGGACTTCCAAAGGCATTTATAGTCCTCGGAGCACAACTTTTGGTATCATCGTTAGGGGGGGTAAATAATTATTGCAAGATAAGAGGACTCTCTAACGAAATAATCTTAAATAAAAGTTTCATCCGCCTCTACAATCCCACGAAAGATAAAATTGCCGGAGGAAGCCGTGTGGCAAGGATCAGTATCAACGACCGTTTTGGCGGGATGACCGGAGGAGTGCATCAGAGTAGAGCATATACCACTTCGTACTACTATACAACAGAAGAAATTGATCCTATTAGCGGAGATACTTCCATCATCAGCTCCGGCGTTGCTGATTATGAACCCATGATTGGCGGGGATGAGATTTCCCTGAAAAGGCCCATTTTTTGTTCTGACCACAAAAAGAAAGCCCCTGACAACGAATTCTATGTGGAAGAGCCTGTGAACGAATCCAATTTCCCGTCGCCCCAAATTATTTACAGCAAAGTAACACAAGTTACCAACGAAGATGGACAGGGTGTAGGCAAAACCGGGAAAGTGGTAAATGAATTCTTTACAGCAAAAGATTATCCGGTTAAGGTTGGGAGGACAGGCGTGGATGAGAAACGTGATAAAACCGATGGGAAAGCTTTTACTATACCCTTTAAATCTAATAACCAGCAACATGATTTTGCAACAGTTGCACAAGGCTATTCCATAGAGCTGAATAGTATGAGCGGTATGCCAAAAGCTACCTGGGTTTTTAATGAAAATGGCGACAGGATTTCAGGCGAAACTTTTGAGTACGCTGATGACAATGACAATTTCATAACCATCGACCGTCTCGGAAGGATTAATAAAAACGTTACACTTGGCGTTTCTGTGGAATATACCATTGACGGCAAAAAAAGCTTCGATGAGATGAAAAACAATACTTTCTCAGCCAATTTGAATACCATTATAATAATTGCTCCTTTCCCTATAATAGTTCCACTTTATTATAATGTATCCGAACAAAAACAATTTCAATCCATCGTAACCAATAAGATCATCCACCGCAATGCTTTGATGAAACGCCACACTGTGTACAGCCAAACGGCTGCTGTTTCGACCGAAAACCTGGCCTACGATGAAGTAACTGGTGAGGTGCTGCTAACAGTTACCACCAATGAGTTCAGCGATTCCCTCTATTCGTTCACCTATCCTGCCTGGTGGATGTATCCCGGCATGGGGCCGGCTTATGAAAATACAAGGATGCACATTAGCAGCAGTAATTATGATCAATTCAAACAATTCCTCAAGCCCGGCGATGAACTTAGATCACCAATTAATGGCAACAGGTTATGGACTGCGGAGAATACAGATAATTTTTTAACCGCTATAAATGATGGCGTGTCACTATCCGAAAATACGGACTACCTGGTTTATTCTTCCGGAGCAAAGAACCTGCTCAATGAGAAGGCTGGGCAGGTAGTTACCTGGAATTACAATCCCTTGAGCAATGGTGATATCATTTCTTTTAATCAGGCTTCCATTTTGAACAGTAGCGTGGTGGAATTCAATGATGAAGCCGTACGCTATTGCGCTTATTGCCCGAAAAGCAGCGCAGACTCTTCAAATTCATCGGGAATATATGAATTAATTGGACCATCTGAAACCACCGAACCTGCATATGCCCCATCTGATTCTCCGGGGCCTCAAATTCAAACGGATACTATAACTATCAAAATAACTCCTGACAATTCTAATTATCCAATAGAACTCCAAAAGATTGAAAATCCCCTTGGTGAGCCAATAGACACTTTATTAAACATACCGGACAAATCTTATAATCAGATTGTACCTCCTGATACATCAATTTTTCAGCATGTTTCGCCTGCTTACCACTTTGCAAACTCAATGTCGAATGATGTAAGTATCAAATTGAAACCAGGCCAAACCTCCAACTTTACTGCATCTATTGAAAACAAAAGCAACCATTGCGGATTTAAGATCGGGAAAACAGCTTACAGAAACTATGGATTGTCGAACAATGCCAACTTCATTTTTCCTGATGAACCAATACTTGAAAATAGCATCACCATCAATCGTGAGGCACTGGAATGGAATAACAATTCCAATATGCCGCCAATTCATGCTCCCCCTCAAAATCCTGAAGAAGCGTTGGATGTAATTAATCCTTTTTTGTCGGGCAGAAAAGGTACATGGAAGCCCAAGACTTCACGATTTTTCTTAGATGAACGCACCCATGGAGACCTGAACACCGGGGAAACCAATATCAGGACGCAGGGTTTATTTGAGACATACAACGATTTTTGGCTTGTGCCGCCGGAAGACTCAACTGTGTGGGTTAAGGATACTAATAACTGGGAATGGAATGAAACGGTAAACCTGGTGGATGTGGATGGGCAAATCATCGAAACGGAAGACCGCATCGGACGGAAAACAAGCAGCCTGTTGGGGTATAAAAATACGGTGATACTGGCACAGGCATCCAATGCCGGATACCACGAAATCTTTTACGAGGGTTTTGAAGACTACCAAAACTCCTTTTGCCCATCATGGAATTATTTATATGTTTCAAAAAGAGTAACTACTTCCGGCAATGAAAGTATTGTTAATACTGAATCGCATTCCGGAAAATACTCACTTAGGGTTAATAGTTCCTTTTATTTATATCCGATGCCACCCATTAACAGTGAGGCCGGAAAATGTATTGGTGGCTTTTACCCTTATCATACCCAGGCGGACAAAACCTATTTGTTCGCATGTTGGGTTAAAGTGGATAAAACCAAACCTGTTTTAAGCTGCAGTGATGCTTCGGTGGTAATTACGATTGCCGGCCAATCGCTTACACTTCATTCTGATGGCCCTGTGATCGAGGGCTGGCAAAGAATAGAAGGGACTTTCATTGTTCCCACAAACGCGGAAAATTTGCAATTTAAACTGGAAAAGGGAACTGCCACTACCTACTACGACGACATACGCATTATTCCCTTCGACGCGAACATGATCGCTTATGTGTATGACGATTTGAACCTGCGGCTTACTTACATTTTGGATGAAAACAACTACTTCACTAAGTATGAATACAACAATCAGGGTGAACTTATCCGGATAAAAAAGGAGACGGAAGAGGGAATATTGACCATACAGGAAGCTTATCAGGCATTAATTAAAAAAAGAAACTAACCATGAAAACAATAAAAGCGATCCTATTTTCTGTTGCGTTCATCCTGGCAGTTTCTGCATCGGCCAGGGAATACCCCAGGGTAACCCATGCAATGCCGGGAACTTCTCTTCTCGGCTTCTCTCACGGCGATACATTGCGAATGGAAATTGAAATTCCTATGCCTGGCACGGATGTCTTGAATTCGTCCGATAGAAAAACCAGCTACATCAACACAATATCCCTTGTCCTCAACAATCACTCGAATCTGACTGAAGATGTGAAAGTAAGTATTTCGGGAAATATTTTATACCAGATCATCACCAGCGATACTCCGCGAAATGGACCGATTTCCCTGGAGATAGATTTCAAATCGGGAGAGGCTGAAAAAAGTACCATCTCTGAGGCTTATGCTTTTTCAGACGCCTGGAAGGTGGAACTATTGATAACAAATGTAACAATCCTTGGAGCTGAAGAAGAAGCCATATCCGACGAATTAAAAATAATATTGGGACAATTGCTCGAAGTGCATGTAACATTTCAGGAAGAAAGTTTTGTGAGGATAGATTACAACAGCACTGTCAGCAACCTGATTGCATGTAACGATTACCGGACAGATGAAGTGGTAATTGCCTGGGACCAGCTCCCGGAAGCGGAGTTCTATGAACTGGAATATACCTTTGTGGACGATTACACATCCAGCTATCGTATTCACCGCAACCCCAACACCAATCCTTTTAATTTCAGGGACAACAGCACCCGCGTTTCTTTAACTGAAAGCTATTACCGTTTGCCCAGGCTTTTCGAAAGAGGTTATCTGTTATATAGGGTCAGGGCGATTGGAAGGGGTGGCGACAAACTGCAAACTCCGGTTCACTGCGAATGGACCAACGAAACCAATGCCGGAATGCTTGACGTTTTTGACGACAAGATATTTTTATCACCGCACATGAACGACCTGATGAACTGGCAGGCGTCCACCACTTTTGCTGAGGAGGGAAAGCGCAGCGATGTAGTCAACTATTTCGACGGTACATTCAGGGCAAGACAGACCGTTACGGGAATAAATCTTGGAAAAAAAGATCCTGTATTTATGTTTGAAGGCCTCACGGCAGTGACTCAACCGGGATCTGGTGGTATGTCTGGATGGCTTTTGGAAGGCACCAATGAAACCGTTGAATCTATGGATCCCAATGAATTTGTTATCTGGACACCTTATGACGGTTACATTAACCTTTTAGCCTCTGTATCTGCTATTGAACCTGCTACCTGGACGCCTGGCGATGGTTTCACTCCTATCGAATCGGCTGTATATACACCCTCAACTACTCTGGTATCCTACAATCCCCCTTATCCAACACCGCCAGCTTACTGCAGCAAGCTGGGCAGCGATCGTGTAAGGGAGGTAATTGCCGGCGAAACCATTTACGACTACCAGGGCCGGCCGGCGGTAAATGTCCTGCCCGTGCCCACCAACTCGAGGAAGATAAAGTTTTTTCGCAGGCTCAATATCAGCGAAAGCTCAAATAAGCCATACAATTTTGAAGATTTTGATGCGCCAAGTTATAGTTGCTCCGGTCCTAATAAATTATCATCAAACCTTTATAGCGGAATCATGGACGCCGCCGCGTATTATTCACCCAACAATCCCAATAAGCTTGGATTTAATGCCTTTATCCCGCAGTCGGAAGGTTTTCCGTTTTCCCAGGTTTCCTATCTGCAGGACAACACCGGCAGGATTGCCGCACAAAGCGGGATAGGAAAAAATTTTCAGTTTGGCAACGAAGATAGCAGGATATCCCGTTTCTACTATGCAGCGCCCAACCAGGCCGAACTCGATATGCTGTTTGGCACCGAGGTGGGCGATGCCATCAGGTATCAGAAAAATGCCGTGCGCGACCCCAACGGGCAGGTTTCCGTTGCTTATCTTAATCCTGCCGGGCAAACCATTGCCACCGCCCTGGCCGGTGAAGCGCCCGAAAACCTGCTTCCCCTCGATCACCAGGTACCAAACCAGATCAGCGATTCCCTGATACATAAAAACGTCCCGAACATGGATGACAAAACCATGATCACCGAACACCAGTTCATGGTGTCATCAGATAATACCGAATATTCCTTCAGCTATGACATTTTGCCCGAAACACTTTCGGCAATGGTTTGTGATTCGTCGATCTGCCTGGATTGTATTTACGATTACAGCCTTACGCTGAACCATGTGGAAAGCTGCACCTCAGAGCCTCTTTTTAGCTTTTCCGGTACAATTGGTGAATTGCTGAACGACCAGGGACAGATAGACCTGGAATGTCAGAATGATGCCGGCACCGGTGATTACCCGCACTCAATAATAGTAAGCCTGGATGTTGGCACCTACAACCTGACTAAAAAGATACAGGTGAACGAACAGGCTGCTTTGGCCTACGTTAACGAAATTCTTAAGGACACCTGTCAGTTCGTATGGCAAGGTCTGTTGAATGAAGCATTATCGGCCATTGACACCATGGACTGTTACCGCTCTTGCCTCAACTGCGACCAGCCTCCTGTACCGAATGCTGACTGCGATACCGCCTATTGCAAGCCGGATATGAACCGCTGCGAAATTATCAGAAACATGATGCTGGCCGATGTTAGCCCGGGCGGGCAGTATGCGGCTTTTACCAGGGATGTAAACAGTATCGTATCTTCTGAAGATTCTTTATCCTATTTTAATCCTGGTGAAAATTGCATGTTGCCATCTCTTTTTTTCGAAAACGATAAAGAAGAAAAGGTATATGCATTGCTTAACGATTATTTCCCGGATGGTAAACCAAATAATTTCTTCACCTATCTGGTAGATAACTGGCGCCCTGAATACGCTGATTCACTGCTTCCTTTGCACCCCGAGTATTGCATGCTAGGTTGGTGCGACAGCCTTGTAGTACAAGAAACCCTCGATTTTGATGTACTGTTGCAATCCACACCTTATTACAAGGATGCCGATAGCCTGGAATTTGTTCAGGAAGGGCATTCTGCTGTTTATGAATTGTTATTTAAAGCAGACCCTTGGTTTATGGACAATCAGAATCCTTTGGACAGTGCCTTACTCCTCACAAAACTTAAAAACTTCCCCTGCCCATCCATTCCTCCTCCGGATTTTCCAACCGACCCAATCCCCATCGACAAGATAGCTATGCAACTGGCATATTGTGCGTATCATAATCCGCCGGAAGACATGATAGATATAACGGAGGGTAATCCCACCACCGTTAAAGTGGGTGTATCACAGATTAACGAAAGCTCCATCATGCCTTGTGACTTCCCGCCTAACTATTTCACTTACCACTCATTCGGCTCAGACACAGCGCTCGCCGACCTGGAATGGCATTTCCTTCGCTCACTCTACCTTTCGGCGAAAAATGACCGCATTGAAAAAAGCATGAAAAAATTTGCAGAAAGTAATAATTGCAACATCAGATGTATCGGAGCGAAAAAAGCATTGTCACATTTTACCTTTGACGACATAGAATATCCGTGTAATTTATTTACCAGCCAATTCTTAAAAAACAAAGAAAGGCGGTTCAATTATGGCATGTCAGTTTACCTGAATGCCATGTTAGAAGCAGGTACCCCGCTCAACATTACAAATATTGGCGATATTGACGACCCCTGCGCCATAAGCCTTGCGATAACCCAACAGGCCGAAACAATAAATGCCAATTTCAGCGACAAGTATTTCCCCGAAGATTTATGCCTTGATGTGACTGAGTGTGATATTGCCCTGGCGTTATTGGAAACGATGAATGAAATGCTGCAAGAGTTGTCTGTAACCCCATCAGGCAAGGTTATCTATACTGAAGAAAATGATTTATTACCGGATGAAATTATAAAAGCTGGAGGCATCTCAAACATTAGTTTTTTTCGAAACATTGATAAAAACAGAATTGAATTTCTCTTCAGTCTGACCACTGCTTGGAATGAAATTCCATATCTGATTACAGAAAATGATACAATTGCTCCAATTTCATTGTGCTGTATTAAAAACCTTGAATGTGATAGTTTAGGATTTATTTGTAGTTTCGAGCTGGTTGTGTTGTACAACAATGGAGTTCAGCAAAGCATTGAGGTGGAAGATTATTTTGATTTCTTTTTCAATTCCTGTTTTGAGTCTGGGTCAAGTGGTGGAGGTGAAATAAGTGGATGTGACCCAACTGAAGATTTCGATGCAATTATTGAATATTTGAATTGTGTTTTTCCATTGGATGAGGAAGAATTGATTGATTGTTTACCTGATGAACTTATAAACAATTATTATTACGGGGAAGCTGTTTCTGTTCTCATAGATACTGCTGATAATGAATTTAAATTGACCATAACTTATGTTTCCGATGGAGATACTGTGGATTGTCCAATCACTATTACCCCGGAATCGCCAATAGTCTGGGATTCTGTATCTGTTGATGAATCTACATACAACGGGTGTTATTCTGATTGTACCCCTAAAATTATTTTTTCCGATGGAACTGAAGCATCAATCCTCGCAGAATGCTGGGGCCTATGTTTATTTACCTCCACCTTTGGCGGGGGAGGTTCCATAACTCGAGACCTCGCCACCCTCGATTGCGAAGTCAGTTCTTTCAATGAATTTAAGCTGTACAGTGCACCACGAAAGAAGAATCCTTGCGTTGACAAACTCAAAAAAAGGGCCTACGCCAACGCCGCTTTGTACTACTGGCAGTGGGTTGATAGCATGCAGGCCGACCTGCTTGCCCGCTACTACGCCAAATGTATGGATGCCACCGAAAGCCTGAACATGGCTTACATCGACAAGCAATACCATTACACCCTCTATTATTACGATCAGGCCGGCAACCTGGTGAAAACCATTCCTCCCGCCGGGGTGGAGATATTGTCCGATATAAAAGTTGAGAATGTGCAGGCTTCACGGGCAGCGGATTACAATGCTGCTGTTTTGCCTGGGCATTTCAAGCAGACGGTTTACCACTACAATACGCTTAACCTGCCCCTACGCCAAAAGACACCCGATGCCGGCGAAAGCATCTTCCTCTACGATGGCCTGGGACGCATTGCCGCCTCACAAAACGCCAGGCAAAAGGCAGAAAGTGCTTTCAGCTATCTGCTCTATGATAAGCTGGGACGGGTGGTGGAATCCGGTAAAGTAAAACAATCTCCATTTGAAACACTGGAATCACAAGCTCGTGATTTTGCTGCCTGGAGTACTTTTATTTCTCACCAGGCAAACCGCACTGAAATAACAAGTACCCAATACGACACTCCCTACACCACTGTCATTAGCCAGAAATTTGGCAGTGGCGGCCAACGCAACCTGCGCAGCCGCGTGGCTACGGTAATGCACTTTGAAAACAGCAGCAAACTTCAGGGAAAGGAATACACCCACGCCAGCCATTACAGCTACGACATTGCCGGCAATGTGTATAAAATGATACAGGATTATCCCAATGGCGAGATTGGCGACAAGGTTTTTGTGTATGACTTCGACCTGCAAAGCGGCAAGGTAAACAGCCTGACCTACCAGCCGGACAAAGCCGACCAGTTTATCCACCGCTACGGCTACGATGCCGCCAACCGCCTGATAAAGGTGGAAACCAGCGAAAACGGCCTGCATTGGGATACCGATGCCGAATACTTCTATTACCGCCACGGCCCGCTGGCAAGGCTTGAGCTGGGTAGCGACAAAGTGCAGGGGCTGGATTACCTCTACACCCTGCAAGGTTTTATAAAAGGCGTGAACGGCACAAGCCTCAGCCCCGAAACCGATATGGGCCGTGATGGCTTAATTGCAGAAGCAGGCCAGGGAGGGGCGCAACCCGCTATTGAAACCATTACCATAAACGGGCAAACCATCCAGGTATTCGTCCAAAGCCAGGTGTTTGGCAGCAGCTTCAACGGTCCCGGTTACGGCGCTATGCATAACGCCGTGGCCCGCGATGCCTTTGGCTATGTGCTCGATTACTTTGAAGAGGATTACAAACCCGTAAGCCCAAACACTTACCTTGACGGCCTGAACCAGACAAGCGGACAGGTTAAATACCTCTACAACGGCAACATTGCCCGCATGTACACCCAACTGCAAAAGCTGGGCAATGCAGGGTTCAATTACCGCTACGACCAGCTCAACCGCCTTATTTCGCAGGAAGGCTGGAAACTGAACAACGGCAGCATGGAAGCTCTGGGGCAGGCCTATACCATGAACCTGAGCTACGACCCTGACGGCAACATACTAACCCTGAACCGGAACGGCCATGCAGGTAATCTGGAGATGGATGAACTAAGCTACCGCTATTATGCAGCCGATGGATCCATTTTTGAACCGACACTTGTAAAAATTCCCAAAAACGCCACCAACCGCCTGGCCGGAGTAAGCGATGCAGTACCGGCAGGCAAATACCCCGAAAACAATTATACTTTTGGTACCGTAACTGACGTTGACAAACAAAGTATGAACAACAACTACAAATACGACGCAATTGGCAACCTGATAAGTGACCACGCCGAAGGCATTACCAACATAAGCTGGAACCTGCAAAACAAGGTGAGCCGCATAGAAAAAACCAACGGCACACTGCTTGAATTTGCCTACGACGCGCTGGGAAACCGCGTGATGAAAGCGGTTAAAGGTACAAATACCGACCTAAAAACCTGGTATGTGCGCGATGCACAGGGCAACACCCTTGCCGTTTATACCAAAAACGAACTTGCGCCAGAAGAAGAAAAAGGTTTGCGTTGGACAGAAGCCCACCTCTATGGCAGCAGCCGTTTGGGATTGTATAAACCCGATAAGCCGATATCCCCGGCAACAACCGGACCGCCAACAACAACCCTTGGTGACCCCGGATTTATTGACCCCGGAAATGTACAATACGAGCAGGGAACAGGCACAGGGGGGCCACTCACACCCCAAACAATTTATGTACAAATCCTGCCTTACAAAACCACCCGTGGCTACACGCATTACGAGCTTAGCAATCACCTGGGCAATGTGCTGGCCACCATTAGCGACCGCAAGCTGCCCGCTACCGATGAAAACGGCCTCCTTTCCTACACCGCCGACCTTACCTCCGCACAGGATTATTATGCTTTTGGCATGTTGATGCCGGAGAGGTCATTTAACTCAAATCTTTACCGTTATGGTCTGAATGGAATGGAAAAAGATGACGAAATCAAAGGTTCAGGAAATAGTTTTACAACCTATTGGAGACAATATGACCCAAGACTAGTTAGGTGGTTAAGTTATGAACCAAAACCAGTAGCATGGGAAAGCCCTTACTCTGCATTTAGAAATAATCCTATTATTTTTAATGACCCTGCAGGTGATACCCCAAAAATTTGGCCATTTGGTAAAGATAAAAAGCAATTTAATCACGTAAAGAAAGCCAAAGGGAAAAATAGTAATGGAAGCAGTTCTGGAGTGGGAAGAGGTTCCAGTCCCAAATGCAAACGTTGTAATAATGCAGGTGAATATATTAAAGATAACATTATAAGTGTTATCCCTGTTGTTCCAGAAGCAGCACCAGGCTCAGTAACATATAATAATGCATCTAATTTAGTTAATAACATGGAACGAGATGAATCCGGTAGAATAAAATTATATCTTACAGGCTTTCAAGGGTATGGTAAAACTCCTGAGCAGTTAAAGAGCTTAACCAAAGAATTTCTAAATTCTAATGGACAGATGTGTCAAGCGATATATGATGCATTAATCCAGAATTTGATCCAGAAAATGGCAAATGCTATGGTTTTAAACTACAACCCTTTGATCTCTGTTGATAACATACTGATGACAAGCAACGATTTTCGTCTTAATCAAAATGCAATTCTTGTGAAGAGAGCAAGTATCGCACGTTTTCAATATTTGTACCCTGGATTGTTTGGTTATAGAGATAGTAACCTAATGAGTCCTAAAGATCATGCTCAATTTAATAACTTCCCTGATAATTTTACCTATGTCGCATTTAAAACGCAGGAGCATTCTAATGTTATTCATTTTATTCAAACAATATCTGGTAGTCCCGTTGGCAATTGGCAGACTATCCCAAGTGCTGGTGAATGAATCTTTCCTAATTCTACTTAGCTGGTGCGGTTTTGTAATCCGTGCAGGATATTTTCCTACTAAGCTGCATTTGCAATGCCGCTTAAACAAAGCGTAAATTGTATTTATGCAAGAAGAAACAGAAAGGGCAAAAGGAAAAGCGTACTTTAAATGAATTCAATGCTATGAAAAGCATGTACACTTTAGGTTTCGGCATCATCCTGCCGGTGTTTTCAGCATCACCGGCTGCACAGGAGCTTAGTTTTCATGGTGCCCCTGCACACCGGGCAAAGAGCCAACATGCAGGGCCACGGGCAGGATTTGCCGGCATCTTTTTTCAGGAACAAGCTCTAGAGTAAGAACAACAGGGCAGGGTGCATAGAAACAAAACCTGACAGTGTTCTTCCGCCTGCGCAGATTATTTTGAAAATGTTACCTTTATAGGAATGGGAACAACAGAAAGGATATTTTAATCAAATCTATTCATCTATACTAAATTTAAAACATAAAAAAATGAACAAAATCAACGCTCTTTTAGCACTCACAGTTTTGGTAGCTTTTTTGGGCACCCGCTGGGAAATGACAATAATTGCTGATATTCCAAGCACCGACAGGCACGCTATTCAATTTGCCATTTTGGAGTTTAACCCGACCGAAACATTTGTCGGCGAATTCTCAGACGAATATCTTAAGGAAGCCCTTAAAACAGCAAAAACCGATGAGGAAAAAGATGTTCAGATTAAATTTGCCACCATGGTGAATTGGGACATTTTATTTAAAAAAGTTACTGCTGACAAACTTTCTCTATTGAATGAAAAGGACACCTGTTACCATACTGAAACTGAAAGTGAAGTGATGGAGATGAGTCATTCCAAAAACAGATGGCTGACTTCAAAAGCATTTACAATTGACGGCAAACCCTATTGTTATGCTGTACCCTTTGTTGTTTCAGACGGATCATATCAAACTTGCAAACTCGACGCAAGCAACATGATCTCATTGGTCGAAGTCTATCAGAAACAAATCATAAAATAAAGGAGGGTTTTTACAGAAACTACTGCCTTGCAAATATCGGCTAGCGGTATATCCAAAAAGTATCCTTTCCCGAGGTTTTCTTTCAGTGACCCTGGCTGATATGGACATCCACGTGCGGGCCATAGAACCTTGCCATAAACTAATTAGAGTTTGTCTTTAAAGTAGCATTTAGAAAAATATACGATTTCAGATTAAGGATTTTAGATTTCAGATGTTGGTGTGTATCAATCAAATCTAAAATCTCCAATCGTTAATCATCAATCTTAAATCAAAAAATCATCGACTTTATGGACACGCACTAATTAGCATGAAGCTATTGTTGTTTTATTGGTTAATTTCTTCCTTTAACCCTGTCAGCGTTTTCACTGCAGGCCGTTTTGCTTTTTGATATTTGTAACAAAAAGATGAAAGGGAAAAATATACTTCTGATCCCAATCCCGGGAATACTTAGGGCCTACTGAAAAACTTCTAATCCATTGTTATTTAATAAATTAATCCTTAATATTTGATTCCTTATGCAAGGTTTTGGAGCTTGTTTATTCAAAAAACTTGCATCAAATGTTGCGGTGCGCTGCACCTTTTTCTGGTAGGCCGGATAGAATTCTATAAAGATTATCGGTGCTCCGCACCTGGAAGAAAAGCTCCGCCGGCTGGCGGAGCGATAATCTTTATAGAAACATGTAATGATATTGACACGGAAGGTGCAGCCCGCCTTGCCGTCCATGGTGGCCTTCTGTAATAGCGAGGCAGGCGCACCGAAATATTAAGGCTAATAATATGGTTTTGTGTTTTTCAGTAAGCCCTACTTACAGCAGTCAATTTACAAGGCCAGGAAAGCCCGTCGCCTGTTCAGTTCCATGGTTCCAACACCTTAATCGGGCTGTACTCCAATATGCAGGAATTTGGCCAGGAAATTCCCCCTTTGTTTTTCCACAACGAGCTGAAAATGACCCTAATTTCAGGATTTGTTTTGCAGACGCCCAAGTATTCACCCTAATGGGTGGTTTCATCACCGGTTTTCACGCAACATGCCGTAATAATTATAAGCGGAAATAATTTCAGAAAATAAAATATTTTTTAAAGTACAGCTTATCAATTCTTTGCAAAACCAAAAACCACTAACATTCTTTAAATCAGAGCAGGGCACGCCCTTTGGCTTATAGGTATTTGTAACAAAAAAACAAAACAAGTTCTTACACCTAATCAAAAATAAAACGCCATGAAAACTACCAACATTTTTAAAACACTCATCGCGGTGTTTATGTTAATACCCGCGATACTGCATTGCCAGGTTACCGAATCCGTTTTAAATGGAAGTGCAGGCAAAAAAGCAATCCATGCCCCGGCATTTAGAAACCTGCTTTACGGGCAACCCTCCAATCCCTCCAACGAACCGGCTATTCCCTCTCAGGATTTTACTGATCTGCCGGATCAATCATGTCAGGGTACTGATGAATTAAGGTCTGTTGGTGATGACTGCACAGACCCTATCAATGTCTCATCCCTGCCCTTTACTGATCTCAATCAGACAACTTCCGGAAGAGGTAATGTTTACGAAAACACTTGTTTGGATGATTTTGACGGTGGAGAAGACATTATTTACGAGTTGATTCTTGACTATGATGTAACCATTTGTGTTACCCTTGACCCTAAAGGAACACCACAAACTGGTATTGCAATTTCTGACGAATGCCCGCTCTCATCCAACTGTTTGGCAATAAGTCGTGATCTATACAATGGAGGCGCTATTCCGCATGGTTTCACTGTTGCATTGGATGCAGGTGATTATTACATTATGGTGGATACATGGCCAAACCCGGTCTCAATTCCCGATTTTGATTTAATTATTGAAGTGCTGTCCGGAGTCCCACCAATAATATATGCCGGTGATGATAATACAATTTGTTGTGGTGATCAATACGAAATCATAGATGCCATAGCTTTCGATTACTCCGGGCTCCAATGGACAACCTCCGGCGATGGGTCTTTTAACGATGAAACAGTCGAAAACCCAACTTACTTTCCGGGACCGGGTGATTGTGAAAATGGCCTTGTAGAGCTTTGCCTTACGGGATTTCCTATTGATCCATGTCCCGTTTCTGTAACGGATTGTATGCTCCTTTACATAAATCAATCACCAGTTGCTGATGCAGGGCCGGATATTACTATTTGCGAAGGTGAGCCGGTTCAGCTTGATGGTGTTGCTTCATCTTACGCATCTATACTCTGGTACACACCAAACGGCACGGGTTCTTTTGATAATAATACAATACTTGATGCGGTCTATACTCCAAGTGCAGACGATTACACTTTGGGTAGTTTTGATCTTTGTCTTATCGCTTTTGGGATTGAGCCCTGTGACGATGTGGAAGATTGTACAACACTCACATTGCTGGCCTTACCTGAGGTTTCTTTCGATACGATTGAAAATTTCTGTCATAATTCGCCTCCTTACCAATTGACCGAAGGTAGTCCGGCAGGGGGTGTCTATAGTGGCCCCGCGGTGGTGGATGGCTGGTTCTACCCCGAAGTTGCAGGAGTTGGGACACATTTACTCACCTATACTTATGCCGATGAATATGGTTGCGAAAATTATGCTCATCGTGAGCTTATCGTTGACAATTGCACCGGCATTGATGACCCTTCCGGAAAATCGGTCTTGGTTTTCCCTAATCCCGGAAACGGCAGGTTTACTTTAAAATTCAATGGAAACACTGAAAGTGAATTTCAAATGAGAATCCATGGTTCAGATGGAAGCTTGATTTTGGAAACAAATATCACTTTGAATAGCAATCATAATACTTTCATCGATCTTACTTCCCAACCAAAAGGTATATACTTCCTGACACTTATTTCAGGAAATATTCAAACAGTCAGACTAAAATTATTAAAAACGGAATAATTTGTTAAGCTGCCGAATGATATGGAACTTGTATTGAGTAGCATTTTCAGAATTAATAAATAAAAAAATGAAAACTATAAAAATACTTCTAATCCTAAGCTTGCCGCTCATAGTATCAGTAACATTGCAAGGTCAGGAAAGCCATTCTCATGTTCAATTCCATGGTACCAACACCTTCATCGGGCAGTACTCCAATATGCAGGGATTTGGCCAGGAAATTCCCCCTTCATTTTTCCACAACGATCTGCAAATGACACTCACTGCGTATGACATTCCTGTATCGGCAAGCTTTTTCCTTACTTCCCAACAGTCTGATCAAAGGCAAGGCATTGATAATTTCAGGATTTATTTTGATTACCGGCAAATGCTCCGGAACAAAGGGCTTACCCTTAGCGACAATATAGTTACTGCCGCAGCAATGTCGGGCCTGAACAAACTCGAAAACACCAAAACAGAACTTGAACAATCAGGTGATTTGTTAAATGGGGATATTGCCGGTTTTCTTGGCGAAGTTGATTTACAGCAAAAGGTTTACACAATGGCACAACAGGAATTGCAGGAAGCACAGCAGCGCGGGGATGTGGAGGTGATGGAAAAAGCAAAATCACGCATGGCCGAAGCAAAAGCAGCCAAAGAAAAAGCAATTTCTGCCTACGAAAAAGCTAAATCATTGATGGAAGAACTACAGGCAAAGCTTAAAACAACTTTAGAAGCAGTTGAAAAAGCCAAAGCCCTTGTCGAAAAGGCCAAATCACAAACCTACGATTCGAAAGAAATCAGGAAAAAGGCTGAAGCCAAAGCCAGGGAAACCTTGCTGCCGGGTGTTTCGCGTATCATGTCATATTTTACAACCCTCGAAATCGGGAGATGCCGCCCCAACTATAGTGAGCTTACCCTAAGAGGAATCCCTGTTTCGGGGGTGAATATCGAATTTACGCCGGGAAAATTTTACTCGGCCTTTACCACCGGCAGAACCAAAAGGCCAATCATGCGCGATACAATAGTACCACCGGTATATGAGCAAAACATCATGTTTGGTAAGTTTGGATACGGAAAAAAACAATCAACCCACCTTTACCTTACCTACCTCCATGCCGAAGATGACATCAACTCGCTGCCTCCGAGCCCTGAGACGGATACCACTTTGTTGCGCGCCAGGTCAAACTATGTTATCGGATCGGAATTAAAACTCTCATTCTTTAAACGAAAATTCATCATTGAGGGCGAAGCTGCAGCTTCGATGCTTACACGAGATATGGAAGCCCCTACGATGGACTTGTCAACAACGGATGTGCCGGATTGGGCATCTGAGTATTTTAAACCCAACCTGAGTAGCAGTGTTGATTATGCTTATGATTTGAAGACGAGCCTTAAGCTGAATACCACGAAAATATCAGGAGGGATGAAAATGATAGGCCCCGGATTTAAAACACTTGGCAATCCTTACCTCATGAACGACAGGCTGACCTACCATGGCAGCATCAAACAAACTTTTGCAAAAAGGCAGATAAGCATAGCCGCTTTTTACAAACAGCACAGCGACAACCTGATCAACTGGAAAAAAGGGACATCCCAAACAGTTGCCCACGGGATTACTGCAGGATTCAGATTCAGGAAAGCTCCTTATCTGATGCTTAGTTATATGCCTTTTACTCAGGAAACGGCCCATGACACAGTGGCGTTTACAAATCAGGTTACACTAATAAATATCATATCCGGCTATAACTACAAAATCGGTAATAGTCGCAGCATGACCAGTTTCAACTTTTTCTATCAGGATTCAAAAACAGGGATAGACTCAATTGCCGGTCCTGTAAAAAATAATACTTATACACTGACAGAGACGCTTAGTTTTAAGAAGCCGGTAAGTATTTCCACATGCATATCCTACACCCAATCAGCATTTAATGGCCGGGAAACCGAAAGACTCATGCTCTCATTTAGAGGCTCACTGATGGCATTTAAAAACAAATGGAGTAATACGCTTGGCGTTAACATTTCACATCAGGATGCACAACATCAGAAAATCGGTTTCCTTTACGATTCCAGGCTGCAACTATGGAAAGGGAGCGATCTTGGCCTCAGGATCGAAAAAAATATTATTGATGATGTTTTTTATTCAGATGTCCGTGTCAATGAATTCATTGCTCAACTAAGCGTAAGAATTAACTGGTAAACGTTTTTTGATGGTGTTGTTCCCATTTGAGATTGGGCAATTGTGTAACTTGAAGTGCTAAGTCAGGTTTTCAATCAAACCTTTAAATGTTATAAACTGGTACGTTTGACTGATTGGAATGTCATCGAAGCGAAGTAAACAATGTCAGCAACAAATCACAGCTGGTTTTGCCAACTACGCCAACCCATCCGATGGTACTTTCACCATCGCGGGTGTGGTTTCAAAAGTCAGCATCAGGATTGTAAATATTTTTGGGGAGCAGATTTATCTTGGTGAACTTAAGCTGCCGTCAAAACCTGATCTCTCTACCCGGCCAAAGGGAATTTATTTTATCAGCATTGAAACCTTAAATGGAACATATTATCAAAAGTTGATTATTAACTAACATTTCCCCCTTTTGTTGGTTGATAACAAAATCCCGCCTGTAATGGGCGGGATTTTTTATTTTATTGGGTATTATTAGCAACCGACAAAATAATAAGAGATGAAAAAGATTCCTCACTTCATCCCGAAGTTTCGGGATTGCGTTATTAATGACAACTATTTGTAGGGAGTTGGAGTACACATTGCAGGCAAGACCCCCGCCTTGCCGCCTGTAGGTGGCCTAAACTAAAGGCGAGGCAGGTCTTAATCGCAAGCTCCTTGCCAATGACAAGTTTACGTAACAAGCTGATTACAAATAATAAAATAGATTTCTCAGTCCCCGAAGGGTCGGGGCAGGCTGCTGCGCTCCATCGAAAAGACAGGGCAATAATCTTGTTGGGGGGAGAGGAACATCGGGCGCAGAGCGCCCGATGTTCCTCTCCCAATACACCCCAAAAGAAGCCCTGTCTTTTCGATGCCGCACGTGCGGCAAGAAATCTTTTCCAACTTGTCAAATCACTATGTGCGCCAAATTTATTTGGTCTTTTGACTTGAGGTGACATCGCTTCCGTTTTAGTTATGGGAGGAGGTGAATCGGGCGCATCGCGCCCGATTCACCTCCTCCCCTTAAAGCGTGAGCCTTGTCATTCCGAATCGCCAACTGGCGGTGAGGAATCTGGTAAATTTACTCAGACAGTAGTGATTGATATAAGAATTTGAAATAGGATGGGGCTTCTTAATGAAACGCTGCCATCAACAAATCAATATCCTGGTATGAAATGTCGAACTGATCGCCAATAAGTTTGTTGGTGAGTGTGCCTTTGAAAAGATAAACCCCTTGCCTAAAATAAAAATCTTTGCTCAACAATTTTTCCATTCCGCCCGATTCGCCTGCTTTAATAAGCAAAGGAGCAAAAAAATTACTAATTGCTATTGAGGCAGTTTGAGGGTAACGCGAGGCAATATTGGGCACACAGTAATGTGTTACTCCGGCATGGGTAAACACAGGATCGTTGTGAGTGGTAACTCTTGAAGTTTCAACACAGCCACCCTGATCAATGCTCACATCAACGATAATAGCTCCTTCTTTCATCCTTGCCACCATATCTTCGGTAACTATAATCGGGGAACGGTTATGTTTTGAATGCATGGCGCAGATGAGCACATCAGCCGACTTCAATGCTTTTTCCAGTTCCGATTGCTGAATGGTTGAGGTGAACAGATTGGGGTTTATCGTTGCCTTTAAACGTTGTAATTTGTAAATTGAATTATCAAAAATCTTCACCATTGCTCCCATGCCCGTGGCCATTTTACAGGCGTATTCCCCAACCGTGCCCGCACCTAAAATTACAACCTCCGATGGGGAGATGCCGGTAAATCCCCCCAACATTTTACCTGCACCAAATTTTTCGTGGCTCAGGTATTCTCCGGCAATCTGAATAGCAGCAGTGCCTGCAATTTCGCTAATGGATCTTGCAACGGGCGAGGCATTGGATTTATCTTTGATATACTCAGAAGCTATAGCGGTAATCTTTTTCCCCATGAGCGTTTTGAAATACTCCTTTTTGAGACCTGTCAAGTGAAGCGCACTAAGCAGTGTTTGATTACCCTTCATGTAATTGATCTCGCTAAGCGACAGGGGAGCAACCTTTAAAACAATATCCGATATAAAAATTTCTTCGGCGGTATCCACAAGCCGTGCTCCGGCTTCGGCATAATTGCTGTCGGTAAAATGTGCTGCCAGTCCTGCTTCGCGTTGAATAATTACTTCGTGGCCGTTTTCAACCAGCATATTTACGGCATCGGGAATTAGTGAAATTCTTTTCTCCTGAAAAGATGTTTCTTTGGGTAAGCCAATCGAAAACTTTTTTCCTCTTCCTGAAACCTCCAGCATTTCCTCCCGTGGCATCAATTGCTCATTACTGCTCAAGTTCATGTATTGTGATGTTTATTTGTACTTAAAATCAATGTGATTTTCTGCATTTTAAAATCCAAATATACAATACATTTTGATTATTCTTGATCCCACTATCATTTTTGTAGATACAAAATTAACGTACTTAAAAAAAATAGATTTCTCAGTCTCCGCCAGCCGGCGGATCCATCGAAATGACCGGGCTGGAATTATAGTCATGGGGAGTTGAGAGTGGGCGCAGAGCGCCCACTCTCAACTCCCCATAAAAATATGCTAACCTCGTCATTTCGATGCCGCACCTGCGGCAAGAAATCTATTAACAATATTTCATCAGAAAAAGAATAAATATGGTGTATTTAGCAATACCTTTCCATGAAATTCGCAGTAGAACCTTATTTTCAAAATGAAAAAGTTCTGTTATCATTTTCCGGATCAATCTCTATCAGGATTTTGATGGCGCTTTCCGGAATAATTTCCTCTATCAATTCAGGCCATTCAATCAGGCAATAATTACCACTATAAAAATAATCATCAACACCGAGGTCGATGGCTTCGGCCAGTTTTTTTATCCTGTAAAAATCAAAATGAAAAACACTGGAACCATTTGCCGTGTTGTATTCGTTGATGATGGCAAAGGTTGGACTGCTCACATTATCCGTTACTCTCAGTTTATTGCAAAGTTCCCGGATAAATGTTGTTTTCCCTGCACCCATTTTTCCGTAAAAAGCAAACACACCAGGGTTTGGATATTTTTTCAGTAGCGTGTTTGCAATGTTTGCCAGGTCGTTGGTTGAAGTTGAAATGTATTGACTAAGCATAATTGTGAAAAAAAATAATTGGACTCAAAAATCATTATTGTAGAACTTTTTGTTCTTCGATATTAGATAGCAACAGGCAGTCCTCAGTTGGTGTGGCTTGAGAATTAAAGACTGAGGACTGCCAATCCCGAAAAATAGAAAATCTATGATTTTCGTAATTTTTCGAGCCCGCCTTGCCCGCCTTGCTGGCGAAGCGGGCCGCCAGTGCAGGCTTTTGTATTGGCGAGGCAGGGATGCACGGGCAAAGCCCGGCACTGAAGACTACTTTGCACGCATTTTAATAAACGGTATCAACACCTCTTCCATCGAAACCCCTCCGTGCTGGAAAGTATTTCGGTAGTAGTTTACGTAGTAATTGTAATTGTTTGGATAGGCGAAAAAATCGTAGCTTTTGCAAAATATGTACGATGAACTTATGCTTCGCTTGGGCAGGAAAATTTCTTCGGGGCTTCTAACCTCAAAAACTTCTTTCTTATTATAATTAAGGCTTCGGCCATTTTTGTATCGCAAATTTGTATTGGTATTTCTGTCGCCAATAACTTTTACAGGATTTTGCACACGTACCGAACCATGGTCGGTGGTTAAAATCAAATTCAGCCCTTTACTGGCAATATAACGCATGATGTCGTATAGCGGAGAATGTTTAAACCATGAGATGGTAATGGAACGGTATGCACGCTCATCATCGGCCAGCTCGCGGATAATTTCCATTTCGGTGCGGGCATGCGATAGCATATCAACAAAATTGTAAACAATTACATTGAGGTTGTTTTGCATCAGGTTTGGCATCGAATCTACCAGTTTACGGCCTGCATTAAGGTTGAGGATTTTGTGATAGGAAAGTTTTACGTCCTTACCCCAACGCTTTAATTGCTCGGCTAGTAATTCTTCTTCGTATTGATTTTTGGTACCTTCCTCATCTTCATTTACCCAATATTTCCGATATTTCTTTTCAATTTCTGAGGGTAGTAAGCCTGAAAATAAAGCGTTTCGGGCATATTGTGTTGTGGTGGGAAGAATACTGTAATAAATGTCATCGTTTTCGATTCGGAAAAATTGTTCGAAAAGTGGCTGCAAAACCTTCCATTGGTCATATCGCAGGTTATCGATTAAAATGAGAAAGGTATTCGAATCCTTGTCAATATTCGGGATCACCCTTTCTTTTAAGAGTGTATGCGATAGAGCAGGTTTATCGTCCTTGCGGCCATTAATCCAATCTAAGTAGTTTCGCTCGATAAATTTTGTAAAAACCTGATTGGCCTCTTCTTTCTGCATTTTTAGCACTTCCATAATGCCTTCATCGCCCGATTTTGCAAGGTCGAGTTCCCAACGGGTCAATTTTTTATATACATCAATCCATTCCTGATGATTGAGGTTGTTTGATAATTCCATGCCGATATTACGAAAATCCTGCTGGTAGGCATGTGTTTTTTTCTCGCTAACGATTTTCCGGTTTTCAAGGTTTTTTTTCAGACTTAGTAATATCTGGTTGGGTTTTACGGGTTTGATGAGGTAATCGGCAATATTCGATCCGATGGCATCTTCCATAATGGCTTCTTCTTCGCTTTTGGTTATCATAACCACGGGCAGGTTAGGTTGCAGCTTTTTTATCTCGGCAAGTACTTCAATTCCTGACATCCCCGGCATGTTTTCATCCAAAAAAACGATATCAAATGCTTGCTCGTCCAGCATTTCAAGTGCCTCGTTTCCATTGTTGGAGGTAAACACATCATAGCCTTTATGCTCAAGGAAAATAATATGTGGTTTTAAAAGATCAATTTCATCATCTGCCCACAAAATTTTGATTTTATCCATTTATAAGGAGGTTTAATTAATAGATGTATTTTTGCTTTTTCTAAAAGTTATTATTTAACAAGGATTAACGGCTTATTATTTCATTGACTTAATATTTTTTAACCTCATCGATTTTAATAATTATCCCCATAGTTACTGAGAGTGTATCGCTTAGATAAAATTTGCGGAATAATAATATTTTAAGCCTTCCGGCGAATTGTGGGGATAGTTGCAAAAACAACAATTCCAAGTGAACAGTAAACTACAGAATAAAAAGAAAATTATTAACGATCCGGTTTATGGATTTATAACCCTGCCCAACGAAATTATTTTCGATATTATCGAACACCGGTATTTTCAGCGGCTCAGGCGAATAAAGCAACTGGGGCTTACACACCTGGTTTATCCGGGAGCTTTGCACACCCGCTTCCATCATGTGATAGGAGCCATGAATTTGATGATGCAGGCCGTGGAGGTACTCCGCTCGAAAGGGCGCAAAATAACAGAGGATGAAGCTTTAGGGGTTTACATTGCTATTCTCTTGCACGATGTTGGTCATGGCCCTTATTCGCATACGCTCGAAAACACCCTGGTGAGCAATCTAAATCATGAGGAATTATCCCTGCTTTTTATGAAAGCATTAAAGCCGGAAATGGGCGCTGTAATGGATATCGCGATTTCAATTTTTGAAGGAAGCTATCCTAAAAAGTTTTTGTACCAGTTGGTTTCCAGTCAACTCGATATGGACAGGCTCGATTATTTAAAGCGCGATAGTTTTTTTACAGGTGTTTCCGAAGGCGTTATCAATACCGACCGCATTATTAAAATGCTCGATGTTGTTGACGATAACCTTGTGGTGGAAGTCAAAGGGATTTATTCGATCGATAAATTTATTGTAGCCCGCCGGCTGATGTATTGGCAGGTTTATTTGCACAAAACAGTTCTTTCGGCTGAACATACACTTGTTAATATTATAAAGCGGGCGCAACAACTTGCCGGAAATGGTGAAAACGTGTTTGCAACATCTGCACTCAGGCCATTTATTTACAAAAATATTTCGAAAAAGGATTTTGAGGATGATAGGGTTCATCTTGAAAATTTTGCCCGCCTTGATGATTTCGATGTTTTTACTTCCATTAAAGAATGGGTGTTTTCGAAGGACAAAGTACTTTCCACACTTTGCAATAATTTGGTAAACAGGAATCTTTTCAGAACTGAAATATTAAATCAGCCGGTTGATAAGCAAAGAATTGCTGATATCAGAAATCAAATTTGCAAAGCCTATAATTTAAGTGAGGAGGATGCCGCTTATTTTGTAATCTCCGACAATGCACACAATAGTGCCTATAATCCCATTCACCACAGGATTAACATTGTTTTTCGTGATGGCTCGGTTAAAAATTATTCTGATGTTTCAGATCAAATCAGCACTGCCTTGCTTTCGAAAACCATTGTGAAGTATTTTATTTGTTATCCAAAGGAATTTGATTGAGGTATTCAATTTTAAACAATTCGTAATTAATTATCGAATAATCTGTAAATTGCGCACCTTTTAAATGTATAATTTGAATAAATCCGTATGATTTTTAAAGCAATTGAAATTGCAGGAATTTTAAATGGCAAAGTTGAGGGTGATGGAAATGTAAGCGTTCATAAACTTGCCAAAATAGAACAGGGCGAACCCGGTTCCATTTCCTTTCTCGCCAATCCCAAATACACACATTATCTTTATTCTTCCGATGCTTCCATTGTTATTGTTGATGACGACTTTATAGCAGATCAGCCTGTTAAGCCAACGCTGATAAGGGTAAAAAATGCATACATAGCTTTTGCCGAATTGCTTGATTTTTACAATAAAAATAAGCTTGATAAAAAGGGTATTTCAAAAAATGCAGCCATAGCCGATTCAGCAGTAATCGGAAAAGATGTTTACATCGGTGATTTTGCAGTACTTGGCAAAAATGTTGTAATTGGTGATAATTCTAAAATCTATCCCCAAACATACATTGGCGATAATAGCTCGGTAGGAGCAGAAACCACAATATTTTCCGGCGTTAAGGTATATTCCGATATCATTATAGGTTCAAATTGTGTTATTCATTCAGGCGTTGTAATTGGAGCCGATGGTTTTGGATTTGCTCCACAGGATGACAGCAACTACAAAAAAATTGCACAAATTGGAAATGTGATCCTTGAGGATAATATTGAAATTGGAGCCAATACCACTATCGACAGGGCTACGCTTGGCTCAACAATTATACGAAAAGGGGCTAAAATTGATAACCTGATACAAATTGCCCACAATGTTGAAATTGGCGAGAATACAGTTATTGCCGCGCAATCCGGTGTGGCGGGATCAACCAAAATTGGTAAAAACTGCCTCATTGCTGCACAGGTTGGAATTATCGGGCACATTAACATTGGCGATAATGTAAAAATTGCTGCGCAATCTGGCGTGAGTGCATCGGTTAAAGAAGATTCCATAATCTTTGGCTCCCCGGCATTTGATGCGCGTGATTATCGCAGGGCTTATGTTCATTTCCGAAACCTTCAGAAAATAGTTAACCGAATAGATAAATTGGAGAAACAAGGGGTTTCAAATTCTTAAATTATCCTATTTATTTATGAGACCAGTCTAAAAACCCTCAAAACCCCTAAATCCCCTAAAGGGGACTTTACCAAACTACTGATTTTCAGTACTTCTTCCGTCAGCTGACGGATTGGGGTAAAAAGGACTAAAAATCAGTAGTTTGGGGGTTTATAGCCTAAATAATATATTTTTAATACTTTTGCACGGCTAAATTTTGCACTTGACGGAATTTATCTATTTTGCCTGTAACCTTACAAGGAGAAGGCTGAATGAAATTTCAAAAGGGCATTTTTTTTAGTATTGCGGTAATTTAGAATTGCCATTTGCGAATAAGTAAATGATTTAAATGATAGTTAAATCGACTTAAGGATAATCATGACATTACAAAAGACCATTGATAAGTCTGTAACAGTTTCCGGAATGGGACTGCATACAGGAGCCAAAGTAAACCTTACATTTAAGCCTGCCCCAGCCAATCATGGATTTATTTTTAAACGAATTGATCTCGAAGGCCAACCCGAAGTAAAAGCCGATGTTGAAAATGTTACCAGCACCGACCGGGGCACCTGTATTGAGAAAAATGGTGCAATTGTTTACACCATCGAACATGCGCTTTCAGCGCTTACCGGAATGGATATCGATAATTGCCTGCTTGAAATTGACGGGCCCGAAATGCCAATCAAAGACGGAAGCGCAAAATATTTTGTAGAAGCAATTAAGTCGGTTGGTGCGGTTGAGCAGGAGTCCGAGCGTGAGTATTATGAAATTGATACTGTACTTAAATGGACGGATAATGAGCGTAAAACTGAAATTATTGCCCTTCCCTCAAAGGATTACAAAGTGTCTGTAATGATTGATTTTGGCACCGAGGTTTTATCGACACAAAATGCCTCTTTAGATAATTTTTCCAATTATGAATCACAGATTGCGCCTTGTCGTACTTTCGTGTTTTTGCACGAATTGGAGTATTTGCTTCAAAACAATCTCATCAAAGGCGGTGATTTGAGTAATGCTATTGTTTTTGTTAATAAGACAGTTTCGCAGGAAGAGCTCGATCGTTTGGCCGAATTATTTAATAAACCCAAAGTTGAGGTAAAAAAGGAAGGTATTCTCAACAACCTTGACCTTTATTTTAAGAATGAGCCTGCGAGGCATAAACTCCTGGATGTAATCGGTGATTTAACCCTTGCCGGAAAACGAATCAAAGGCCACATAATTGCTACAAAGCCGGGTCATGCCGCCAATGTAGAATTTGCCAAAGTCATTAAAAAGCATTTCGCAAGAGCCGAAAAAGAAAATATTCCGGTTTACGACCCAAACCAGGAGCCACTTTATGACATTAACGGGATCATGAAGTTTTTACCGCACAGGCCGCCATTTCTGTTTGTTGATAAAATTATGGAAATGAGCAAAACTGATGTTATCGGTATAAAGTGCGTAACCATGAACGAAGGCTTTTTTGTTGGGCATTTTCCCGGAGAACCTGTTATGCCGGGCGTTTTGCAGATTGAAGCTATGGCACAGGTAGGTGGAGTTTTAGCGCTTAATTCTGTTCCCGATCCGGAAAATTATCTCACCCTGTTTTTGAAAATTGAAGAAGTTAAATTCAGAAATAGAGTAGTACCCGGCGACATCTTATTATTTCAGCTTAAGCTTATAAATCCGATTAGGCGGGGTTTGGTTTATATGGATGGTGCAGCCTACGTTGGAAAAAAATTAGTAATGGAAGCGCGCATGTTGGCACGTTTGGTAAAAAAAGATTAATAAGATGAATCAACCATTGGCATATGTTCACCCACAGGCTAAAGTTGCAAAAAATGTTGTAATTGAACCTTTCGTTAACATTGAAAAAAATGTTGAAATTGGCGAAGGAACCTGGATAGGCTCCAACGTTACAATAATGGAGGGCGCCCGTATTGGTAAAAATTGTAAAGTATTTCCAGGGGCTGTAATATCAGCCATCCCCCAGGATCTTAAATTCTCGGGCGAGGATACCCTCGTGAAAATTGGAGATAATGTAACCGTGCGCGAATTTGTAACCATAAACCGCGGTACCAAAGCCAACAACGAAACAGTAATTGGCGACAATTGCCTTTTGATGGCTTACGTCCACATTGCACACGATTGTGTTATCGGCAATAACGTTATCCTGGCAAATGCCGCAACACTTGCCGGCCATATCACCATCGATGATTACGCGATTATTGGAGGTATGACTGCCGTGCATCAGTTTGTGCAGGTTGGCGCACATAGTTTCCTGTCGGGTGGTGCCCTGGTGCGTAAGGATGTCCCACCTTTTTCAAAAGGTGCCCGTGAGCCCTTATCTTATGTAGGCATAAATTCAGTTGGTCTTCGCAGACGCGGATTTTCAAACGAAAGAATAAACGCGATTCAGGATATTTACCGTACCATTTACCTCAAAGGATACAATGTATCGCAGGCCGTAGCCATCATCGAGGCAGATGTGCCGGCTACACCCGATCGCGATGAAATACTTACATTCATACAAAAGTCAACAAGAGGATTGATGAAAGGATATGGCCGGCTCGAGAAAAAATCTTAATATAACAAAATCAAACTTTTAGTGAAATAGTAAACTCAGAAAATATTTATATCAAATTCAATTAAATTTTTATGGCAACAACATCAGACTTTAGAAACGGATTAGTAATTAATTTCAATGGCGATCTTTTCTCTATTGTTGAATTTCAACACGTGAAGCCGGGCAAAGGCGGGGCTTTTGTTAGGACAAAACTTAAAAATATTAAAACCGGGAAGGTAATCCCCAATACCTTTAATGCCGGGGTAAAAATCGACATTCAAAGGGTTGAAAGGCGTTCTTATCAGTTTCTGTATAAAGATGGTGAAGATTACCATTTTATGAATACAGAGAATTTTGAACAAACTTTTATCCCTGAAACTATAATTGATTCACCTCAATTTTTGAAAGAAGGCGCTACTGCCGAAATAGTTTTTCATGCCGAAACCGAAACCGCGCTGCTTTGTGAGTTGCCGGCAAACGTTGAATTACAGATTACATACACCGAACCCGGCGAAAGAGGAAACACTGCAACCAACACCTTTAAAGATGCTACCCTGGAAACCGGCGCTATTGTAAAAGTTCCGCTATTTATTAATACCGATGAGATGATAAAGGTTGATACGCGTAGCGGTAGTTACCAGGAAAGAGTTAAAAGTTAAAAATATTATAGCTCAATAATAATTAATCTAAGACACTATCAATGGTTATGGTTAATTTTAAACATCAACTGTTACAAGTGTGATGGAAAAGACAAGATAAATAAAGAAGTCTGGATTTGGGTAAAATGGTAATAATTTATCAGTTCCTTGTTTTTTTGGTAATTTTACCCTCATGAAAATTTTAGAATTACAGAATATCATAAGGAAACTGATCCAATTAAGTTCTGAAAATGAATGGGTGGAATTTAAAGAAAATAATCATGCTCCAGAAGGAATTGGAAAACGAATTTCGGCCCTTTCTAATGGCGCATGCCTACAAGGTCAACCTAAAGGTTATTTAGTTTTTGGTATAAAGTATTTATTAGAATTGGAAGTTATACGAAAGAACTGATTGAATATCCAGAAAAAGAGAGACAAATATGGAATAATAAACAGAAAATTATATTTGAAATCGAAATAGCAAAACAAAAACTATCCACTGATGAAATTGTAAAAATCATTGATGAATACAAATCAAGAAATGAAAAACTGGCGGATTGTATGAGAAGAATGAGAATATGTGAAGAATTGGGTAGCGGTATTGATAAAGCAATACTTGCTGTCGAAATGGCTCAACTTCCTGCACCCGAATTTCTGGATATGGAACGACATACAAAAGCAATACTCTTTTCCTATATTGATTTTAAGGATTTGAGTAAAAGTGATAGAGTCAGGTGTTGTTACCAGCATTGTTGCCTTAAATTTGTGTCAAACGATAAAATGACTAATAAATCATTTCGAGAACGATTTAGAATTGATCCAAGAAATTCAGCAATGGTTTCACGGGTGATTGAACAAACTATTCAAGCAGGACTAATTAAAAATGATGACGATGAAAATTCTTCAAAAAAATTTGCGAAATATATTCCATCTTGGGCTTGAATCTTATTTGATTGACAAATTACAAATTAGTACTTCGTGATAATAATCTGCTGATAAACAGCAACTTCTTATTTGATTGGGAAATTACATTGACTAAGAAATGAAAGGAAAGGAAAGGAAACATAACCATAACAGGCTATAAATTCAAGCGGGTGTTTAGTGCTATAAACAAACTATGGAGAAACACCTGCCAGAAATTTATAGCGATTCGATATGTGTCTTATTTTTTACAAAAAATTATTAATGTTAATTCGATAACTATGAAATTCGATAAAGTTTACACATTAAAAGAAATCGCAGCATTCATCAGCGCTGAAATAATTGGAGCAGAAAATCACGAGGTGAGAGGCATTAATGAAATTCATAAAGTTGAACCCGGTGACCTTACTTTTGTCGATCATCCTAAATACTACGACAAAGCCCTGAATTCGGATGCCACAACCATTCTCATCAATAAAAAGGTAGCGTGCCCCCAGGGAAAAGGTTTGCTGATTTCAGATGATCCCTTTGCCGATTATGTGAAGCTGGTGAGAAAATTCAGGGCTTTCGAGCCTGCAACTGCTGCAATAAGCCCATCGGCCCAAATTGGTGAAGGCACCATAATACAGCCCACGGCTTTTATTGGCAACCATGTTAAAATCGGGAAAAACTGCATTATCCATTCCAATGTTAGTATTTACGACCACGTGATTATTGGCGATGATGTGATTGTTCATGCCAATAGTGTCCTGGGAGCGGATGCTTACTATTTCCAGCGTAAACCTGCCGGTTATCGTAAACTGGAATCCTGCGGCAATGTTGTAATTGGCAACAGGGTTGAAATTGGTGCGCTTTGTACTATCGATAAAGGGGTTTCGGGCGATACAATTATTGATGAAGGTACCAAAATGGACAACCATTGCCAGGTAGGCCACGACACTTATATCGGTAAAAATTGTTTAATTGGATCACATGCCGCCATTGCCGGGGTTACACGCATCGAAGATGATGTTATCCTTTGGGGCAGGGTTGCCATCAACAAGGATATTATCATTAAAAAAGGCGCAATCGTATTGGCTACTTCAGCGGTCGATAAGACCATCGAAGGTGATGGGAAAGTATATTTTGGAGCACCCGCCGAGGAAGCACGCAAAAAGTGGCGCGAAATGGTAGCCGTGAAACAACTGCCTGATTTGCTGAAGAAGTTAAAGTAGATGTGATCAGCATCAAATTTTCTGGTTGAAGGGTTTCTATTTAGTTAATAGTTATTTGTGCCGAAGCGGAGCTTCGAGCATGCACGGGCATAGCCCGGCATTAATAGTTATTGGGCTTATCAACAGTTAAAAGTTCATGGCCGCCCCAAGTAAATGAAACAAGTTCTTTGTCTTCGTGAA
>CAZQIV010000007.1:65095-93742 GCA_964593705.1 uncultured Lentimicrobiaceae bacterium | reverse complement strand
TGCCGCCAACCACCCCCTCCTTGAAATCCTAAACGCCTGTCATTCTGAGCGAAATCCCGAAACTTCGGGATGTAGCGAAGAATTTATTATTAGACTTATATTTTTCACGGACAATAGTGATAAAAAACTCATTACTTTTTAGACTTCCCTCCCATTGTCACTAAAAACACGATGGGCAAAAAAGTCATCAGTACAATAAAGGTGGGCAAAAACCAAACACCAAGTCCTTCGGTCTCCCCCAGAGAAACCCTGATGGTTTGCCATAAAATGTACGCAAACGCTACACTTAGCATCAACTTGATGATTTGCATCAATCGCAAAACGTTTTCCCGGGCAATGGGCTCTCCATATTTATCCGATGACTTCACCTTGTTTTTCACGATCACAAAATAATTGAGCAGCGAAAACCCGATGTAAAGCAACACCCCGATTATTGGCAAAGCCCAAATCGAACCTTTATTTCCAAAACCATCTGGCATTCCTTTGAATCCAAAATGTGAGGGTATTTCATCGGGTAAATCCCGGTAATAAGCAAAGGGGAGAATAAGCAAAGCCAGCGTGGCAATTATTCCGGCAACTTCAATTAATTTATCGGTAAGAGAAAAACGAACTGTTTGCTGTGTATTTATTTTGTGTAAATCATTTTCATGGCATCCGAACCATGGGTGGAAGTCCAGCTAAGGAAATAAACCCCCGGCTGAAGTCCGTTGGCAGGAACATTCCAGGTAAACTGGCCTCCGGCATACAAGTGGCCACTATAAACATCAGCAAGCTTTTTGCCCGTAACATCCAATAATTGGAAAGCATAAAATCCATTTTTATTTACCGAAACCTTGAACTCTTCCGAAAACGGATTTGGAGAGGCTTTAACCTTACCCTCTACATCATGATTGTTTGGCAACCCGGTTGGTAAAGTATAGAAAGTTAGCGTTTTCAGATTTGAAATACGCATATAATCTGTAACCTTAAAGGGAATTTCCCATGCCCGGCCAATTCCCGATGGTGTACCATGAAATAATCCTTCGGTGGTAATTTCCATACCCACCGGGAAAGGCGTACTTCCAATTTCTGTGGCAAAACCTCCGGGAGGATTAACGAGCCCCGACACGGTGGTTATCAGGTAATTGTTGCCATCGCCAAGCGAAACACCCGAACCCCAATCAGTAGAAGCGGAGATGTTATCTCCATAAAAAAACTGAATGATTCCATCGGGAAATAATTTTACGGCTACATCTAAATTAAAAGAGGGCTCATCAAATTTGGAGGTCTTCCAGCGGATGATCATCGAGTTTTCATCGCCTTCATAAAAAATACCATCGCCAACTGCCGGATAAATCATCAGGTCGGAGCAATAGGCGGCAATACACCTATTGCCCATGATTGCACCATCATCCCTGATGTAAGCAAAGTTGCCATTGAAGGTGATGGCGCCATCGGTAAGGATGGTAAGTTCGTTATAGGTTTCACCATAAAAGAAAAAATCGAAATCGAGCGGTAGCATTGCAAAACCGTCATCTTCGTTGGTAGGCTCCAATACGTTGGTTTCGATTGCCGGGAAATCTTCGGTAATCTCTTCTTCGTTGTAGTCAATTTTAAACGACCATTCGTAAGGAGGAATTCCCTGCGCAGCTTCCAGTTGTTGACTGTATGGTTCACCAACGGCAGCGGGCTCAAGCTCTTCTGTTACAATTTCTACTTTTTCAAAGTCGATGACTTTATTTACCCAAATCAACGAAGTGTCATTGTTGCTGATGGTAATGTTTGCTATTTCGCTGATGGTTTCTTCGGTGTCACCGGTATAATCCATCAGGGAGAGGTTGTTAATCTGGCCATTGCCCTGGCTGTATGGGTCTTGTTCGATGATTTGCAAAAAATACCTGGCTTCGTTACCCGGTTCCACGTAGGTTAAAAGATCAGTGATATCCAAACCAATCTCGATGGTTTTATCGGAAGTGGATGAACCTCCCTGCATATAAAAATCGCCTCCCTGGTAATTAAACAGAGGGAAAGACCTTGTGTATTCGGGTTTGTCAGCAGCAGGGTCAGTGGCCACACCTGCCATAATTTTGATTTTATTTCTTGAGTTGTAGGTGATTGTAGTTTTGAGGGTGAGTAATGGTTCGGCATCAGGTTTGGCCTGAACAATATGAACCGCGTTTGCCCAGATGCCGCCTTCCTCGATGGGGTCGGCCAGCAGTTTGTACATCACATAAGCTTTTCCCTGGAATCCAAAACCTGTACCCCATGAGTTGGCCATGATCAACCCGCCCTTTTCACAGTCACGCAGGTTTACTTCACCATCTCCGTTTATGTCGATATCGTCGGTATATTGTCCGTCGTTGTTAAAATCGAAAACGATTTCATCATCGTAGCCCACAAAAGTCATGGCATGGTCGGCACTGGTGCCCCACTCGATAATTACGGACTTCCCGGCATTGGGCGTTCCAGCAGGTAAATACGACATCGTGGATTCACCGATTCCGGCACCAAAGTTTACCAGTCCGCCCGGCAGCGTTCCGCCATCGCGCGAATAGAGCCATTGTTTCAGCGTTTCTAAGCCTTCGTGCGTGCTTACATCGATGGCATAAAAATCGAGTGTGCGGTTAAACATGGAATTATAATATAAATCGTAGTCACTCATCCATCTCGACTGGCCACCATAAGCAAGTCCGCCGTAATCATAAACACTGGGGCATCCTGCTTCGCGGATGATCATCCACCCATCGAAATACCACGAACCATTGCCTACACCCCCGTTGAGGAAGTTCCAGGTAAAATGTGTTGGATATTGATTTTGGGACGAATTGGCCGAGACCTGACGTTCGTAATCAATCTCATAAGTAAAATTATAACCTACACCACTGGCTTGTCCGCAAGAACCGCCGCTTTGGTTAAAAATTGGCCTGAACCATGGGTTTACTGTATTATCAACCTGCAAGGGCAAATCTTTAGCATCTGTTGGGTTTGGGGATTTCCATTGAGGAACTTGCGATAGCATCTGGTAATCGGCAGGAGTGAGTTCCCTTAAACCACCAACAATCCAGGGTTCGCCATTAGGATCGGGGTTCATGTTTTGGGTTTGAGCTGATGAGCATAGCACCGCAAAAAGTGCAAGGAGTAAAAATAAGTAACTTTTCATACTTTAAGTGTTTAGTTGTGAGAGATAAAATACGTGTACAAATGTACTAAAGTATTTAAAGAGTAATGTGCAATTTGTAAACCGGGAAGGGCAATTGGTTGATTTTACTTAGTTTATGGAAAAGGAAAAAACAAGTTAGATCTAAGAAGTAGTTATTTTCGTTTTTTTCCTGCGCAACTCTGACAGGGTTTAAAACCCTGTCAGAGTTTTAGAGCCGATCGAACAATTGAAATAGTTTTTGAGTTTCAGTTGCAAAATTTTTTTGATGATATTATGAGCCACATTAGTGTTTGCCCGGAAGGAATAATAATCAAAAATATCTCTTAGCTGTTGATCAGATCTTCATCATTGATACTTAAAAATCTTTCAACAAAAGCCATTTTTCGTGTTCGAATATCCATTTTAATTAAGCTTTGATGACACAAATTTAACAAGATTGATGATATTACATTTTAATCGTTTTATAAAATAATTAAAAAAAATCCCGGCAACTTGCGCTACCGGGAATATTCTCATCCTAAAATTTAACTCATCTTTTACGTATTTTACCTTTTGCTGAAGACTTGAACTCTGACAGGATTCCCCGAAAACCTTGAACTCTGACAGGGTTTTAAACCCTGTCAGAGTTTCTAAGCCGATCGAATATTTGTTATAATTTTCGGGTTTCTGATGCACAGCACCTTCAAATGTAAACCAAAAACCCTCTCAACTATAAACCCTCTCAACCATTCAAAATCATAGTACTTTTAGATAAAATTGCAAAAAATCCCGGCAACTTGCGCTACCGGGAATATTCTCATCCTAAAATTTAACTCATCTTTTGCGTATTTTTCCTTTTGCTGAAGACTTGAACTCTGACAGGGTTTAAAACCCTGTCAGAGTTTCTAAGCCGATTGAATAACTGTTATAATTTTTCGGATTTCTGATGCACAGTACCTTAAAATGTAAACCAGAAACCCACTCAACCATAAACCCTCTCAATGACAAGCCATAAAAGTAAGGGTTGCAATTTATTGAGAAAAATAATTTATTTTTGTCATGAAATAAAAATCATCGGTTATGATAGGTTTTGTTGATGAATTGAACATTAAAAGCAAGCACATTTTCCTGAATATCAAAAACAGGGACGCATATCCCTACTGCTAATCTCCATCCGTTCGGCCATCCGGTCAATTTTTTTATTACAATTTATTTCATTATTACTTTCAAAAAAATAAGATCATGGATTTACCTTTTGCAGAATCTTTTAAAATAAAGATGGTTGAAACCATCAAAAAAAGTACCCGTGAAGAACGCGAACAGTGGCTCAAAGAAGCCAAATATAATTTGTTTAATCTAAAAAGCGAGCAGGTATTTATCGATCTACTTACCGATTCGGGAACCGGCGCTATGAGCGACAAACAGTGGTCGGAGATGATGCTGGGCGATGAGAGTTATGCTGGCGCATCATCCTATTACAAAATGAAAAATGCCATTACGGAAATTCTGGGCTTTCCCTATTTCCTCCCTACCCACCAGGGACGAGCTGCCGAAAACGTACTTTTTTCGGCACTTGTAAAAGAAGGCGATATTGTTCCCGGAAACTCACATTTCGACACTACCAAAGGACATATCGAGTTTCGTAAGGCAAGCGCCATCGACTGCACCATCGATGAAGCCTTCGACACCCAGGTTCAACATCCTTTTAAGGGGAATATCGACTTGTACAAACTGGAAGCGGTACTCAAAAAATACCCCCGCGAGCGGATTCCAATGATTATTGTTACGGTAACCTGCAACTCGTCGGGTGGTCAGCCCGTTTCGATGAAAAACATAAAAGAAGTTTACGACCTCGCTCAGACCTACGGTATTCGTGTGGTCTTCGATTCAGCGCGTTTTGCCGAGAATGCTTACTTCATCAAGATGCGTGAACCGGGTTACGAAAATAAAAGCGTAAAACAAATTGTGAAAGAGATGTTTACCTGTGCTGATGCTATGACCATGAGCAGCAAGAAAGATGCTATCGTAAACATGGGTGGATTTATCGGCTTTAGGGAAGAGGCGCTGTGGAAAAAAGCGCAGACTTTCAACATCATGTTCGAAGGGTACATTACTTATGGCGGTATGTCGGGGCGCGATATGAATGCTTTGGCACAAGGCCTGGACGAGGGCACCGAGTTCGACTATTTGGATACCCGCATCAGGCAGGTTGCCTATCTGGGGCAAAAACTTATGGAGTATGGCATCCCGGTGCAGGAGCCCTTTGGCGGCCATGCAATTTTTGTGGATGCCAGGCGTTTCCTGCCCAACTTCCCAAAGGAGCAGTTTGCAGCACAAACACTGGCTGTCGAGACTTATCTGGAAGGTGGTGTGCGTAGTGTGGAAATAGGAGCTATCCTTGCCGACCGCGACCCAATTACCCGCGAAAACCGCTATCCCGATTTGGAATTGCTAAGGCTGGCTATTCCCCGCCGGGTTTACACCAACAATCATATCGAATATATTGCCGCTACTTTGGCCAATGTGTACGAACGAAGAAACACCATAAAAACCGGGGTAAGAATAATTAAAGAAGCCCCAATCATGAGGCACTTCACCGTGGAACTTGAACGGGTGGAAGCTGAAGTGATGAAGGCGCAGGTATAGCTGTATTTGATTTTGATAAAAATAATAACCCGGGAAATTTCATCGAAAGGTGAAGTTACCCGGATTTTTTTTGCAATTCAGTTTTTTTTGAGTCAGGGCTTTACTTTAAAAAATCAACAAAGTTAAGGCACTAAATAGAAATCACGTTTATTGTCCCTTTTCATTATTAGAATAAAAACGTAAATTTTGGAAACAATTTTTGCGTTTTAAATTCATACACCAAACTATATCAGGATGTTATATGATTTGGCTCTTTTTTTGTAAGCCGGTATCATTATTATTTAACCAAATTTATTTGTCATGCTAAAAAATTCATTATTCATTGCATTAATTATTCTGCTCTTTGTTGGTTGCACAAAAGACACCATTGAACAAGGAGAATTGTCGAACAAAGATAAAATGAACGAATTGAACATTTCCAATCCCTTGGTTTGGAATTCGCTCACCAACCAGGTAATCAACATTAACACCAAATCTTCAGGACTCAAATCCGGAAGTGTGTTAAAAGAATATCCATCCTCTAATAAATACTATTTTGCTATGTTTGAAGATCTTTATCCATCTCAAGGGGATTACGATTTTAATGATGTAATATTAAGAACCAAATTGTACCTGGATTGGAATAATAACCAGATGTGGGGTTCATTTTCTACAACTGTAATGAATAGAGGTGGAAGTTTAAGTACAAGGATAGGATTGATGTTTTACTTCGAAGGCAGCGGAACTTATACAAGAATTGATAATTCGAATCTTACAATAAACGGCGAGGCACTTGAAGGTAACAGCCCATTCATGATGGATTTACCACCTGAAGGAGAAAATTTTGAAGTTGAATTTGAAATAAATGATTCTGGCAACATTTGGATTTGCTGGTTTATTGCACCTACACAAGGTGGCGTTGAAATAGAAATCCATTCAGCCGGATTCGCTCCATCAGATGTTACACCATTTACAGTTCCTCAATATAATTATTTAACTGAAGGTAACTTACCCTGGGGACTTGAAATTGAAGCAGAGGAATTTGCCATCCCAATAGAGAAAGCATTGTTCCTGGATGCATATCCAAATTTTGCTTCTTGGGCCGAGTCTGGAGGAACAGAAAATGAAGACTGGTACTTATATCCTGACACCAATTACACCGAATAATATCCAAAATACATTTTTATAAAAGGCTGCCATTAATATTATAAGGCAGCCTTTTTTGGTTTTCAAACACAAGTTTTAAATTAAGAATTTGAGATTAAAATCAGAGTATTAATGTGAAGTAAAGTCATACTTATTTCACAAACTGCCCTGACTTTGTTACAAGAAATCACCATATCTGCCCTGACTTTGTTACAAGATTTTGATTAAACTGCCCTGACTTTGTTACAAGATTTTGATTAAACTGCCCTGACTTTGTTACAAGATTTTGAATAAACTGCCCTGACTTTGTTACAAACTTTGTGTATATTTGCCCTGACTTTGTTACAAATTAGAATTTTCGAAAGGGATTTATAGCATGTTTAAAAGGGCGATAATAGATCAATTGACTCATTGGAAAAATAATTCCAACCGAAAGCCGCTTATTTTGCGAGGAGCCCGGCAGGTAGGGAAAACCACGCTCATAAAAGAATTTGCCAAAACTTACAAGCAACACATAATTTTAAATCTTGAAAAATCGGATGACCGGAGTTTTTTTGAACAATCCGATAATGTGAAGTCAATAGTTGATTCCATATTTCTGTCGAAAAACATAACTTCCAAAATGGGAGACACATTATTGTTTATTGATGAAATCCAGGAGTCGCCAAAAGCTATTCATTTGTTGCGCTATTTTTATGAAGATATTCCGGATTTACACGTGATATCAGCGGGATCATTATTGGAGTTTGCAATGAAGAATGTGCCCGGATTCCCGGTTGGCAGGGTTGAATATTTATATCTCTATCCGCTTAATTTTTTAGAATATCTGGAAGCCATAAAACATCTTTCTGCAATAGAGCAAATGAATAAAATCCCGATGCAGCCTTTTGCGCATAAAGTTTTGTTGGATTTATTTAACCAATACGCAATTATTGGAGGAATGCCGGAGGTTGTTAAGGTATTTATTGAAAACAAGTATAGCCTGATAGGATTGCCGGCAATTTATGAAAGCATTTGGCAAACCTATAAAAATGATGTTGAAAAGTATGCAACAAATGAAATCGGGCGAAAGGTGATAAAGCATATTATGGCTACTGCACATTTTTATATCGACAAGCGAATAAAATTCCAAAACTTTGGCAATTCAAATTACCGTTCCCGGGAGGTAGGTGAAGGCCTGAGGAGTTTGGATGATGCGAAAATTATTCAACTCATCTATCCAAGCACAAATATCGAAATTCCAATTCAGGCTGATTTAAAAAAATCACCAAGGCTGCAATACCTCGACACGGGTTTGGTTAACCATATTTTAGGCTTACAGTCTGAGATGATTGGATTAAAAAATCTGAGTTCAGCATACAAAGGAGCTATTGTACCACATTTGGTAACACAGGAATTGATATCCTTAAATTCGATAAGCAATAACAAACCACATTTTTGGGTACGCGAAAAAAAACAATCCTCATCGGAGGTTGATTTAGTTTTAAAATATAGGGATAAAATTATTCCTATCGAAATAAAATCCGGCAGTACCGGTAGCCTCAAATCATTGCATCAATTTATCGATTTGTCCAATCATCCTTATGCCGTTAGGGTTTATGAGGGAGAATTTAAAATAGAAAAAGCAAAAACCCCGGCAGGCACACCTTATGTATTGATGAATTTACCCTACTTCCTCGGGACGAAAATCCCGGAGTATATCGATTATTTTGTTAGTAATTTCAAACTGTAAATATCCGACACTGTTTTGGGTTTGTGAGATTCACAAGCCCTTTTCTTATTGTATGGTAATTATCAGGGATGATTGATATATTTGATGATAAAAATGCAGGGTGTGAGTATTAATATTTTTATTAAGAAATTAAAACCATGATAGAATTAAGTAGAAAAATTATTGATCTGATTGAAAGTGCACGCAAATTCGTTTTGAAAACCACGAATACGAGCATGATACTCACCTACTATTCAATTGGAAAAATGATTGTTAACGAGTTGCAATCAGGAAAAGAAAAGGCCGAATACGGGACTCAGTTACTTGAACATGTTTCCTCGGATTTAACACAAAAACTGGGCAAAGGGTTTTCTGTTGATAATTTGGAGAATATGCGGAAATTTTATTTGACATATATGAACCAAATACAAATATCCGAGAAGGGTTCTCGGATATTGGAAAATCGTTTAATTTCCGAGAATCTTTCTCGGAAATTGCCCAATCAGTTTCTATCGTGGAGTCATTATGTATTTTTATCGCGGATAGAAAATGACCTTGAAAGAAGATTTTACGAAATAGAAGCATTACAAAACAACTGGGGAACAAAAGAGCTGAAAAGACAATATAATACGGGTTTGTTCGAGCGTTTGGCTATAAGCAGAAATAAACAAAAAGTGTTTGAATTGTCTCAGAAAGGTCAAAGTATAGAGAAACCACACGATATAATAAAAGATCCGTTAATATTGGAATTCTTAGGATTGGAGGAAAAAACCTACTACTCCGAAACAGAATTAGAAACCGCGATTATAAACCAGATTGAGAAGTTTATGATTGAATTAGGCAAAGGGTTTTTCTTTGGCGGGAGGCAAGTAAGATTTACCTTCGATGAGGAACATTACAGGGTTGATTTGGTATTTTTTAATAGGATACTCAAGTGTTTTGTACTTATTGATTTAAAGATTGGCAAACTCACACACCAGGACTTAGGTCAAATGCAGATGTATGTGAATTACTTCGATCGGTTTGAGAAACAAGAATCAGAAAACCCTGCCATAGGAATTATTCTATGTAAATTTAAAAATCAGTCTATGGTAGAAATTACATTGCCTGCCGGGAATGAACAGATTTTTGCATCAAAATATCAAACTGTTAATGCAATACGATGAAAAATAAACAGATGTTACCATTCTGAAAATACATGAGGACAATAATATTTCGTTGACCGATATTGCTAAATATAAAACTGATGACACAAGTGCTGTAATTGGTAATTGGATGCGAAACCGCAATACTATCGAATATTTGGGCATCTGGGAAACATTATACAATCCTGGTTTTAAACCCCTCGAATTCGAGGGGTTTAAAAAAGAATCGGGTTTAAATGCATTTACTATGTCGCCGAACTGATTTGTTTGTCGAATATGGAAAACCTAAATGCTGTTTTTATCAACGAAAACATAGAACAAAAGCAGCGTTAAATTAAACCAGATTGCAATACAACAAATGAGCATTTTGCAGGAAGTTGAAACACGGAAATATTTGAAATAGGATGGCAGGGTCAAGTAATCTATGTTACCGCAATGGCATTCATGTCCTTTTATACTCAGTATGAGTTTTCGGTATTGTAGTGTAATTAATCCCAGCGGTTACTGCACAACTCAATATAGCCTGTCCCGCACCAATGCGGGAAGTTGCGCCATCACTCTATTGTCCATTACCGATGAACCGCTTCCCTTACGAAATCCCCCGAAAAAATCGGGGCAAGCTGTACCGGGTTTTAAAATAACAGTGACACCGTTAATTGGTTTTAATCAATAATTCGCCAGCACCTCAACATGTGCCAGGGTAGCATCGATGGTAATGGAAAGAGGATCGGCATATCCTCCGCCATGCAACGAAATTACCGGAAGTGCATCCTTTTTCGCAAAATCCAAAACCATCCTTGTCATTTCCTCAAAATCGGCATTGGTGTAATTTGTAACCCCGTCACCACAATCATCGATGTGGCCATCGTAGCCCGAAAAGATAAAAATCAAGTCAGGCTTAAAAGGAACATTTTCAAGTGCTTGCTTTAAAGCGGACTTTATTTGGGCTGAGCGGTAAAATTTCCCGGGCAGGTTGATTTCTTCAAAAAAATCATCCTCAAAGCCATCCCATAAAACGGGGATATTGCAATGGCCTTTTTTTTCGGCGTAGGTAGTTGTGCATTTTTGGATATCCGAAGCTTTCATCATGTACAAATCCACTGCACTGTGAATACTGATTTGATGCACATCTGGATCGTTTTCAAAAATCTCCTGGGTACCATCACCATGATGAATATCCCAGTCGATGTTCAGAATTTTGGTAAACCCTTTATCCTGTGCATAGCGGATGGCAGCAGCCTGGGTGTTGAGCAAACTATAGCCATGGGCATATTGGATATGCGCATGATGGCCTCCAACATTGAAAAGATAAGCTCTTTCTAAGTTCCCTGATTTTATCTGGTCGATGGCCTCAACCATACCGCCGAGTGAATACTCATACCCCGGAATTGCATACTCCATCCCCGAACACTCGATGGTCCGCCTAATTTCCCCGGATGGCTTTTTATCCTGCGAAAGCAACAACAAATCATCGAGGTAACTCTTGTCGTGTACCCGGTAATACATGCTAAAATCAGCTTTGCGCAATGGCAGTCCCGGATAGTGGCTAAACGCTTTTTCTAAGGCTTCCCTGATTTTATTGAAATGTGGGAATGAATACCCTTCAAACTCAATTTCTTCGAAAGGTTTCAGGGTAGTGAAAATTTCTTTGTGTAGAGAAGTGGCAAATTTAGGTTTCATAATTCTTTATTTTGATTGTGGAATGAAAAATCAGCTTTGCTGTCATCCCGAAAAGTAGAAAATTTTCTCCAAAGGAGTCCTTCGGACAATTTTCGTGACTTTTCGAGCCCGCCTTGCCGCCAGCGTAGGCTTTTGTTTAAGCGAGGCAGGGATGCTCGAAAAAATATGAAATCAAATCCCGACCCTTCGGGATGTTTTTTCGGCATTTGCTTCCCGTAATTTATCCGCCAGCTGGCGGATGTCATTGGCTTCGCCATAATTTATTGCCATTTACCTTCGGTGTCATTTGTTGTCATTTGTGCTTCGCACGTTATTTGCTTCGCGTCATTTGCCTGCGGCGTAATTTATTGTGATTTACTAAATGTCAATAAACAACCAATGTCAATAAACAACCAATGACTATAAATGACCATCAATGACTACAAATGACCATCAATGACCACCAATGACAATCAATGACTATCAATGACCACTAATGACTATTAATAACTTTCAATAATCCCCATCGCTACCTTCACCCCATCCACTGCCGAACTGGTAATTCCTCCGGCGTAGCCGCTACCCTCGCCGACAATATAAATATTTTCAAAGCCTTCGCAACGTCTGTGTTCATCGCGGATTACCTGCACGGGTGAGGAGGTTTTACTTTCGAGGCCAAGCAGAATGCCGGTTTCAAAACCATGAATTTTTCGGGTGAAGTTTTGCAGACCTTCTTTAAGTGCAAAAATTATTTCGGCGGGCAGGAGGGCTTTAAAATCATAAGGGAAAACCTGAAAAGGGAAACTGTTTTCCGGGATACTTTGTGAAACTTTATCCGACAAAAAATCCTGAATCCCTGCTCCGGGAACATTATAAGCCCTTGAAATTTCAAATACTTTTTGTTCGAGCTGTTCCATCCATTGGAGGGATTCCTCAAAGCCTACTTGTTTTTTAAGAAGATTATCGAGATGCACCCCGGCAACAACTGCTGAATTTGCGTAAGCAGAGCTTCGGGCATAATCGGAAATCCCATTTACAATATTCTGTTTGGCAGCCGGTGCTGATGGAACAACCTTTCCCCCCGGGCACATGCAAAACGAATAAACCGGCAGGCCATTGGATGCAGTGTGTGTAAGTTTGTAATCGGCGGCTTTTAAACCGGGAAACTTCGGCTTTCCCCATTGCGAAATGTTGATTAGCTCCTGCGAATGTTCAACGCGAACACCCAGTGCAAAAGGTTTGCTACGAAATTGAACACCACTTTTAGAAAGCATCCTGTAGGTGTTGTAGGAAGAATGGCCTGGGGCTACAATGAGAATGTCGCAAGGGAACTCCCCGTTTGTTGTTGCCACACTTTTACATTGAATATCTTTTAAATTTATCGAAGTTACTTCTGTATCGAAAAGTATTTTACCTCCTAAACTTTGGAATTGCTTCCGCAGATTAGGAATCACCACACGGAGCTTATCGCTGCCAATGTGAGGTTTAGCCAGATAAAGTATTTCATCCGGGGCACCGGCATCAACATAACTTTGGAAAACAAAGGTTTTTTCGATGGCAATGCCTTTGGTTCGGGAAGTCAGCTTTCCATCGGAGAATGTTCCTGCACCCCCTTCTCCGTGGCAGTAGTTTGAGTTGTCCTTAAAATCTGTTTCTCCTTTTTCAAAGCCCGAAATATCTTTAAAACGTTGATTTACTTCGGGTCCTTTTTCGATGAGCCTTACCTCAAATCCGGCTTTTTGCAATACAAAAGCTGAAAAAAATCCGGCAGGGCCACTGCCCACAACAATTACTTTGCTGCTTCTTTTTTTAAATGGAATTTCAAGCCCGGGGGTGGGTTTATTTTCCTGTCCTCCGTTAAATTCTTCCGAAAAAACCCTGAGTTTGGCTTGCCAGAATACATCCGGTTTACGGCGGGCATCAAGGCTTTGCTTTAGAATTTCGTAGTTGAAATTTTTGATATGAAGTTTTTTCGCGATTTTCTTTTGAAGTTCTTCAGCAGCATAATCGGTTGGCAATTTCAAATCAAGCTCCCTGAAAAAGGATGGGGACATAAGGATTTAATTAGTGATGGTTAATTGTCCCGAAAAATAGAAAATCTTCTCCGTAGGAGTCCTTCGGACGATTTTCGTGATTTTTCGAGCCTGCCTTGCCGCACTATGTGGCTTCTGTGTAGGCGAGGCACGGATGCTCGAGCAAAGCTCGGCATTAATCGTTAATCTTAAATCAAAAGTAATTATTTAGGTGGCAGAATCTAATTCCTCGTCATCTTGACCCCATCCTGCCGAGCTTTGCTCGTGCATGCACGAGACTTCGTCTCGACACCGACCCCTTCTCCGCCAGCTGGCGAAAAGGGAGACCCGCCGCACAAGCCGCAGCAGCGTCCAGTGCGCTGGCATCCTCCCCCTCAAGGGGGAGTTAGAGGGGGTATAAGGAAGTGGCCATTTTAATGAGAGCTGATAAAAAGCACCTAAATAGTTACAATCAAAATATCATTGGCTTTATAAACAGGAATTAAATCTTGTGTTAATTAAACAAGTACAAAGTTCTTTCCTGGCCATCAGGAATACCAATAATATAATTGATGTAATTTTCCTTTTGTTCTAAAATTCCGAATTTTTGGATTAAACCTTTGCCAAAGGGCATACAAGCGCCCCACGAACCTGATTGTTGACAATTTGGTGCATCTGTAATTTTAACAATGGTATGTAGCCCAACAATAATAATGGCATTTTTATATTTACCAATCTCATCCATGGCTGACTGGATATTCTCCTTTGTCAGCATAATTTTTTTATCAGCTTTGCTATCGGCCAGGCCTGTAATATCCACCAAGGGCTCAGCATTGTTGATGTTAACAGTCTGAAAATCGACTATTCCATCAAGGAAGGTTTTAAATGTTTCAACATTTGTTTTTTCCTGTGCAAATGAGCTAACAGTGAAAAGTAATGCAATAGTGATTGAAAGAATTGTTTTCATATTTGTTAATTTTAGTTTAGAAATTTTCATTTTTTTGATTCTACTCCCTATTTTGTAAATTCAATACATTGTTCCTGTTTAGAATAGATTTCTCCCATAAAAACTTCCCCGAAGAATCGGGGCAGGCTGCTTTGCTGCGTTTTTTAGTCGAAATGACAAGATGAAGGCTTCGCTTGGGGTGTGTGAAAGTGGGCGCTTTGCGCCCACTTTCACACACCCCCAAATCCCCAAGTCCTTGTCACCTCGAAGGAGCTTGCGCCTGAGAGGTCTGTCTGTCAAAATGCACCCCATCTTCTTAAAAATACTTTTTATTAGTAGTAAAGAGGACAGCGACTTAAAAATCTTTTGATAAACCCTCATTTATACCAAATAAATCTTTAATAAATAAAAATCGTTTTCCAAAGAATTATTATTGGTACTATTCATTTTTTACATAAAGCAAAGATAAAAAAAATGGCCGATAATAAATTAATTACCGGCCATATAATATTTGATTAAGCTAACTATTTTTGAATGATGATTTTTTCAACAACAGTTGCATTTTCATTTTTCATAAATAAATAATAAACACCTTCAGCTACTGACGATACATCAATACTTTCGGTGTAATTTCTGTTTATTTCAATTGATTTGCTGAGTACTTCAACACCCAATGAGTTTACGAGTTTCACCTGGTAGCTTGTAGCTTCTATCGAAGAAAGTTCAAGGCTAAAGTGTCCTGTATTCGGGTTTGGATAAATTCCAACAGTATTGCTATTTAACTCATAAATACCGGTTGGATCCATTACCATTACTTCAAAATCTTCTGAGAATTCACCCATACCACAATCGTTACCGCCACAAACTTTCAACATGGCCGTACCCATCCAGGAATCGCTCCAGGTAATGGTTACACTGTTCATGCTAATTTCCATTGTACCGGCATCTTCAGGGGTAATTACCCAGTTGTAAAGGGTACAGTTGTCCATAGCATCCACGTGATAATCTTCTGTTTCACCCATTGCTACTTCATATTCTCCATCAATAGGGCCGGCCTGATCAGGAACATCCATTACTGTAATGTAATTGCTCTTGGTCATCGAAGTGGTAGCGCTTCCATCAGAAATCTCAAGGGTAACATCAAAATAACCTTCGGTGCTATAATTAACAGTTGGATTTTGCTCGATTGAAGATTCAGGATATCCTCCGGGGAAACTCCAGTTCCATGATGTAGCGCCAAAAGAAGCATCAGTAAATTCTACTTCCATCCCTGCACATCCTTCGGTGGTATTTGCACTAAATCCGGCAACCAGCGAGCTTGGCATCATACCAAAGAAATCAAGATATGCTTCCATCAAGCTGGTTCTGTTAGCTTCGGCAAGTCCACCAAATTCGTGTGATGCGCCAATAGTGCTGTAAGATCCGGCATCATGAGCCACAGCAGTTCCGTAATCAGGCGATTGATTTTTGAGAATCAATACACCATCAGTTGCCTCAAGATGATCAATCCAGTTATTTTCGCCGGAATAATTAAAGGTCATTCCTTCGGTAAAAGTTCCGGCAACACCGAGAATTGTACCGAGGTCACTAGATCCATCTGAGGAACTGGTTAAGCCAAACATTGCATGAACAGGAGTTTGGTCATCGTAATACCAGGTATCACCACCTTCCATATAAAGACTTCCGCCGGCATTCAGATAATCAGCCAGGGCCTGGCCATCACTATTAGAGAGTTGAGTATTATTAGAATAAATACCAAGACAAAGGAAAACTGAGGAATAGAGATTTAAGTCAGCAGGCAGACCTGAAGCTTCTTCATAAGATAAACCAATATCATCGAGTGAAGCTGCAATTGCAGGTGCTGAATTGTTATTTTCATCCATATCGATAATCAAAACAGGAATCTGGCCAACTACCGCAATAAATGAATCAGAGCCTGCCAAATCTTTATCGGCGGTAAAATTAAAATCGAATGATGCGATATGGCCTGCAGGAGTACCTTCATCGGCAGTTACTGAAAAGCTCATCTCTGCATTTTCGCCGGCAGCGATACCACCAAATTCAAGTTCACCTGTAGTTACTGAAACATAGGCATCGTTTGTAAGTACTTCGCCCATTACGTTCATTGCTTCGGCACCGCCGGCATTGGCAATAGAGACCATCAATTGAGCAGTTTCACCCGGATCGAGTTTTCCGTTATTATTACCTTCCAAATCCATAATGTAATAATCGGCATATTCAAGTATGCCGGCAATTGCTGTTAAAGAGAACGAGCTTTCCCATGTTTCACTACCAACGGCGGTAACTGTAAAAGTTATACCATGTCCATCAGGAATATCATTGGCAACCTCAACTGCAAAAGCATTGTCCATCATAACAATAGCATCGGGTCCAATAAATCCAATTGTTTCAGTGGCATCGGTAATAGTAACATACATGTCATCGGTAGCTATTGTAACTTCAACATCAGTGGCATCGGCAACACCAACATTTTTCATTGCTATATTCAAAGTAGAAGTTTCGCCATAAACCAACATGCCTGATTCAGAGTTAACCTCAGCAGCATTAAAAATTACATAAGCGCCGGTTGGGGGAATGCATTGAATGGTTTCGTAAATTGTTTCGGCATTAAGGGCGGTTATAACGATTGTAACATCTCCCGGAAGGAAATTATTAGGAACGGTAACCATACCACTTGCATCAGTGTAGGCACTTGCGTAAACACCATTTTGTGAGAGTGCAACCATAGCGCCTTCAAAAGGAGCACCGGCAACATTTACAGTGGTTTCGAAGTCAGCACCAACAAGCATTACATTGTTTGAAAGCGTAACCATTGCAGCTTCATCTGTTCTAATCTGCAAGGCGACATCACCAAATGTTGTCCATGTTTGTAACGTTTCCAAATCTTCACCACCATTGGCTTCGGTGTACATTAGAATCAAACCGTTGGCAACAATCGAACCGATGATAGTGCGTCCTTCATCAGTACTTATTCCACTACCGGGGTTTGAAGTATAATCGTAACCACCGGTTAGGATGTCATTAAAATAATCCTGACCACGCATTGGTGGTTGCCAGGGCTGGTTGATGGTAGCCATCAAGGATACAATAGCGCCACCATTTTCTTTGCGAAGCCATGCTTCGGCAAAGCAATCGCCTGAATGGAAAGCCCCGTTTACACAAGCTACCGAAAAGATGAACGGTAGCATGTCGCCATTGGTGAGCTGGTTAACGTTTGTGCTGCTGAATCCTGAAGAACCCCAAGAATTTTGAGAACCGTGGCCACAGTAGTTAATAATACTGGCACCTTGCTCTACATAGTTTTTAACCATGGTTGAGTTTGCTGATGGGTCGTATGCTGTACTCATCTGATCGTAGGTAAAAGAATCGAGTTTGTTATTATATATAACATCGATATGCTCATAATCAATTTCACCATCATCGCCGTTGGTGGCTCCTTGGTTACTGGCTATGCCGATGGCATTGTTGTACCAATCTCCGGAAGGATTTTTTTCGTAATTAATTGTTTTATCAACCTGAATGGTAACTTGTGCTGCATTGGCTGCAGAAAAACGGCCAATGGCAATTTCAGGAAAATAATCTGAACCCACAACACAACCCAGCATCGGATCCGTTGGGGCATTAGCGCCACCACCCAAATCACTTTTAATATCGGCCCAGTCGCCAACAAGCTGAACATAAATAATATCGTTGTTTTCGTTATATTTTGTCTGAATTAGACTTTTTACATTTGTTCCTGTAGCAACTACTTCTTTGTAAACATCATACCCTTTTTCCATTTTCCAGTCGATGTAAGGCTGCATAGCATCTTCATCTCTTGCGGTGGTAATTACAAGGATATCTCCGGTTTCGGCAACAGCCAAATCATCGGTATTGCTTTCGTAGTTCATAAAAACAGAAGTATAGATGGCTTCCATTTCGGGGAAATTTTTACCGGATGAATGATAAAGTGGGTTTACCGGTTCATCATTATTTTCGGTTAAAACAACTTCAGCTTCGTTGAAAACCCTTAAAGTTTGTGTAACTGCATTGTATTGGAAAGGATAAAAATAAACAGTGGTACCACGAACATCTTTTATAATGTAAGGCTCAGTAGTTTGAGCAATTGATTCGGGAAAGAAGGAATCAACCATAGATTCAGGAGCAATTTCGTAAGGAATTTGTGCAGGATCCTGATTTCTGTAAATCACGCCACGTGAAGGCACCAAAGGATAATCCAGTTGGTAGTCGGTATATGACAATGGATTTACTTCCATTGAAAGATTATTTACAGGATTGATTTGAATATTCGCATTAATGAATGGCAATTCGGCAAATCCATTTTCTTTTGTAAGCACTTTACCATCAAATAAAATTTTGGTAAATGTTGTTCCATTATAATTTACAGATTTCAAATCGAAATCGTTAACTGTAAATTGGATGGTTTTAGTGGTGTTAGTAGTTTGCTTTAGTTTAACATCATAGCCATTTGTAGCCATAACGCTGATAAAGCTGATAAGAGTAAATAAACTAAATAAGAGTTTTCTCATGCTTAAATTATTTAAAAGTTAATAAGTATTTAATTTTCGTTTGATTAAGTTTTTATATAAAATGGAATAAGACCGAAATAAATTCGGTCTTATTATTTTTAATTACCTAAAAGTATCTTTTTCGTGATTGTTTTTTCAGCATCCTGGAGTTTAATGTAGTAAACTCCGCTGCTAAACAATGATAAGTCGAGTTTGATGGTATTAATGCCGATTCTGGAAAAATCTTTCAACTGCTCAATATGCATTGTCTGGCCAAAAGCATTAAGCAGTGAAACAGTAACAAAATCGCTTTTCTCGACAAGGAAATCGATATTAACCACATCCATTGCAGGATTGGGATAAACCCTTAAGGAACCCTGCTCGGCAAGTTCATCGATAAATGTTGGCTGGAAGTAGAGTACGTTAGACTTTTCGGATTGGCAGCCAAAATTATTGGTAACAATGCTGTAATAATTTCCTGTAACAGAAGGAGTAAATATCTGGCCGGTAGCTCCGCTTATAGCACCATCATCATTATACCACTGGTTGCCAAACTGGGCGTTTGAAACCAAATTTGAAATAACCTGTGAAATTGTTGGCACTTCAGGAACTTCCATTACTACGAGCCACATCTCATCAAGCAATTCATCGCCGGATGTCATATCTGTGATGGTAACAGAATACATAATCGACTCGTTTGGTGTAGCAACAGGGTTTTGAATGTTTGGATTGTTAAGGTCATCAGCAGGAGACCACAAATAATTGTAATTTCCTGTTCCGCCATAAACCTGTACATTAAGTTGAGATGATTCACCCCGACAAATTTCAGAAGGATTGGCTGACATGGTACAATTCATTGTATTTGCTCCAAGAACATTAAAAAATTCAAGATACTTTTCCATGAGCACAGCCCTTGAAGTTTCATCCAGTCCACCATATTCAAACGATGCACCGATGGTGTTGTATGAGCCGGCATCATTAGCTACAGCGCAACCGTAAGCGGGGCTTTCATTATTCAGGATCACTTCTCCCGAACCTGTGGCTTCAAGATGATCAATCCAGTTATTTTCGCCGGTATAATTAAACGACATGCCTTCTGTAAATGTTCCTGCAACACCATTTATCGTCCCTAAATCACTTGACCCATCGCTGCTTCCATTAATTCCAAACATTTCATGTGCAGCAGTCTGATCATCATAATACCAGGTATCACCACCTTCCATATAAAGATTTCCACCATTATTCAGGTATTCAGCTAAACTGTTACCTTCAGCACTGGTAAGCTGATAATTATTACTATAAATACCAAGGCAAACAAATATGGATGAATATAAATTGAGGTCGGCGGGGAAAGATGTAGTTAATTCCGCAGCAACACCCAACTCCTCGATGTCAGTTAAAATTAAGTTGGCCGAGTTATTATTTTCGTCAAGATCAATAATAATAACCGGAATTTGACCCACAACAATTGAAAACTCACCTGCTCCAATAATTCCCATGTCGCCTTCAAAGTCAACATTAAACATGGCCACCTGTCCGGCGGGCGTGTTTTCGTCAGCAAACACTTCGAAGGAAGCCATACCGAAACCATCAGGTTCAACATCACCATAAGTTTGTGGGTCAGTGGTATTAACTGTAATAAATGAACTGGATGATGATAAAGTTCCCATTACATTGTAAGCTTCAGCAGTTCCTGAATTATTCATCGAAACTAAAATTTCTACGGTTTCACCCGGATCAACTTTTCCGTTGTTATTTCCTGTAGGATCAAGAATGGTAATGCCTGTATAATTAAGAACCGGCGCATGGCCTTTTATTGCAAGGCTGCTTATCCATGAATCGGTACCATCATTGGCATCCAGTGTAAAACCAACAGTATGCTCATCAGGAATATTATCAGCAAAAGATAAATCAAAAACATCTGATAAACTAATAATTTCGTCAGGATTAATATTTGCTAAGTTAGCTGTGGCAACATTGATGGTAACATATTCATCTTCGCTTGTGAGTGTTAATTCCACATCCTGTGCTACTTCTGATCCAAGATTCTTCATGGCAATATCAAGACTAAAAGTTTCGCCATAGTCTGCCATTCCATTTTGATTTCCGCTGTTATCGTTTACTTCAAACTCATCAAGTAAAACATAAGCTCCGTCAGGAGATGCAACAGTAAGCTCGCCCATAAAAGGCATCAGGTTTTGTCCGGTAACTACAACATCGGCAACACCAGGCACTGTAATGGGAGTTTCAAAAACTACTTCTGCAACACCATCACCATCAGCCATAGCTGTTCCATAAAGAACACCTTCTTTGGAGATAGCAACATAAGCGTAAGGATTAGTATTTACAGTAAAGGTAGCTGAACCAACAGGCATCAACCCTGCATAAGATGTATTTGAAACAGGTGGTTGAGAGAAATAAATCATCAATGAAGGGTCTCCCATCAGGTGATAAATTTCCCAATAATATTCTTCCAAATCAGCACCTGCCTGTGTTACGGCAAGATTTCCTGCGGCAGGCATTTGTCCTTGTGTAACATACCAATCTTCCATGTCAACACCTGCCTGATCGTGGAATGTACGGTCATAAGACCCAAGATGTTCCGGGTTGTACGTGGGATTGGCTGATACTGTTTCAAAACCAACACCCCACCAAAAATCTTCATCCCAATACGTACTGTTTGAACCTCCGATATAACCAAGAGCGCCTTTGAGTGGCGCACGCAATACTTCTTCACCAAAACAATCGGTTTGGAATTCGAGGGAAGAACAGCAGTTACCAACCATTAAGGGATATTTGTGCGCATTGGTCAAGCCTGAAACATCACTTATCACAAAATTAGGATCGGCCCATCCCGAAGTGCTGCAATGTGCGGTATAGTTGGCATAAGACACACCATCAGATACATTTTGTTGTATATTTTGCGAATAGTTTCCACCACCCGGTTCGGGTTGTAGATAAATATGTGCGTTGAGTCCGTGTTCGGCATTAAAATAATAAGTTGTCCCATAGTTGATCTGGCCGTTGCCCCAGGTTGTGCCATGCGAGGCATCAGCTCCGGCAATCATCACCACCTCATCCAAAAATGATGGATCGGGGAAAGTATATTGTTCGTATTCTAATGTTTTATCAATTTGGGGTTGAAGCTGCGTTAAATTGGTAGCAGAGAACCTGCCATAATAAGCTTCAGGGAAAAGGTCTCCGGTATATTCGCAATAGTAAAGATCGGTAACATGGCCTCCGGCATTGCCGTTAAAGGTCGGGATTTGGGCAACATCACCAACAAACAGTACAAAAGTCTGCGGATTAAAACCTGCTGGAGGATTGTTGTAAAAACCTTCGAGGTAGGTCTTTATGCTCGATGTTGTGGTTCCAACTTCGGGGTTATTTGTGTAAGCTTCAACAACTTTAAATCCTTTTTTTGTTTTCCATTCGATAAAAGGCTGCATAGATTCCTCGAACATTGGATCGGAAACAATAATATAGGTAACCGGTGTATCTTCAAAAAGCTCATCGGTTGGTGAGTTTTTATAATTGAAAAACATTCGGCTCACACTCTTGTAGTAGCGGTTTGTTTTTGAATCTTTAAAATGGATAGTTTCGGGAACATTTGCCCCGTCAAATTCGATATTTACCTCCAGGTTTTCATAAATCCTAATGGTATTTCTAACCGGATTGTATTGAACCGGCGAAATTTCAACCCTGGCAATATTAACACCACGCATTAGTCCAAGCTGATCAACAACAAGCAATTGGTTTCCTAAAAATCCATCAGTATTGTAAATGTCTTTATTCATTCTGAATTCTACATCTTCGGGATTATCGCTTTTTGAAAGTGAGGGCTGAACGGGAATGATTGGATATTGTATCCCAAGATCAGACAGTGTATAATCTTTAAAGCTATCGTAGGTAATGTTAATGTTGTAATCGGATTGCAATGGAACCTCAATCAATTTTTTAAGCACCGGAAGCTTAGGTTCGCCAATGGTGGTTGAGTAACCGTAACCATCAACCCTTATTTGACTGAATTCGCCTTCTGATGCTTTTACATCAAAAGCTGAAATCTCAGAAATCGTGTTTTTGAGGCTGAGAAGAGTGTATGTATTTTCAGTAATTTCAATTTTTGTTTCATTTTGATTTAGCACCACAACCTGCGCAATTGAAGCAGAAGTGATAATAAAAAATCCCATAACCATAAGGTATGGAATCAATGTTTTTCGTTTTAAAGAGTTGAACATAGTAAGCAAATTGAGTTAAAAAAATATGTAATTGATTTTGAATTTTTCAAGCCTGCAAAAGTAAAATTTTTAGTTGTAAAATCCTAACATACAACACTGATTTAAATATCTTTAATGTTATTTTCCCACCAAAAAATTCACCTTATTCAGGTGCGATTTTCTGTGATGGTTGCTTTAATTCGTAAATTAAATACTAAGCGTTTGATTTACCAAAAAGTAGCTTGTTAAAAAAGTGTTAAGTATTACAGTTTTTGGAGGAGATATTTTGAGGATATTTGTTTTACCGGATACCATGCGGCGATCAATCCTAAAATGATTACAGTAGCAAATACGATTGCAAAATCCAGTAATTGGATTTGAACGGGATAAGCATCCACAACGAAAGTTCCTCCCCCGCCACCCAGGCTGATAATTCCAAATTCCTGTTGCAGCAGACTAATCAAGCCGCCCAATATCAAACCCAGCATAGCGCCTCCAATCGAAATCATGGTTCCCTCCAAGAGAAAAATTCGCTTGATTAATTGATTGTTAGCACCCATACTATGCAAAATAGCAATGTCTTTTTTCTTATCAAGGATTAGCATAGTTAGGGAGCTTATTACATTAAATGTTGCAATAATCAGGATAAAAGTAAGGATGAGGAAAATGGCCCACTTCTCTGATTGCATTATTTTATAGAGCAATTCCTGTTGTTCGAATCGGTTTTTCACAACATAGTTACTTCCTAAAACCTCTTTAATACTTTTCTTGATCTTATCTACATCAAACCCGGGTTCCACGCCAAGTTCAACCGCGGTAACTTCATCGGTGTAATCCAACAGGTCTCTGGCAAACGCGATGGGAATCACTGCATATTTTGTATCAAAATCCTGTTGAATAGAAAAAATGGCTGAAGGGAAAATCGGCTTACTTTTGAAGACCTGATCAACACTGGCGCTCATTTTTCCTTCCCTGCGCGGCAAATACACCGTGATGGGGTTGAGAATATCTTTGGGGTTGGCGCCAAGATAATATGAAACCCCGGCCCCCATAATCATGCGGGGATGGCCACGTTCGGTTAAATTAAATGTTCCCTCAATGAGCATGGTATCCAAACCGGTCATCGATTCAAACTCATCGCTTACTCCTTTGATGGTGGCGATGTATTGTTTGTCGCGGTATTTCAGCAAGGCGTTTTCTTCAACTACCTGAGTGAGCACATAAACGCCCGGGATCGATTTGATTTCGGAGGATGGGAAATCATCAAAATGAAAAGTCTTTCCCTTTTTTGTAGTAATTACAAGATCGGGGTTAAAGGAGTTGAAAAGTGATACAATAAGCTGCTCGAATCCATTAAAAACAGAAAGTACAATAATTAGCGCCATCGTACCCACAGTAACACCAAGCAAGGAAATTCCTGAAATCACATTGATGATGTTGTGCGACTTTTTGGCGAACAAGTACCTGCGTGCGATATAGAATGGAAATGATTTGATGGGAAAATAGGTTATTGGATAATAGTTATTGGTTATTAGTTATTAGTTATTAGTTATTTGTTATTTGTTAATCGTTAATCGTTAATTGAAAATTTTCTCCAAAGGAGTCCTACGGACAATTTTCGTAATTTTTCGAACCCGCCTTGCTCGCCAGCGTAGGCTATTGTTAAAGCGAGGCAGGGATGCTCGAAAAACTATGAAATCGTAGATTTCGGGTTTTTCGGCATTGGGCTTCGCCGTCATTTTGTTTCACTGTCATTTATAGTCAATTATTATTTTAAAAGACTCCTAACTGCCGACTGAGGACTGAAGACTGCCGACTGAGGACTGCCGACTGCCAACTGAGAACTGCCTACTGAGGACTGCCTACTGAGGACTGCCGACTGCTACTTCCACGCCTTCACCAGCAGGCCGGTGCCTGTTTTATGTTTCAATTTTACATCCAAAACATTCATTATTAATGCAAACCAATAGGTCAGTAAATAATAGAAAGGAAGAATAACAAAGAAAATCTTTGAAGTTTTGAGCATCAAAATTGGCCATTTCATGGATAGCTTCCAGGAAATTTTTCCGGGCCATCCATAAGTGTATTGTGCTTCCGTGCGCGAAAATCCTGCTGATTTTAGCTTTTCCTGAATTTCATCAATATTATAGCCATCCCTTACGTGTTCATCAACAAAAGAAGCTGAGCCGTCATTTTGATAACCTTCGTCCTTATGGTGATCATGCACATCGGAACCGCCCTGATCGGAAGGCGTTGAAATGACCAACATTCCACCTTTCTTCATCGATTGATTCAAATTTTTAAATACCTGAACATCTTCTTCGATATGTTCCATTACATCAACCGAATAAACCAGATCGTAGGCATTGCCCCTGACAAACCTGGTGAGGTCGGCATATTCAAACTCCACGTTCTTGTACCCAATCTTTGCAAAGAAATCCCTGCAATCTTCAACTTGTTCTGTTTTAACATCCACACCTAAAATTTTCCAGTCGGGATAATTTTTCCCGGTGTAATACACGTATTGTCCAAAGCCAAAACCTGCATCGAGAACATGAACATTTTTCCCGGCATTTTTTGCAAATTTTCTAACGGCCTTTTTCACATGCCAGGTTCTGAGCAGCAATGTATCGAGGAGGCGGTAAAATAGTTTTCGTGCTGTGGGTGTGCGGTTAAAAATTCCGCCAAGGCTTCGTTTTATCGGATCGTATTCCATGAGTTATTTTTTTAATCTTGATTTAAAAGGCTGTCGATATTCTCGATGTAATCGAGTGAATCGTCCAGGAAGAATTCCAGTTGTGGTATATGGCGGACTTGATTTTTAATTCTTTTACCCAAATTATACCTGATTTCGCCACCATGCGATTTAATGGTTTCGATTAGTCCCGGTTTGTCATTTGTAGCAAAGAGGCTCAAATATACTCTCGCTATTGAAAGGTCGCGGGTAACATTTACTTTTGTTACTGTGATTAATGCCCCGCCAAATTTACCTGCTACTTCGCGCTGAAAAATCTCGCCAATCTCGCGTTGCAGCATTTTCGATATTTTTAATTGTCGTTGTGATTCCATGCCGCAAAAGTACAAAATGTTTTGCCTCTGCAACTATATCCTTCGAGAGCAAACATTCATTGTTTAAAATATTAATTTATTACAATTCCCAACCTAAGCCTGTTTGCAGCACGTAGTCCGCCTCACTGGCTCCTTCGGCAGGTTTGTTATCGTAGTTTAAGGTAGTCCCTATTTTAATATAAAAATCCATTGGAAGATCATATTTCAAATCAAAGTTAAAATCCGCACGAAACCTTTCGGTATCAGTCAATCCGGGATAAATAACAACTTTGGTGATTAAACTCAGATCACCAATATCATAAAGGTTAAGTTCTGTTCCAAGGTATGCTTCCCAGCTCCTTCTTGTTTCAATTTCGTTGGCGTATTTCTCATTATTGTATGAAAAGCCTGTTGAAAAACCCCAATACGATTGATTGGTATGAATAACATATTTACCAATACCCAACTTTCCAGATAAACGCATATCAAGTTTTTGTTCGGTGTTAGATAAAAAGCTTAAAGAGGCAGGCAGGAACCAATCTTTGGACAAAAACAAAGTATATGTTCCATTCCCATCAGTTCTTTTTATCGATTCTACCTCATCCTGCGCCGACAGCAAGGAACTTACCGAACCATCGACCGACCAGCGATCGGCAAGGTAACCAAGATTGGCTCGTGTATTAAACTGCCGAAGGTTATTGGCTTTTGTGATATTAAATCCCAAATCAATGGAAGCCGAAACCCTACTCCAAAAATCCTGGTCAAGCGATTTAATAAACACGATATCTACAAGCCTGGTTTGGGTCAAGCCATCTTCCCCGTTTATTATAATTGTTCCCGAAGTATCAATCGAATAAAAACTGCCATTATATCTGTAACCATCTGAAACGGAGATTAAAAAAAAATTGTCGGAGTATATTTCGCCAATCCCTTTCCATTCGATGTTAAAATCTTTGTCGCTATAATCAGTTTCAAAAATCAAAACGCCCCTATCCATCGACTTGATCTCACCAAGCATAATATTTCCGTTTTTAAAAACCAGTGAATCATTGGTTGCATTCGCTTTTACAAAAACGAAAAACAATAAAACGACAAACACCGAAAACCATAATGTTCTATTCATCATTTAATTTTTTTTGATGGGGCCTGCTTCGTAGCCAAATAATTGCAGAACCTGGTTTACCTTATCTAAACGCAAGGTTTCTTTGCCTTGTTCCAGTTCCCGCAGAAAACGAAGCCCAACGCCTGCTTTCTGGGCCAGTTCAGGCTGTGTAAGCTTTACCGCATTTCTTCTTTCTTTTACGAATTCATTCAATTTCATATTTTATACCTTTTCGGGTGTAAAAATATTATTTATTTGCATATTATACCCCATCGGGTATGATTTAATAAATATAGAAAGAATTATACCCTATCGGGTGCAAGATGAATGCAAAAGCCAACACCATTGGCCAATTGACAAGCAATTAAATAACTTCGCTTTTCGGTGAAAACAGAGCAACTTAATCATTGAGAATTCATAAAACCTTATTTTCTGGATCATGGTTTAAAATAAGGTAATAAGCCCGCCTTGCCGCGAGGCAGGGTTAATTTTTAATGCTGGTTTTTTTCCACGAAGGTTAAAAATGGAAAAATAAGGTTTCCAATGTTCCAAAAATGATTTTTTATTCCGATCCTGATAAGGGAAACCTTCTGTGTTTTCCCTAAACCCTAGTAGAAAATGGTATCATATTAAATACATGGAAAAGGAAATAATGGAATGAGAGAAAAATTATCTTGCAGTTTAAATGTGCATTTGTATGCACATAAAAAATGGTTACACAATTTTCATTATGTAACCATTTGATTTTTAGTGTCGTAGTGAGAATCCCGAATTACTCGGGAGAACTCCCGGCCTTCCCGCCTCCAGCGGGACACGCTATCCCGATTTTCTTAAAATCTTCGATTTTTTTAGAAAATCGTGAACCCTCGAAAAATTACGGAATCTCAGATTCCGATTTTTCGGTGCCAAGTGCTTAAATAAAAAAAGGATGGTACTTTGACCATCCATTTGTTTTGTCGGAGTGGGGATCCCGAATTGCTCGGGAGAACTCCCGGCCTTCCCGCCTCCAGCGGGACACGTTACCTCAATTATTGAGTATTGTCAAAGAATCTTTGAATGCCACGCTTTTTAATTTTACTTTCAAGTTTCATTGCTTCTGATCTGGTTTTAAAAGAAAATGTTTTCACCAATGTCCATGGTCCTTTGCCTTTGGTTGATTTGGAATGGTTACTATTATGGCGTCTGAGTCTTTCTTCAACATCTTGTGTTGATCCAACATAATATCTACTTGAAGAACGTGAGTAAATAATATAGGTGAAATACATGGCTTGTAAATGAAAAAAGGAATCCGAAAAAATTCAGATTCCTTTTGTTTTGTCGGAGTGGGGAGACTCGAACTCCCGGCCTTCCCGCCTCCAGCGGGACACGCTATCCCGATTTTCTTAAAAT
>CAZQIV010000007.1:0-64995 GCA_964593705.1 uncultured Lentimicrobiaceae bacterium | reverse complement strand
TTCGATTTTTTTAGAAAATCGTGAACCCTCGAAAAATTACGGAATCTCAGATTCCTATTTTTCGGGGCTGCGCCACACCCCGATGCCTTTTTTAAAAAAGCTGCAAAAGTAAAATTATTTTTTATTTGTCCAAACTAAAATGACTTCAAATTTTCTAATTGTAGTAATGATTATTTTTGATGAAACTACTCATTCGGAAATTCCTGATGATGGAATGGCACAAACAGAAAGAAAAAAAGCCTTACAGAACAGTCCATCAGGCTTTTAGCGGAGAGCAAGGGATTCGAACCCTTGGTACCCGTAAGAGTACAATAGTTTTCGAGACTACCCCATTCGACCACTCTGGCAGCTCTCCATCGGCAAAAGTATAAAAAGTTTGAGTTTTGAAATCAAAAAATAAAAATTAATACTCCGAAACCTCTTTAAGTTTGGTGCGGTATTCTCCAAAAAGGTTGGCTTTGGAAATGTATCCAAGATATTTTCCCTGGTCAAGTACGGGCATATTGTACTTTCCACTGGCCTGAAATTTTTGTGCAACAGCTTCAACGGTATCCTGAGGGGAAATTCTGTAAACCGGAACATTCATTAAATCTTTCACCATGATGTTGTCGTAATTTTCAGGCTTAAACATCACATGCCTGACGTTGTCGAGTATCACGTGCCCCCGGAATTGACCTTCACGGTCAACCACAGGAAAAAGATTACGTTGTGAGCCTTCGATTACATTAACAAGATTTCGCAGGGTAGCATCATACGAAACCACTTTAAAATTTGTCTCTATCAGCCTTTTAATATCAATCATCGACAACACATTCTTATCCTGGTGATGGGTCATCAACTCACCTCTTTTGGCCAACTGAATAGTATAAATCGAATTGGTGGTAAAAATCCGGATGGTCATGTAAGATATTACCGCGGTAATCATCAGGGGCATAAACAGGCCATAACCATCGGTAATCTCTGCAATAAGAAAAACCGCCGTAAGTGGTGCATGAATAACTCCTGCAATGAGGCCGGCCATTCCTACCAACGCAAAGTTGGTTTCAGAAACATGATAAAAACCAAAATGGTTGAAGACCAAGGCAAAAAACAACCCGGCATGGGCACCGGTAAAAAGCGTTGGTGCGAATATTCCACCTATTCCTCCTGCTCCAAAGGTCAGCGAAGTGGCCACAACTTTTAATAGCATCACCACAATCATCAAAACAAAAACCGCCGTAAGATTATCCTTAAAGCCATAAAACAAACCATTTTCAAATAGGGTGATGGTATTACCATGCAGGCAGGAGTTAGTAGCTTTGTAGCCCTCTCCATAAAGCGAAGGGAAAAGAAAGATCAACAAGCCAAGCAGCAAGCCTCCGAATGCAAGTTTCAAATACCATCTGCTAATACCGCTGAATAAATTTTGGAAAAACAAATACACCCTGGTAAAATAAAGGCTGGTGAACCCGGTAAATACCCCAAGAATCACATAAAGCCAGATATCCTTCATCCTGAAAAGTTGCTCTATCTCGAAGGGATATAGCACATTCATCCCCAGAAAAAAGTAGGAAGTGAGCGCGGCAGTAACTGATGCTAATAACAGCGGAATGAGTGAGGCTACAGTTAGGTCGATCATGATGACTTCAACAGCAAAAATTATGGCAGCAATGGGCGATTTAAAAATAGCAGACATGGCTCCGGCACTTGCAACGGCCAACAAGGTTACTGTTTGCTTGTAAGTAAGATGCAGTGCTTTGGCAATATTACTGCCGATCGCCGCACCGGTTGCCACAGTAGGCCCTTCCAACCCAACCGACCCCCCAAAGCCAATCGTTAATGAGCTGCTAATTACCGACGAAAACATGTTGTGCCTTTTTAAAATACCCTTGGTTTTTGAGATGGCGTACAGCACACTTGGCACACCATCGCCCACGTATTGCCTCAATATAAATTTTATAAAAAGGACGGTAATAATAATCCCCAAAACCGGGTAAAAAATGTAGAGAATATTATCATATTTTTCATCAAAACCTGATGTAAGAACACCCTGAATAAAATGAACGGCGTTTTTAATAATAACAGCAGCCAAACCACTCAAAAATCCAATTACAACGGCAAGTACCATCATGTACTGCCTGTCGTTGAGGTATTTCCTTCGTAAGCTTTGAATAAAATAGAGAACAGTACGCTGTGGTTTCATTTCAATTTTGATCTTAAGAGCCAAACAGCAAAGGAACTATTTTCATCCATGCCGCTATTCGAATTGGGCAATTTATAAAGTGTTTAAATACTTTTTTAACGTGCCTTTGTATTATTGATTTTAATTTAGAAACCCTAAACTATTGATTTTTAGCCCTTTTTACCCCTAACCCTCCCCGAAGGGATGCCAATGGCAAAAGGGAGAAGCCCTAAAAATCAATAGTTTAGGAAAGTCCCCTTTAGGGGATTTAGGGGTAGGGTGGCTTTTTAGACTGAACTCATGATTGATGTTTGTTTACAAGATATGCATTGGCCTGACTGAGTGGTGTAACTACCAGATCGTTGATGCAAACATGGGGTGGCAATGTGGTGAGATAATAAGCAATATCGGCAATATCGTTGGCCAGTAGCGGCTGATATCCCTGATAAACACCCTCCGCTCTTTCATCATCACCTTTAAATCTTACCATCGAAAATTCGGTTTCAACAAGACCCGGAGCAATTTGGGATACTTTAATATTTTTACCAAGCAAGTCAATACGCATCCCTTTAGTTAAGGCATCAACAGCATGTTTTGTGGCGCAATAAACATTTCCAGACGGATACACCTCCTTACCTGCAATCGATCCCAGGTTAATCACCTGCCCGGAACCATTTTCAAGCATAAGCGGTAAAACGTTGCGCGTAACATAGAGCAGTCCTTTGATGTTGGTGTCGATCATGCGCTCCCAATCATCAATAACTCCTTCATGAATACTTTCGAGACCCACTGCAAGCCCCGCATTATTGACCAGAATATCAATAAGCTTCCAATCGTTTGTGAGGCTTCCAATACCAGTGCTAACAGCTTCACGCCTGGTTACGTCCATTTCGAGGCATAATACTCGCACTCCTGCTTCACTTTCCAGTTTTTGTTTCAGTGTGTCAAGCCTGTCCTTTCTTCTCCCGGTAAGGATAAGATCAATGTTATTGTTGGCGAATTTACTAGCTATGGCTTCGCCAATTCCTGAGGTAGCCCCGGTTATTAATGCAATTTTATTCATTTGTGTAAAGATTAGCCACTGATGCACGGATGAAATAAATTGATGTTTCTCCATAAGAGTCCATCAGACATTCATGTCAGCAGGTGTTAATAATTATTGTGAGTATTTTACTTATTAAAGCTAAATAGTTTTATTTGTTTCGGATTTCGATTAAAGGATACAAAGAAAATATTTTAGATTCGTTTTAATTCTACTTTAACACATTAGATTTTTCTGCATTTTTACCCCAATCCGTCAGCTGACGGAAGTAAAATGCAGAAAAATCAATCCATCTCCCTTTAGGGATGGGGTTAAAGTGGATTGATTTTTCAGTTTGAACATAATCTGTTAAAGTAGAATTAAGATGGACATTTTTTATACCATTATTATTGTTTTCGCAGCTTTTCTTATCAGGAGCACCTTTGGTTTTGGAGATGCGCTGGTGGGTATGCCACTCCTTGTGCTTGTTGTCAGCATTCAAATTGCTGCACCGCTCATGGCCTTGCTTGCGCTGATGATGGCATTGATGATCCTCATTAAAAACCGCCGGCATGTCAACTTCCGACTAACCTGGAAATTGGTTCTTTCGGCAATGGCAGGCATTCCCCTGGGTTTAATCTACCTCAGGTATATTAACGAATCAGTAATCAGCCTGGTGCTTGCTATTTTCATTATCGCTTTTGCACTAAGCCGTATTTTTCAGATGAAAATAAAATCGAAAGCCCCATCGGTGATCTACTATCTTGTGGGCTTTATTAGCGGAATACTTGGGGGAGCTTACAACACCAACGGGCCTCCGGTAATCATGCTTTTGTCGGCTCAAAACTGGCCTGCCCAAAAATTCAGGTCAACATTGCAAAGCTATTTTTTCTTTGTGGGAATTAGTGTTGTGGCAGGGCACGTTGCATTTGGAAATATTACCGGCGAAGTTGTTTGGTATTTTCTTTATAGCTTACCTTTCATTATTATCGCCTTTTTCGTTGGAGAATATTGGTTCGGAAAAATAAAATCGGAGAAGTTCTACGGCTGGGTTTATCTGCTCTTATTGTTAATTGGTGTGGGATTGATAGTTAAGATTTTCTGTAACTATTTAGGTGGTTGATAGATTTGTGACATTGTAATCCTTTTTCAATTAAAAGTCATTGGTGGTCATTGATGGTCATTGATGGTCATTGATAGTCATTGATGGTCATTGGTGGTCATTAAATGAAATGTGAAGCGCAAATGACAACGAAGCTAAATAAATACAATATTCGTTAAATAGGAAATCCCATCCAAAAAAACATTTTTAATTAAGAAATGAAAGTGACAAGGCGGGGGAGGTAACTTTCAACTCATTTTCCCCCATTCGTCAACTGACGGGCGGGGCTATTAAAAAGCATTGGCTTTATAGACACGGGCTAATAAATGAGTGTCCATAGAATCGACAATTTTTTAATTTTAGAACTCCTTACATAATGTAAATCAAGTGTCGTGAATAATGCGTCTTAGTAAATTTTTGTGCCCCCCGATAGCTATCGGGGGGCACTTAGGAACACTCCCATAGGGATGCCAATGGCATAAGAAAAAATAAATAATTTGATTAAAAATATGGCCATTTCAAGGGATATCTATTATGCCCAACTATTCACCCACAGCACAGGCATCACCCATGCAGTTTGGTTTTTCCACCGGCTTTTTGAGTAATTTTAAACCAATGGCAACATAATACAATTTGCAGCCTACGCATATCCCGAAGGAGGTTTCCAGGAAAAGGAGCATAAGACAAATAAGACACAAAAAACAAACGGGCTGGAAGAAATTGATATCCTTTAATAAGAAAAAGGAAAGTACAAATATTGTTGCCGCCAAAGTGAGCCCGAGGCTCCAGGCAAACTTTTTTTGAATGGCCCCGATGGGCAAAGGTGATTGATTATAGGTAACAAGATAACCTATAATAACGGTGGGCGAAAATTTAGGATTGATAAAAACTCCTATCATAAAATTTAACATCAAAAAGCCACTGATGTAGGTAACTACAATGTAGTTCTGCAAAATAAAAGCATTGACAGATGCAATAATTCCTAAGAATAACATTACCCCTGCACTGGCACGCATCCGGCGTTCGTCCAATACCTTGAACGATTTCCCTTCGATATACTCTCCAAAACTTATGTTCGACATATTTTTTCTCCTAAATATTAAATTATTTTACCTTTTGATTAACTCAAAAAAGCAAGAATTGTTTAACCGGATTCAACAATTTTACCTATTGGCATTTTCCGCATGTTAATAACTGGGCGTTCTTTGTATCATTGTCAAAAGCAAGCTCTTTTACAAAGCTTTGGGTTGAGCATCGGCAAATGGGGCTTTGGCAATGTGCTTGCATATTATTTGATATTTTTTTCAATATATTTTCGTAAATCCAGTTTGAGTTTCATGTGCGTGGTATTCTCAACAATTAAATCTAACCAATCTTTGAATTTATCAGTTATCGATTTTTGCCAATGATATTCCAAAATCTCAGGGCTAAAGTTATCAAGATGTATTTTTATTTGTTCAAGTGAATCCGTTAGTTTAATAACAATCTTAGGAATGTTGGTGTAGTTTTCATTATTCCATGTAATAGTACCTTGTCCACCAGCAGTGAATACATCTCTCACGTTTGGGCAAACAATACTCTCGAAATTCACAAGCCAAACCGCAAGCTTATTGAATTTATCTGGACGATTACTAAAAATATCGGGGAATAAAATCATGGATTTTATCATGTATTGCCTTTTTGTTTCGATATTTAGGTTATTCCATAATTTTATAATCAAATCTTTAGAAACAGATTCTTCTTGATCTAACCACCAAATTTCTTCACCTGGTTTCAAAAACTGTCGGTAATAATCAACTATGGGGCTAATTGGATTAGGTGAATTTCTCAAATTCTCATAGGGAATTCCTAATTTATCAAAGATTGTTTGGCCAGCATCAAGATTCATATTTATTTTATATCGAGGAGAATGAGTAACAACAATATCCGTCAGACAATCCTCGTATAATCTACATTTGAACTCCACAGGTTTAACCATTTTAGCAAACATAATGTAAATTCGTTCTATACCATCAACCCTTGTTCCTTCAAGTACTGAATTTCCAGTAGTTGTCCAATGGTTTCTTTTGGTTGTTTTAACCTCTATTCCATAATATTTATTAGCAATAATATCGGGAAATTTTTGACCAGAAATTAGTTCGATAGAATTCTCAAAAGGCGTGCCTTGTGTTTGTTCATTCATGTGGGTTAAAACCCGTCCTTCAAATTTTTTTCCCAATAATGTTAAGTATTCATCCTGTTTAAGTTTTGATTCCAACACCAATGAATCAAGGGCACTATTTAATAGTGCATCAAATTCTATTTGAGAAGGTGTTGGATTAACTGAAATAACCATATTATTATTCTTTAAAGTATTTATCCCACTGTTTTTCTATCTTTTTTGCAACATGATATGCTAATAATGGAGGAACAGCATTTCCTATTAATTTGTATGCAGAAGAAGGGCTTATAAAAAAATTTCTTCCGTTTGATGGAATAACGAAATCATAGTCTGAAGGAAAAGTCTGAATTAAAGCACATTCTCTGGGGGTAAGTCTTCTTTCATTCATCCCACTATTTAATTCTTTTTTTATTTTACCCCCATTCTCTAATGAAAGTCTTCGGTATTCAATATTTCCATGATGTTCTGCCCGAATTGTCGGGCTAATACCATCAGGATTAATTTCAGTTTGACCCTGACAGTGTTTTCCCATGAATTTTGCCTTGGAATAATACATTTGTGACGGATCTAAAGAGCTTTCTGGTTCATCCAAATTATTGAAAATATCTTTTAATTTAACATATTCAATACAACCATTAAATCTAACATCCTTTGAATGAGAAGGTATTGGATAGGGGGTATATTCTTTTGAAATTGTATCTTTCTCGAATTCTTCTAATACTCCTTTTTTTAATTCACTTTTTTTAAGCCCAATAAAGAAAACTCTTTCTCTCGATTGTGGAACACCATAATTAGCCGCATGCAAAACTTGAGGGGGAAGCACGATATACCCATTACCATTAGCTTTTGCGAAATCCTGCTGTATTATATCTTTAACGTTTGAAAGATTGACAAGACCTTTCACGTTTTCAGCAATAAATATCTTTGGTTGAACAATGTCAATGACTTCCTTCATCCACATGTAAAGTTGCCCCCTGGTTTCAACTGTTGGATCTTTTTTGCCTATTTTTTTTCCAGTATGGTCTTTATGGGATTCAAATCCATTTCTTAATCCCGATACACTAAAATCTTGGCAAGGAAATCCTCCTGTTACAATATCAATGTCTTTGGGAAATACATTCACTCCTTGTTTGTGTAATTTCACCAAGTCAACAATACTTTCAACATGAAATATTTCAGAAGAATACCCTTTCTCCTGAAAATAATTTACCCAAGCATTTCTGGCATCATTAATTATGTCATTTGCAAAAACAGTTTGAAACTTTGTCGGTCTTAGCCTTATCATATTTCCTTTTTCCTTTTTTCCAATGAAATCAGGATTATGTCTTTTGTTTATACTTTTTTCATGGACTATGAAATTTCCTTCAAATCCTAAATCCATTCCACCACAACCAGAAAAAAGTGATAGTACTCTATATTTTTTCTCTTTTTGTAATTCAACTTCTCTATTATCGTAATAAATATTTAACTGTGGTTCCTCTGCATCCATCCGCTCAGTTTCTTTAGAGAAAAACCTACACTTACTTTTCAATGGGCAATTAACACAATCAGGCTTGTGTGATTTGCATACAATTGCAGCAAAATCTAAAATTGCCCAGTTAAATTCTTTACAATTTTTGACATTAATAACTGTTTTAGCAAATTCTTGTAATTCTTTTTCATTTCTTACATCCTTAACTTTTTTTGGATTAAAGAATCTGCTCAGTACTCTAGCCATATTAACATCTAATAAAGGAGCACGTTTGTTAAGAATAAATAATTCATAAGCATTGGAGATGTACAAAGTTGCAAGGGTAGAATCATTTATTTCATTAGAATTTCGGGGTAAAATGCCGTTTTTTTTATTGTATTCCTCTATTATTTTGAAAAGCCTTTTTGCTCGATGCTTAAATAACCCCAAAGGTCTTAGAATATCTTCTAAATCTTCTATAGAGGCATTTCTAATTTCCTCCCAATTAGGATATTTATTGAAAAAGGTATTATAATATTTTGCAACTGTCTCTGCTCTTGTTCTTTGGAGAAGAATTTCACTCATAATAAGCTCATAATTTGCAATATTCTCCTTTCTCCATGGAAAAATTCTTTTATTGGTATCAAACCAATCAAGTAGCTTTTTACGAAAATATCTTATTTCATTTCTATTTTCCATCATTGCAAATTAAATGACTGTCAATGAAATTAAAAATTTTTAGAAACATTAATTATTAAATTTTTATCAACGTTTTTTATATGTTGAGAAGTAGCAGCATTTTTACAAGCTTTGAATTTAGAGTCAGCATTTGGGGCTTGGAAAGATGCTGCGGTGTATCTCAAATCGCTTTGTTGCTAACAAATCATAAAACCCGGTTATTTTTTGGGACTGTGATCTGATAGACTATATAAAATGAAATTTACTTACAAACCCGATGAAATACCTTTCCGACTCCCTTTGTAAAGTTCATATTTTACAAACCTGCATTCGAGCGGACCATTGAAAAGTGGTATTTTTCGTGATGTCTTTAGCCCAACGCTTTTTAAAGCACCGAAATCGGAGCTTATTAGCCAGGCTTCATAGCCCGCGTACTTCGATTTCAATACATCACCAATCAATTTATAAAAAGCAAAGAGATCGGTTTTTTGAATTCGTTCGCCGTAAGGAGGATTAAAAATAATAAACCCGCCATCAACATTTGGGGGTGAACTGTCTTCAAAAGCTACCTGTTTGATGTCGATATCATTTTCGAAGCCGGCATTTTTCAATATTTCATGTGATAGAGAAATGGCATTTTGATTCACGTCCGAACCATAAATTTTGCATTTTGCAGGGATTATTTTTGAATTTTCATTTTCAACAATTTTTTTCCATAATCCACCATCAAAATCTTTCCATTTTATAAATCCATAATCTTTCCTGAAATACCCTGCCGGGATTTTTCGGGCAATCATGTTGGCTTCACACACAATGGTTCCCGAGCCACACATGGGATCGAGCAAATCGGTTTTTGCATCCCATCCCGACAATAAAACCATTCCTGCTGCAAGCACTTCATTAATTGGAGCCACCCCTTGCCTTGTACGGTATCCGCGCTTGTGAAGCGAATCGCCCGAGCTGTCGATGAGGAGTGTGCAACGAACGCCTGCAATATGAACCTGAATGCGCAAATCAGGGTTTCCCAGGTCAATATTTGGCCGTTTGTTAAATTTTTCCCTAAACTTATCAACTATGGCGTCTTTTGTTTTTAGTGCCACATAGTGCGAATGAGTCATTGCACTATTACTTACCGTGGCATTTACCGCGAAAGACTGATCGACAGTTAATAAATCGAACCAGTTAAATTTCTTAACGCCTTCGTAGAATGCTTCTTCATTATCAGCCTCAAATTCATCAACTTCCTTTAAAACCCTCAGGGCGGTTCGGCAGGTGTAGTTAATGCGATACATTACATCATTATCAGCTTTGCATTTTACGGTGCGAATTAATGGCTCTACCTCCCGGCCGCCAGCTTCAGTAACCTCAGTCACAAGACTTTCTTCGAGACCTGCCTGGGTTTTTATAATTAAAATAAAGTTTTTTGAATTCAATTTGAGTGATTTTGGTAGTTATCGTCTTTTGCCTTTTTTCCTTTAAGAAATTTCCTGATTTTATCCACACGCTTTTGATAGGGTTCATTTGCGGGCCGGGCCAATAAAAACGAAAGTGCGCTGGTGGATTCAAAATTTTCGAACACAATTTTTAAACTAGCCAAAAAAGGAATGATTAGCAACATGCCCGCAATACCCCAAACCATTCCGCCTGCAATCAATCCAAGTATGGTAATAAACGGATTTAACCTTACATAACCCCCCGTGATGTTGGGTGTTAAAATATTATTTTCAAGAAATTGGATAAATGCAAAAAAAGCCACAACCCATAAGGCAAGATTCGGGGTATCGCCGGTTAGCATGGCAAACATAATTGGGAAAAATGCCCCGATCCAGGTGCCAAAATATGGGATAAAATTGAAGAAGGCAGAAATTACACCAAACAGTATGGCATATTGCAGTCCAATAATATAGAGGCCAAGAGAATTTAAAACGGATAGAATCAGTACAACAATAAACGCCCCTCCGAGGTAACGCTGCGATACAAACGACACCTCCTGCAATATTTTATTTGTACGTATTTTTTCAGTATCAGGTACAATACGCATTACAAAAAAATTGAACCTATCGTGGTAATATAAAAGGTAAAACACAAAAACCGGCATGATGAATATCTTAAAAAAAGTACCGGCTGTGGCATTGAGTAATTCATTAAGCAAATCGTTACCTGAAGTAAAAAGGTTTGAAACTTGATCTCTTATCCAATTTTTTTGTTGTACGGTTTCAATACCAAAATTATCTTCAATAAAAGTGGAAATCTGATTTACATTATCGAGCGCCTTACTACGCAAAGCAGGAAAATCGCTGGTTAGCTTTGATATTTCCCCGGCAAAAAAGAATGAAATTCCGACAATAAAGGTCATCATCAACAGGATAGTAATAAAAATTGAGAGTCCCTTGGGAATACCTTTCCTGCACATAAAACGACATGCCGGAAAAAGCAGGGAGCCTATTAAGAGCCCAAAGAAAACAGGAACCAGGAAATTTTTGGCCACAATTACTATAAAAGTAAAAGCAATAATGAAAGCCAAAAAATAAGTAGCCTTTTTCAGAAATGAATAATTTCTTTCCATAATCAGATGATGTAAAATTTCCCTTCATTAAAAAAATGAAGCCCGTAAATTTACTACTAATCGGATTCATTGAATATATTTGCTCAAATTTTAAGATAAAATGACTATTGAACAAGCCCAGAAAACGGTAGATAAATGGATAAATTCTACTGGTGTACGATATTTTAATGAATTGACAAATATGGCCATTTTAACCGAAGAGGTTGGTGAAGTGGCCCGGATTATTTCCAGAAAATATGGCGAGCAATAGTTTAAACAATCGGATAAGGATAAGGATTTAGCTGATGAATTTGCCGATGTACTTTTTGTATTGATATGCCTGGCCAACCAAACCGGCGTTGATCTTACCACCGCATTTTTAAAAAATATGGAAAAGAAATCTACCCGCGATGGAACAAGGCACAAGGAAAATGACAAGCTTAAATAAGGGTTACTATTTTTACCTGATGCCATTTAATCTCCAGCAGTTTAGCACTGATTTTATCTGCGAATATCTGCGAAACCAGCCTTGCCGGCAGGCAGGTCTGCGGGAAACAAGACCAAAAGGAAGGGCAGTAATTTTTGAACAAGGTGAATTTTTTTTAAACTAAACTTATGATAATATGCTACTAAAATGGTTTGTTAAAAACGAAATGCGGGAAACCAGGCGATCTTCCATGTGGGAACAATCCATGGGGATCAAAATTTTTCTGGGCTTCCTGTTTTTCATAATTTTTGCCGAATTTATGCTCGGCAGTTTTTTTCTTGGTAAAGAATTCGATGAAATATTTCCTGATGATCCGGTAGAAAAATTCAACTCTTTTTTATTGTATGGATTTGCACTGGGTTTTATGGTCAGGTTTTTCATGCAAAAAGTGCCTGTGCTTTCCATTCAGCCCTATTTACACTTGCCCATCAAAAAATCGAAGCTTGTGAATTATGTGTTGGGGAAATCACTTCTGGCACCTTTTAACTTCTTTCCCATCTTTATCTTCACTCCATTCATCTTTTTTCAGATGGTACCGGAATACTCAGGTTTTGAGATAGCGGCTTATGTTTTATCCATCATTTTGGTCGTTTTGAGTGTAAACTTTCTTGCCCTGCTGTTCAAGCGAAACCTTTCGGGGAACAATGCTGTTACGATCGTAATTACAGTATTGGTAGCGGCCATTGCTGCTGCTGAATATTTCGAGGTCATTTCTCTTACCGATGTTTCATCGCTTATGTTCACAGCCGCTTTATTAAATCCTGTCTGGATTATTGTTTTTGCTACGATATTGGGTCTGGCATATATGCTTAACTACCGCGACCTAACCATTCATCTGTATCCGGAGGACAACCTGAATTTGAAAAAATCGGGAAAACGCAATGTTTCCGACTTCAAATATTTGAAGAGCTTTGGCGAAATCGGCAACCTGATGATACTCGAATTAAAACTGATGACAAGAAATAAGCGATCGAAAAGCACCTTGGTTTTTATGCCCATTTTCCTGCTTTATGGGCTCATTTTTTATCCAAACCCCGAGCTATACGGTCAAAATGGATGGTTACTTTTTGTTGGTATTTTTATGACAGGTGGCGTAACCCTTATTTATGGCCAATACCTTTTAAGTTGGGAAAGCAGTTATTTTGATGGCATACTTTCGCACATCGACAATTTCAATCTCTATTTTAAAGCCAAGCATAACTTGCTGGTAGCCTCTACAATCATTTCCTTTATCCTTACACTTCCTTATGCGTATTTTGGGATGAAAATTCTTTTGATCAATTTCATAGCCGCACTTTTCAATATGGGGGTGAGTTCAGTTTTTGTTATTCTTATGTCAACAAATAATAAAAAACGACTCGACCTGTCGGAAGGTGCAGCCTTTAATTACCAGGGAGTAAGCGCCACACAGTTTTTAATTTCCTTCCCGGTTATGCTGGCGCCGCTCCTGATATATTTACCCTTTTGGGCTTTCGGGTATTACGATAACGGCCTGTATGCCATCGGCGTAGTTGGTTTGCTGGCCATCGTATTCAACAAACCCTTACTAAAAATTGCTGTTAACCGATTCCTGGAACGTAGGTACCTGATTGGCGAAGGCTTTAGAAAAAAATATTAATCAACAGAAAAAATTAGCAAAATGATAGAAACATTCGATTTAACAAAAAAATATAACGATCAACTCGTTTTGAATTTGCCCTCATTAAAAATTAACAAAGGCGAAGCTTTTGGTTTGGTAGGGAATAATGGCGCAGGAAAAACCACCTTCTTCCGTCTTATTATCGATTTGATAAGGGCAACAAGCGGAGAGGTAAAAATTAACAACGAAAATGTGGCTGAAAATCCCCAATGGAAAAAAATTACAGGCTCCTACCTCGACGACAACTACCTCATCGATTTTCTTACTCCCGAGGAATATTTTGAGTTTATTGCCGGGGTTTATCTCTTACCCAAGGGCGACCTTGAAAAATTTTATACCGATTTTGAAACCTTTTTCAATGGTGAGATTTTGGGCAAAACCAAATATATTAGAGACCTGTCGCGTGGTAACCAGCAAAAAGTTGGTATTGCTGCTGCCCTGCTCCCAAAGCCCGAAATTCTGATCCTCGATGAACCGTTTAACGGGCTTGACCCCACCACCCAAATCCGCTTGATCAAATTGTTGAACGAGCTTAAGCAAACCACCGACACTACTATGCTTGTTTCGAGCCACGACCTCAACCATGTTACCGAAGTTTGCAGTCGCATTCTGGTGCTTGATAAAGGTGAAGTTTACAAGGACATCATTAAATCAGATAATATGCTAAAGGAGCTGGAAGAGTATTTCGCGGCATAGCAATAGACCAAGAGCTGATTTTTAGTGTGGGGACGTTATTATTTAGAGCCTGTCTTTTTAGTAATGTTTCCCGCAGATTTCGCTGATTAGCGCAGATTTTATCTGCGCTAATCAGCGAAATCTGCGGGAGGATTTTTTTATTATTGAAAAATGACGACTTTATGGACGGACACTAATTAAATGTGTTCCCATGCTAAAAATCCGCATCATTCAAATTGTATTCTTGCAGTCTTTTGTATTTTACTAAAGTCATTTAACCTGAATGATTTTAACAAACTCCCTCCTTCAGTTATCGAAACAATCTTTCTAAATAGACAATCTGTTCTTTAATTCGGTAAAATCATTTTTATTATCACCCCCAAATATTCTTTATTCATCCATTGCTAAGCATAGCGCAAAACGGCTGTAATAACTTGTAAAGTGTTATGAAAATGCTGTGATTGTGATCTTTAAATAGAAATACTCATCATATATTTATTTTTTTAATGTGTGTGATTTTGTTTTGAACGTATGTCCATTACTTTTGCCAATCAATTTATAAAAATAAAATCATGGAAAAAACAGATGTGCTTGTTGTTGGAAGTAGCGCTGCAGGCCTTGTAGCTGCAACAACAGGAAAAAGGGTATATCCCGACAAAACCTTCACCGTAGTAACCCTCCAGCCAAAAACACTTATCCCATGCGGAATCCCTTATGTTTTTGGATCGGTAGGTTCAACTGATAAAGATATTTTACCTGCTGAAAAGATGTTTGAAACTTCTGGCATTAAAATTATTTATGACGAAGTTACTGATGTAAACCGTAAAGAAAAGATTGCTGTTTTGAAAAGCGGAACAGAAATTAGCTACACAAAACTTATCCTGGCCACTGGTTCGGAACCTATTAAACCTGCATGGCTCCCGGGAACGGATTTAAAGCATGTATTTACTGTACCCAAAAACAAGGTTTACCTTGATGAAATGCATGCAGAACTGAAACAGTGCAAAAAAATCATCACCATCGGTGCCGGGTTTATTGGGGTTGAAATTTCAGATGAACTAAACAAAGCAGGAAAAGAAGTGATTCTGGTAGAAAAATTACCCAACATTTTGGGTATGGCTTTCGATGAAGATATTGCCGTAAAAGCCCTGGAACTCCTTACACAAAGAGGTGTAAATGTTAAAACAGGCCATGGCGTTAAAGCCATTCAGGGAAAAGAAAAGGTAGAAAGTGTAGTGCTTGAGAATGGTGAAATTTTGGAAGCCGATGCAGTTATTCTATCCATGGGATATAAACCCAACATTCATTTGGCCGAAAAAATGGGTTTACCCATCAACAGTCAAGGCTTTATTGCAGTGGATGAATACATGCGCACTGAAGACGACAGCATTCTTGCAGTTGGAGATTGTGCCGAGAAGCGTGATTTTATAACACGTAAACCAAGTCCTGTTATGCTTGCATCTACAGCTTGTGCCGAAGCAAGAATAGCCGGTATGAACCTTTTTAAACTCAGCGCTATTAAAACATTTAGCGGAACCATTTCAATATTTTCGACAGCACTGGGAAACACAGGCTTTGGAGTTGCCGGTCTTACAGAAAATGTTGCACGCAAAGAAGGTTTTGATATTGTAACGGGTGTATTCAACGGGATTGACAGACACCCGGGAACACTCTCTGATACACATACACAATTTGTTAAGCTTATTGTTGGTAAAGAATCGGGAGTAATTTTGGGTGGCGAGGTATATGGCGGTCTGTCCGTTGGTGAACTCACCAATACCATAGGCATCATCATTCAAAACAGAATGAGCATAAACTCGCTACTGACAGCACAAATTGGGACGCATCCTTTGCTAACGGCATCACCGGCAGGCTACCCTTTAATGAAAGCTGCTGAAAGCGCCTCCTCGCAAATCATGTTTATGCAACACGCTTAATCCAAATTTTTATCTGATTTGAAAAATTCAGGTGGCTGTTAAGGCAAATTGTCTTCGCTTTGCAGCTGCCTGATTTTTTTTATTCTGCAAATTCGAAATAATAACTCGTGGTCTATGAAACCAGTCTAAAAAGCCCCGAATCCTCTTCCTTCAAGGGGTCTTTCTAAAAACCATATTAAAATGAAAACATACCTCGACTGCATCCCGTGTTTTATGAAACAAGCTTTACGTGCCGGCCGAACAGCCACGAACGACCAAGCAAAAATAAAACAACTTTTGGATGAGGTTGGCTGCATGATTAAAGACATTCCGCTTTATGCTACCCCTCCCGAAACAGCAGATTTAATTTATAAAAAAATAGCCGAAACCACTGGCGTAGCCGACCCATACAAGGATCAAAAAAAAGCAAGCATCCTTGAAGCACTGGCCTTGTATCCGCAATTAAAAATTAAAGTTGAGTCATCACCCGACCCTTTGCTCACGGCAATAAAACTTGCCATTGCCGGTAATGTTATCGATTTGGGTGTAAGCTCAAAGTACAATTTGAAAAATGAAATCGACAAAATACTGGTACAAGAACCGGCGATTTTTCATTACGAGGAGTTTAAGGCTACACTTAAAAAAGCAGGCACTATCCTTTACCTTGGCGACAATGCCGGTGAATCAGTGTTCGACAGGCTACTCATCGAAACCATTAACAAACCCATAACTTATGTTGTGCGCGACAAACCTGTTATTAACGATGTAATCCTGCAGGATGCCATCGATTCAGGTATAAATCAAATAGCTGATATTATCTCCTCCGGCTCCTCAGCACCGGGGATTATCCCTGAACGTTGCAGCCGGGAGTTTCTGGATTACTTCACAAATGCTGATATGGTTATAAGCAAAGGACAGGGAAACTATGAAGGCTTATCTGAGACGAGAAGGCTCGTTTTCTTTCTTTTAAAAGCCAAGTGCCCGGTAATTGCAAAAAACCTGGGTGTAAATACCGGCGATATCATTTTAAGCATGAATGCAGGAATTCGTTGATTTTATTATAAAAATGGTGTAGGCCTTTTAAGCAAGTTTTCTGAAATATGGTTCTACTACCATTTTTGTAGATGTAAATAATGGTTATCACTGTAAATAGATTTCTCCTTTCAAAACTTCCCCGAAGGATCGGGGCTGGCTGCCTCGCTACGTTTTTTGGTATCAATGACATGTTTGTGTAAAGTACTGAAATCCTTACTATTAGACAGACCTCTCAGTCGCAAGCTTCTTACCAATGACAAGTTTTTGTAACAAGTTGATTAAAAATGATAAAATAGATTTCTTGCCGCACGTGCGGCAAGAAATCTATTTGAACTTATCATTTCACTTTGAGGTCTCTTTTTCGGGGGCTTGGAACTCGAAATGACACGGATTTGGTGGGTTTGTTGGGGTGATGTAAACCCTTTAAGTAATTTTTCTGAAATAAAAACAGCTTCATCATTTTAGGTTGAAATAGAATTTAATGATTATCGCCTGTCTTTTATCGAGTGGATTAAAAAAATTCTTATCCTCAAAATTGAGACTATTTAGTGCTCGTCTTTTTAGTAATTTTTCCCGCAGATTTCGCTGATTAGCGCAGATTTTATCTGCGCTAATCAGCGAAATCTGCGGGAGGCTTTTTTTAGATTATTGAAAAATAACGACTTTATGGACGGACACTATTTAATAGTACCCACTGAACTAACAATTCATTTTTTTATTCGTATTGCGATACGTTTAACAAAAGTCTTATTTTTGCGTGGCAACAGGCAGGCATCTTAGCTGCCTTGAACTAAATCAGGCAAAATGAAAAAGAGTTCCTTTTTGATCATCTTATTTTTTCTTTCACTCACTTCCTTTCCGGCTTATGCTCAGGAATTACTCAAAATTGATTACCCCTTGCGGGTTGTCAGTTATAACATCAGGTTCGATAACCCGGCCGATGGCCCTAACGTTTGGGCAAACCGAAAAGAAAGGGTAGCCAATTTACTTCGCTTCCACCAGGCGGATATTTTTTGTTTGCAGGAAGCACTTTTTAACCAAATCGTGGACCTTGAGCAGGAATTCCCTGAGTTTGATTATTATGGAGTTGGCCGTAACGATGGGAAACAAGATGGCGAGTCCTGCCCGGTTTTTTATAACAAAAGCAGGTTCAAGGTAATGGAAAACGGAACATTCTGGTTATCGGAAAACCCGGAAAAAGCCGGCAGTATTGCCTGGTATGCCACATTGCCAAGAATTGCCACCTGGATAAAATTCCGCGACCTGGCCTCGGGCAAAGACTTTTTTGTTTTCAATACCCACCTCGATCATTCCAGCCAAACTGCACGCGATAATGGTTCAAAACTTATCAAACAAAAAATTAACTCATTGTGTGGAGATTTACCCGTGATTTTAACCGGCGATTTCAACGACAGGCCGGGGACAAAACCCTACAATAATATTATTGCTTTTGATGGAAAGGTAATATTAACCGATGCCAAAATAAAAACAAAATACCCGCATCAAGGCTCAACTTTTACTTTCGTAGGATGGGATTTTATTGGCATTCCCGGCAACACGATCGACTATATTTTTGTGAATTCGAAAGTTGATGTAACTTTTCACGCGAATCTTGGCGTGAACTACGATGGTATTTATCCTTCCGATCACATTCCGGTTTTAATCCAGGCAAACTTAAAATAGAATCATCTCAATATTTAAAATTGTTTTAACCACTATTTATGAATCAGAAAAAAAATACAATTACCTCGCTGCCAATTTTCCTGGCATTTCTTTGTATGGGATTTGGTGATGTTGTAGGTCCGCTCACCGGACTGGTTAAGGAGGAATTTCAACTCTCGAACATGATGGCTCAACTCATCCCGTTTATGGGTTTTATTATGTTTGGTTTATTATCGCTACCCATGGGGATTTTTCAGGATAGAAAAGGCAAAAAGTTTACACTACTACTCGGACTCATCCTGGCCTTCGCCGGATTGATACTTCCTATTATTGGTAGTTTTTCATCGTTTGAACTTTTATTACTTTCGATTTTAATGTTGGGCGGTGGCGCCACCATCCTTCAGGTTGCCGGAAACCCAATAATGCGCGATGTATCACCGGAAGGAAAATACTCACGTAATTTATCCCTGGCACAATTTGTTAAAGCCATCGGGTCGCTTTCAGGGTCGTTACTGCCTGTATTTGCAGCTAATTACTGGGGTCTCGACTGGAAGATACTCTTTCCCGTTTACAGTGCATTTTTATTGTTAACCATAGTTATTCTTTCATTTATAAAAATACATAAACAAAAGAGCGCCGATAGCGCTCCGGCATCTTTCCGGTCAAGTTTCTCATTATTACGCAATCCTTTCGTTGCAACAATGGTTCTGGGCATATTCCTTTACGTGGGAGCAGAAGTTTGTATGAGCGCTGGATTACCTATTTATCTCGATGCACAATTTGATGTTGATATCGCCAAACTTGGCGTTGCCGGCACCGGATTGTTTTTTCTTGCACTGATGACAGGTCGATTCTTAGGCGGGATTATTCTCAACTGGCTCAAGCCAAATCAATTCCTCACCATCACCATTATCGTTTCCATTCTCGGCATCATGGGTCTTTTTATCAATAATCAAATTTCAGCAGTCATCTCGATAATTATTGTAGGATTAGGCTTTGCCAATATCTTCCCGCTTATCTTTTCGATAGCTGTAGATCGTATGCCCCAACGAAGCAATGAACTCTCCGGCTTAATGGTAACCGCTATTGTCGGTGGGGCTTTTATTCCACCGCTTATGGGATTTATTGCCGATCAAAGCAGCGTGATGCTCGGCTTTATTGTCCCGATGATCTGTATTTTATATATTGGATGGTTAGCCCTGGGCAACAGAAAATTATCAGCAAAAGTTGCCTGATAAATCAGAAAAGACATTACAGGTGAAATGAAAAAAACAAACAGACGGAGCTTTATAAAACACTCTGCACTTTCCGCAACAGGGCTAATGGTGGGCAGTTCTTTTGTCAAATCACAAACTTTCGCAAACCTACCTCCCAATCAGAAAACAATCCCCGGGCCTATTGTCCTCTCCACCTGGCGTCACGGTTTGGAAGCCAATAAGGCGGCAATGAAAATACTTGTGCAGGGTGGCCGTGCATTAGACGCGGTTGAAACCGGTGTAAAAGTTACAGAAGCCGATCCCGACAACATGAGTGTTGGCCTCGGTGGCCTGCCCGACCGTGAAGGCAAGGTTACCCTCGATGCTTCAATAATTGATGAATATGGCAATTGCGGATCTGTAGCTTTTCTCGAAAATATCGTTCACCCGATTTCCGTAGCCAGGCTGGTGATGGAAGATACACCTCATGTAATGCTTGTTGGCGAAGGCGCATTACAATTTGCATTGGAAAAAGGGTTTAAAAAGGAGAATCTCCTTACAGAAAAATCAATAAAAGCATGGGAAAAATGGCTTGTTAAAAGTGAGTATAAACCTGTTCCAAATATCGAAAATCACGATACAATAGGACTTTTGGCAATCGATACAAACGGGAATATTTCAGGGGCCTGTACCACAAGTGGCATGGCCTTTAAAGTGAGGGGACGCGTTGGCGATTCACCAATCATTGGAGCCGGTCTGTATGCTGATAACGAAGTTGGAGGTGCAACCGCCACAGGTACCGGAGAATTGGTAATCAGAACAGTGGGCAGTTTTCTGGTTGTAGAATTAATGCGCAACGGGTATTCTCCCCAGGCAGCCTGCGAAGAAGCCGTGAACAGAATTGTTAAAAGCAATATAGATTTGGACAGACATCAGGTAGGTTACATTGCCCTCAACAAAAAGGGAGAAACAGGTGCCTATTGCATCAGGCCGGGATTCAATTACGCACTGTATAAAAACGGGGAAAATAATTTATTCGATTCAGGAAGCTATTTTAAATAGAGACCATTCCTACTTAGTAACATTTGAAAAATTTAAGATTGTCCGAAGGACTCCTTTGGAGAAGATTATCGATTTGCGATACTAATGATAAGTTTTTGTAACAAGTTGATTACCTGTCTCGCGGCAAGGCGGGCAAATAATAAAATAGATTTCTCAGTCGCTTCGCTCCTTCGAAAAGACAGGGCTGTAATGTAGTTGGGGAGAGGGAATGTGAACGCAAAGCGTTCACATTCCCTCTCCCTCCAAACCAGTCGTAGAAGGGTCATTTCGACCAAAATACAAAGCGAAGCGGAGTATTGCCGGGAGAAATCTATTCCTCATTGTCATTACCTCATTATGCTCAAAAAATTTGAGTAAAGTCTCGAAAAGTAATATAAATCAAAAATTTTCTACTTTTCGGGATGACCATCAATGACCAAAATTAACAGCAATAACATTACCTACTTATGAAATTAAGAAACCTTTTCTACACAATCTTTGCAGCATGTTTGCTAATATCATGCAATGGAAAACATGATAAATTCACCAAATATGTAAATCCAATTATTGGTACTGATGCCCACGGCCATGTTTATCCCGGTGCTGCCACGCCATTCGGCATGGTGCAGCTAAGCCCCGATACCCGAAAAGATAATTGGGACGCCTGCTCAGGCTATCATTATTCTGACAGTACCATCATGGGATTCAGCCATACACACCTTAGTGGTACAGGTGTTGGCGATTATGGAGATGTGCGCATAATGCCCACCACCGGGACAATACAAGTACAGCCCGGCACAGAGCAAAACCCGGAAACAGGTTATCGGTCAAGGTTTAGCCATGATGATGAATATGCTGCTGCCGGCTTTTACCAGGTTCGGTTAACTGATTACAATATTAACGTGGAACTAACAGCCACACCACGAGCCGGATTCCACAAATATACTTTCCCCAAATCAGAGGAATCAAATATTATCATCGATCTTACCGAAGGCGTAACCAGCGATAAAATTTTGGATCTATGGATTGAGGTAATGAGTGATACCGAAATCCGTGGATTAAGAAGAACTGATGGCTGGTCGGACAATCAATATGTGTTTTTTACAGCAAAATTTTCAAAACCTTTTAAAAAGTATGGCCTGGTGGTAGATGGCAACGAAAAACTTATCACCAAAAAAGTACAGGGAAAAGATGTTAAAGCATGGCTTTCGTTTGCCACCGAAAGAGATGAGGAAGTAATGGTGAAAGTTGGAATATCTGCCGTAAGTGCAAATAACGCCAAAGAAAATCTTGAGAAAGAAATTCCGGGATGGAACATTAAAAGGGTGAAAAAACAAGCCAACAAATTATGGAATGACGAACTGGGCAGGATCGAAATAAAAGATGACGATAATGAGAATGATCGAAAAAATATCTTTTATACAGCACTTTATCATGCCCTGCTCAACCCAAATCTTTATAGTGATGTGAATGGCGAATATCGTGGCCATGACAACAAAATCCACAAAGCTGAAGGTTTTGATTATTATACAGTTTTTTCACTTTGGGACACATACCGGGCTGAGCACCCGCTGCTAACCATCATCGATCAGAAGCGTACCAACGATTTTATAAAGACCATGCTCAAACAATATGAGCAGGGCGGACTGTTGCCTGTTTGGGAATTGGCAGCAAACGAAACCAATTGTATGATTGGCTACCATGCTGTACCCGTAATTGTTGATGCCTATATGAAAGGCATTCAGGATTATGATACTGAATTGGCTTTGGAGGCCTGCGTTGCCAGCGCCATGCAGGATCAATTTGGCTTAGAATGGTACAAAGAAAAAGGATACATCCCATCCAACAAGGAAGCCGAATCGGTATCGAAAACCCTGGAATACGCTTATGACGATTGGTGTATTGCGCAATTGGCGCAGAAAATTGGAAACCAGGAGGTTTACAATAATTTTATAAAGAGAGCCCAAAACTATAAAAATATCTTCGATCCCGAAACCAAATTTATGAGGGCAAAAATTAACGAATCGTGGTTCAGCCCCTTCGATCCCTGGGAGGTAAATTTTAATTATACCGAAGCCAATGCCTGGCAGTATAGTTTTTATGTGCCCCAGGATGTGTCGGGATTGATCGAATATGTTGGGGGAGCCGACAGCCTTGCAGCTCGCCTCGACATGCTTTTCAGCGCAAGCGAAAGCACTTCCGGCAGACAACAGTCCGATATTACCGGGCTCATCGGCCAGTACGCCCATGGCAACGAGCCAAGCCACCATATAGCCTACCTGTACAACTATTGTGGCCAGCCCTGGAAAACCCAGGAAAAAACACGGCAGATTTTGGACGAACTATACACTGCTGCTCCGGACGGATTATGCGGAAATGAGGATTGCGGCCAAATGTCGGCATGGTATGTAATGAGTGCGCTGGGATTTTATCCGCTTACACCGGCATCAAATATTTATGTTGTTGGAAGCCCGGTTTTCGATGAAGTAATTTTACATCTTGAAAACGGAAAAGAACTCATTATCGAAACCGAAAATCAATCTGATGAAGATATTTACATCCAGACAGCGTCTTTTAATGGTAAAGTTTTGGCCACATCCTACCTTAATCAGGATATGTTTGCTAGTGGAGGATATTTGAAATTTGTAATGGGCAAAACTCCCAATAAAAATTGGGGAAGCGCAATGGATCAAATTCCTGTTTCTAAAATAAACCAAAGCCTTATCACGCCGGTGCCTTTTGTGGTAGATGCAAAAAATGTGTTTTTCAACAAGCAGGAAATTAAATTGACCTGTATTGATAAAAATGCTGAAATTCGATTTTCGTTAGATGATTCACAAGTGAAAAACAGTGTGTATAGCAATCCATTTAGCATTACAAACAATACAACATTAACAGCAAACGCAATAAGCCAGGGTAAAGAAAAAAGCCATGAAATAAAAGCAGAGTACAAAAAAATAGCCGATGGCCGTAGCATTTCCATTTTGCATCCTTATGCCAACCAATACAATGCCGGCGGAGATGTAGCGCTGATCGATTATCAGCGGGGCGGAATTGATTTTAGAACGGGATCGTGGCAGGGCTATCAGGAGGTTGACCTGGAAGCAATTATTGATCTTGGAAAGCTCCAAACAATCCATGAGCTAAAAACAGGATTTCTACAGGATGTCAATGCATGGATTTTCATGCCCGAGTATGTTGAATATTCAGTTTCGGATGATGGGAAAAATTTCAGAAAAATTGGCACCATCAAATCTCCTGTTGCCGAAGATGACTGGACTGTTCAAACCCACGATTTTAGATTAATCTTCAAACCCGTAAAAACACGATACATCAAAGTGCTTGGCAAAAACAAAGCCCTTTGCCCACCATGGCACAAAGGTGCCGGTAATCCCTGCTGGATTTTTGCCGATGAAGTGGTGATTGAATAAAAAAATTATTGAGGTGTTCATCTGGTTACTTATTCTTTATACCAAATTCGTGTTTCTTATTTTTGAACGCGGATGACACGGATTAAACTGATTTACACAGATCAGTGTTAATCCGCTTCATCAGTGCCTGCCCCGTTTTTTCGGGGTTATCCGTGTTCATATCCCTAAAAAATAATCACCAACAATTTTATATTTATTTCAATCAAAGGCAATTCACTTAATTCGATAAAAAATGGTTCAGCTTTTTCATAGCAAATTTATTATCAGATGATTAATATTTAACACCTCAAAAAAATTATTCCTTTATGTTGTTACTGCGAATCAAGTGGACAGGCTCAATAATTTTTTAGTCGCCAGTTTTCAGTTTTCAGTCTTCGCCATCTGCAAAATGTGGACTGATTATCAAAATATTTTATTTAGAACAAAGTTCCACAAAATGGCATGTAAAACAAATAACTAATGCTTTTTAGTATGGTAGGCAACTTTTTCAAGTGAAGTTATCATATCATATTCCTCCAGATAAACATGATCGGGCAGATTTAAAGGCTTAGAAGAAAAATTCAATATCCCTTTAATGCCAGCCTGGGCCAAGTGCTCGGCAGTTTCACCGGCTTTATCAAAAGGCACGGTAATTACACCAATCGAAATATTTAATTCGGCTACTTTGGATTCGAGTTCATTTAAATGAAAAACGGGAATACCGGCGTAAAGCTGCCCGGTTTTTTCGCTATTGGTATCAAAAGAAGCCACCATTTTCAGCTTCGGGCGCTTTCCACTCAAATATTTAATAATAGCCTTGCCCAGGTTTCCCAAACCCATAATACAAACATTTTGTCCTTCTTCGGTATCAATAATATTCCCAATAAGATCAATCAATTCCTTAACATCATAACCTTTTCTAAGCGTACCGTTGTATCCAATGAGCATAATATCTCTGCGAACCTGCACCGGAGTAATGTTTAAAAGTTGGGCTATTTCGTGCGAAAAAATAAACTCCTTTCCTTTATTCAGAGAAATTAAAAGATTACGTCGGTATTGGCTGAGGCGTTCTATTGTTTTATCCGGTAAGTTCATAAACCATCTTTTTTATGGGGCGCAATATTACAATTTATTGTTAAAAAGATAACAATGATTCGCATCTAAAATAATTGGATTTAAAATGATTTACCTCAAGAAAAAATAATTATTACTGAGACCAGTCTAAAAAGCCTCAAAACCCCTAAATCCCCCGCCTAGCCGGCGAGGCTGGCCTAAAGGGGACATTGCAAAACTACTGATTTTTAGTACATCTTCCGTCAGCTGACGGATTGGGGTAAAAAGGACTAAAAATCAGTAGTTTTGGGTTTTTAGACTAAACTCATTACCTGAATGCCGGAATCTTCTTTTCTTGCTTACTAACAGTATTGTTGCTCGTGGAAATCCTTATAACTCTCCAGCATCAGTTCCTGAAACCTAGGTAGCTTAAAGCTTGCTAAAAAATCATTAAGCCATTGCAAAAAAACCTTTAACCCAAAATACTAATCGGTGTAGAGCAAGGATTTTAAATGTTTTCCCCAGAAAACATGTTTTTTTTCTTTCAGGCCTTCAGCCTTTAGATACAGTTGAGATTTCATTCCATACGAGGGCTTCTCCCTCGTTTTTATTGTTTGAGGCTTTCAGCCTCCTCAATCGGATATTTTCATTTATTATAAAACCATTCTTTTAACCTGAACCCTGTAAGGCTCAGCAGCCTGAAAGGCTGACATATCAAAAAAACAGGCGATGCCTGTTTAATTCTAAACTGAAGTTATAAATTATGAGCCTGAAGGGCTCAGACAGTTGTAATAAGGATGTACATTTTGAAATGGAAATCAACTTATTTTTTATTAACACCACCTCAAGTTTTTCAGCAAGCTACTTATGCACCTTCTTAATAAATTCCTCAACCTCGGGGATGCCACCCTGGTAAACCAGGTAACCATTGTAAGGTTCCCTTTCGGTGATGTCATCGTTGATCGGTGTTAGCATAAGTTTTTTCACCTCTTCAGGATCATCTGTTTGGCCTAAGACCCAACCTAATTTTATAAAAGCAACTTCGGGAAGCATATTTCCGGCAGGAATAATTCCCCTGGCCATCATATCGCGGCCTGTATCATAAACAAACATGTTAACATAGCCCCAAATGGTTTGCAGTGTCATGTACATGTGGACACCTTTAGCATGAGCCCGTTCTATGGCTGGGTAAAGTTCCTTATTAACATGCCCTAATCCGGTTCCAACGATAATAATTCCCTTGTATCCTTTGTCAACCATGGCGTCCAATATGTCGGGGCTCATACCGGGATAATAATACAGCATGGTTACCTTATCGTTAAAATAAGGTTTAATGGTTACATCGCGGTCTTTGCGCCTGGGATGATAGGTTTTTTTAATGGTAACTATTCCCTTTCTGCTCACCATTGCCACTGGTGTATCCCCGATGGTACGAAATGTTGAACGGTATGAGGAGTGCATTTTTCTTACACGTGTTCCCTTGTGAAGCAAACCATATTCATCGGAAGTAGGCCCAAACATACAAACCAAAACTTCGGCAATATCGCCATGGCCGGCGGCTGTTGTGGCATGCATGAGGTTGAGTGCTGCATCGGAACTTGGCCTGTCGGACGAGCGCTGCGAGCCAACCAAAACAATAGGTACCGGCGGATTTTGAACCATGTAAGTCAGTGCCGCTCCGGTATGATGCAAAGTATCAGTTCCATGCCCGATAACAATGCCGTCCACGCCATTCTCAATTTCGCGGCCAATGGCTTTTGCAAGTGAAACATATTGTTTTGGCCCCATATTTTCGCTGAACACAGCAAATACTTTTTCGGTGGTCAGGTTGCAGATATCTGCCAATTCAGGGACGGCGCCATAGAGCTCGCCCGGAGAAAAAGCCGGAATAACAGCGCCAGTCCGGTAATCAAGCCTTGAGGCTATGGTGCCCCCGGTTCCGAAAAGTTTTACCGCAGGAAGGTTTTCGGTGTATGGAAATTCCTTTTCAGGGATTTTGTAGTTGGCTTTTTTATAGCCGGTCTCCTCCATTTCGATGATGGTTTTGATGTCGATGCCCACATTGTAACCTGTAGGTATTTTCATCACGATGTGCTGGTCGTCATCATTTTCGGAGCGGGGCAAAATGGTCCCGATAAAAGGCCCGCGTGTTGTGTTAACATTGGCAGTTCCCCAAACACGCACATTGTATTTTTTAAGGGTTCCGAGTGCTTCGCCTTTGTATCCCTGGAAGATGTCTTCGTTCATTGTTATTTGTTTTTTATTATATGCAGTAGAGACAAGGCATGCCTTGTCTTCAATAATTTAGACAAGGCATGCCTTGTCTGTACAGCAATATGATTATTTATTGAGGAAGTTTTGTATGTTTTTTTCGATCCTGGTCATCACGTTGGAGATATCGGTTTTTTGAAATTTTTCCCCGGTAATCTTTTCATAAAGCTCAATATACCTTTCCGAAACCGAAGTTACAAATTCATCGGTCATTTCAGGTACTTGCTGTCCTGCCTGTCCCTGGAAACCGTTTTCCATCAGCCATTCGCGCACAAACTCCTTCGAAAGCTGCTTTTGAGCTTCACCCTTGTCCTGGCGTTCCTGGTAACCATCAAAATAAAAATACCTTGATGAATCCGGCGTGTGAATTTCATCGATAAGATAAATCTGTCCGTCTTTTTTACCAAACTCATATTTTGTATCCACCAGGATGAGCCCCATTTTTTTGGCTATTTCGGCTCCACGTTGAAATAACTGAATGGTATATTTTTCCAGTAAATTATAATCCTCTTCGCTAACTAAGCCCTGCTTAATAATTTCTTCGCGCGAAATATCTTCATCGTGGCCTTCGCTTGCTTTTGTAGTTGGAGTTACAATGGGTTGCACAAAACGCTGATGTTCTTTCATGCCATCAGGAATGGGAACGCCACAAATTTCGCGGGCTCCTTTTTTATAGGTTCGCCATGAACTGCCCGTGAGGTAACCCCGAATGATCATTTCAACAGGAAAAGGCTCGCATAATATTCCGGCTGTTACCATCGGATCGGGAATGGCTACTTTCCAGTTGGGCACAATATCGGCGGTAGCATCCAAAAATTTAGCGGCAATCTGATTTAGTACCTGCCCTTTGTATGGAATACCTTCGGGGAGTACCACATCAAAAGCTGAAATACGATCGCTCACCACCATCACCAAAAGTTCATCGTTGATGTTGTAAACGTCTCTTACCTTGCCTTTGTAAAGATTTTTTTGTCCGGGAAAATTAAAATCAGTCCTGGGTACTGCTTTCGTCATTGTCGTGTTTTTTATCGTTGCTAATTTCTGATAATTTACTATAAGCTTGCACTATTTTAGTTACAAGTTTGTGCCTGATAATATCTCTTTCGTTGAGATAAATAAAATCGATGCCGGGAATATTATTGAGAATTTTTGAAACCTGAATGAGCCCTGACGACTGATTTCTGGGCAGGTCAACCTGGGTGATATCGCCTGTAACAATAAACTTCGCCGATCTGCCCATCCGTGTTAAAAACATCTTGAGCTGGCTTTGTGTGGCATTTTGGGCTTCGTCGAGTATGGCAAAAACGTTGTCGAGGGTACGGCCCCGCATAAAAGCAAGCGGGGCAATTTCGATGGTTCCGTCTTCGAGGTAGCCCAGCAATTTTTGTGGGGGAAGCATGTCGTGCAAGGCATCATAAAGTGGTTGAAGGTAGGGATCGAGTTTATCTTTGAGGTCGCCTGGCAAAAAGCCGAGGTTCTCACCGGCTTCCACTGCCGGGCGTGCCAGGATAATCCTCCTGATCTCTTTATTGCGAAGTGCCTGTACTGCAAGGGCAACTGCTGTATAAGTTTTTCCGGTTCCGGCAGGGCCAATGGCAAAAACCAGATCACTCTTCTTACAACTGTCAACCATGCGCTGCTGATTTGGTGTGCGGGCTTTTATCAACTTTCCATGGCGGCCATGCACCAGAACGTCAGCATTATCAAAAGACTCGGTCAATTCGCTTTCGTTTTCTCCATCCAGCAAATCTTTAACATCGTGTTCATTGATTTTTCCAAATCGCTCGAAATGCATCATCATCAGCGAAAACTTCCGCTCAAAATCAAGAATATCCTCCTCAGTGCCAATTAATTTTATTTCGCTACCACGTGCTGCCACCCGAAGTTTTGGGTAGTAATCTTTGAGTAATTGGAGGTTGGCTTCGTTTACACCAAAAATTTCAAGGGGATTAACCAATTCAAGTGCTATGTTCTTTTCTGTCATTCAGTATTTTAATATGGTCAGTTGATGTATGGATTTATTACAATTCCAAAGCCCAAAATTATAGAAAATTGTTACGCATCGTAGAAGAATTACTAATTTTGACCAAAATTTAAAAACCGAAGAAGTAAGGTTCATCTATGGCGATTATCACTCTGTTGAGCGACTGGGGGCAAAAAGATCATTACACCGCAATGGTGAAAGGGAAAATTATTTCACAAATCCCCAATGCCAACATCGTGGACATCTCGCACGAAATTCCGCCTTTCAACCTTAACAGTGCTTCTTTCGTACTCAAAAATTCCTACTATCATTTTCCTAAAGGTACTTTTCATATTGTGGATATTCATGCAGATGCCACCATCGAAATGCCCCATGTTGTTGCGCTTTACAATGGGCATTATTTTATTGGCGCCGACAACGGTTTGTTTTCACTGATTTTTGAAAAAGCCCCCGAAAAAGTAATCGAGATCGATATGATCCAGGACACCGACACTTTCACCTTCGCCACCTTCGACATCTTTATTAAAGTGATAAAACATATTGTTGAAGGCAACGATTTGGCAGCAATCGGACCTGTAAAGAAGAAAATTATCGAACGCATTGCACTCAAACCCGTTACTTCCAATGAACTCATTAAAGGGCATGTGATTTACATCGATAATTACGAAAATGTGATCACCAACATTTCGAAAGAATTATTTAATGATGTTGGCAAGAAACGGCCGTTTAAAATATTCTTTGGCGCTTCACGCTACAGCGTAGCAAAGATCAGCCAATCGTACAAGGATTTACCTCCCGGCGAAATTCTCGCCTTTTTCAATGCCACCGGCCACCTCGAAATAGCCATAAGCATGGGCAATGCCGCCGGACTGCTTGGATTGAAGGTGGATGATTCGGTGAGAGTGGAGTTTAGAGGGGAGAGGTTAGAAGGGAGAGGTTAGAAGGGAGAGGTTAGAAGGGAGAGGTTAGAAGGGAGAGGTTAGAGGGGAGAGGAGAGTATTGGAGTGTTGGAGTATTGGAGTGATGGAGTATTGGAGTGATGGAGTGACAGAATAATTGAATGACAGAATAATTGAATGACAGAATAATTGAATGACAGAATAATTGAATGACAGAATGAATGAATGACAGAATGAATGAATGACAGAATGAATGAATGAATGATAGAATGAATGTCCGAAGGACTCCTATGGAGAAACAATAGTAAGCTGAGGGGACGGAGAGACAAGGAGACTGAAAGATGGAGTATTGGAGTAATGTTGAGCGAAGCGAAATCCCGCTTCTGCGGGAGAGTGATGGAGTGATGGAGTGATGGAGTGATGGAGTGGTGGAGAAGGGATGGAGAGGTGCACAGCCTGCCCCGATTTTTCGGGGGACGCACGTCTGGAGTAATGGAGCGATGTGGCAAAATCAAACATCTTACCTCGTAAATCGGACATCTGATATATCAAAAAAAAAATCAGATGTCCGATGTTTGATATAGGATTATACATTTTCAAAAGGATATTTTTTATGGCATCTTTTTGAATTGCTATTTAAAAAAACAGGTTCTACAAAGTTTCCTGTGGGTTTTGGAGTTATTCAACCCATTGATATAGATAAGTATTACGAAAAGGAAATTGATGAGCGGAAAATTAATAAAGGATTCAATTTCCCGATCATAAATAAAGTTCTATCAAAGCACAGTGTTTTTACCGTAAGTGAATTGCTAAAACTAAATGAGCTTCAGAGTGCTTTTCAAACTAATATATCTCAGTTGTCGGAAAGTGAATATAAAAAGGAATTTGAGCGCCTGGCCATCGATTTGAGTTGGAAATCGTCGCAGATAGAAGGAAATACCTACTCGTTGTTAGAAACAGAAAAGCTCCTGAAAGAAAAGGAAACCGCCTCCGGAAAAACAAAAGAAGAAGCCACCATGCTCTTAAATCACAAAGATGCACTTGATTTCAATATTGACAACCCTAACTTGGACAAGCCAAAACCAAACAAGGTGATCATGTATAACTTATGGTGTATTCCTGTTTTGGTTTGTCCAAGTTAGTCGGCAAAATTTATAAATGCATATTTTGCAATTAAGAGTTTTATTATTACTCTTCATTTCATAATAACGACAATGCATTTTAAATTTTGCTTGGATACCTTATCCCTTGAGTGTTTCAAAAATTGAGGTCATTCATGGCATATTGGTAAAAGAACTGGCAGTTGAAAGAAATTTGAGAAAAAGACGTGTAGGTATTTCCGGGACAAATTATCGGCCTTTAGACAATGAATTTCAAATTTTAGAAGCATTACAAAATTCATGCGATGTGATAAATAATAAAGAAAGTGTTTTTGAAAAGGCATTGTTGGCCTTAGTGCTCATATCCTACATTCAGCCGTTTATGGATGGCAATAAGAGAACCGCGCGGATTGTTAGTAATGCAATTTTGATACATAAAAGTTATTGTCCCTTGTCGTTTAGAACAGTCGATTCAATCGATTATAAAAAAGCAATGTTATTATTTTACGAGCAGAATAACTTATCATATTTTAAAGAGATATTTATTAATCAATTTGAATTTGCAGTAAATACATATTTCTAGGAAACAAAACAAGCGCCCTGCTTTCCCGGATTTGTGCCATTGGCCTGCCTCGCCCGCTTCGCCGGCGAGGCGGGCCAATGGCACAAATCCGCACATGCGGTAATTAACAGGTAACAAACCACTACTTGTAGCTCATTTAATAACTTAATAAAGCTCAAACAGATGGCAAATTTGAGCTTTAAATACTATCTTCGTGAGCTAAAAAATACAATATGATCGAAAACAGGGATCAACAGATAATTGATTTCGTTAAGAAAGTTGGAGGAAACTCTTCAAAAGAGGTATTTGATAATGTTGACATTTCGGTAAGTTATGCGACACTGAAAAGGATATTAACAAAATTAGTTTCAGAAAACTATTTATCCACACAAGGGCAGGGTAAAGGGAGGAAATACATTATCTCGCCTGCCTTCGAAGTTATTCAACCCATTGATATAGACAAGTATTACGAAAAGGAAATTGATGAGCGGAAAATTAATGAAGGATTCAATTTCCCGATCATAAATGAGGTTCTATCAAAGCACAGTGTTTTTACAGAAAATGAATTGTTAAAACTAAATGAGCTTCAGGCTGCTTTTCAAAATAATATATCTCAGTTGTCTGAAAGTGAATACAAAAAGGAATTTGAGCGCCTGGCCATCGATTTGAGTTGGAAATCTTCGCAGATAGAGGGGAATACCTATTCGTTGTTAGAAACAGAAAAACTCCTGAAAGAAAAGGAAACCGCCTCCGGAAAAACAAAAGAAGAAGCCACCATGCTCTTAAATCACAAAGATGCACTTGATTTCATTATTGACAACCCGGATTATCTTTTTCCCTTGAGTGTTTCAAAGATTGAGGATATTCATGGCATCTTAATAAAAGAACTGGCCGTTGAAAGAAATTTGAGAAAAAGACGTGTAGGTATTTCCGGGACAAATTACCGGCCTCTTGACAATGAGTTTCAAATTTTGGAAGCATTGCAAAATTCATGCGATGTGATAAATAATAAAGAAAGTGTATTTGAAAAGGCCTTGTTGGCCTTAGTGCTCATCTCCTATATTCAACCGTTTATGGATGGTAATAAGAGAACCGCGCGGATTGTTAGCAATGCAATTTTGATACATAGAAATTATTGTCCCTTGTCGTTTAGAACAGTCGATTCAATCGATTATAAAAAAGCAATGTTATTATTTTACGAGCAGAATAATCTATCAAATTTTAAAGAGATATTTATAAATCAATTTGAATTTGCAGTAAATACATATTTCTAAGAAACAAAACAAGCGCCCCTGCTTTCCTGGATTTGTGCCATTGGCCTGCCTCGCCCGCTTCGCCAGCGAGGCAGGCCAATGGCACAAATTCACGCATGTGGGATAAATCGAAAATTTGATGCTGTCCACAATAAAAATGAAAGGCTGAAAGCCTGCAACATCCAAGAAAAGATATTCTTGCCAGAAAGATTGCCAGGCCTTCAGCCTGGGGGTAATTATCCTATCGTGTTAAAGAGGAGCGTTGCTCCTCCTTTTGATGTAAAAGGCTTTCAGCCTTTATTGTAGTGCAGCCCTCGACCATAAAATCTCTGGCTGGCTGGACAATAGAATATTAAAAGTTCCGGTTGCAGAGGAGGAAATCTTTCATTCGTTAAGCACAAAAACCTTATTCAGGGTTGCGATCCCCTCGTGCCTCGGGGCTGCGAATCCACGCTGGGTTGGCAGCCCTGAGCGAAGGCAATGCCTGCCTCGCCGGCAAGGTGGGCACAAATCAGCCCTTGCGGAGATTAACAGCTAACAAACCAATACAGTTACAGCTCAATTTATAACTTAATAAAGCTCAAACAGAAGGTAAATTTGAGCTTTAAATGCTATCTTCGTGAGCTAAAAAATGCAATATGATCGAAAACAGGGATCAACAGATTATCGATTATAAAAAAGCAATGTTATTATTTTACGAGCAGAATAACTTATCAAATTTTAAAGAGATATTTATTAATGATGGATGTGCAATATTTTTAAACACCTACAAAATAGGCAAAATTCAAAAACTTTCAATTGGATTAATGAAAATTCTTTACTTTTGAAATATGAAAACATTGCAGGAAATAAAAGCCATCTTGAATAATCATAAAAACAGATTGTTTAATGATTATCCAATTAAATCAATGGCAATTTTTGGCTCGTATTCGCGACGGGAACAAGATGATTCCAGCGATTTGGATATTCTTGTGGAGTTTTCTGATAAAGTTGGTATTAGATTCATAGATTTAGCGGATGATTTGGAAAATATCATTGGCTTTAAAGTCGATTTAGTATCAAAAAAAGGAATTAAAGAAAAATACCTAAAATCCATCAACGCTGATTTAATTTATGTCTAAACGAGATATTCTTTTGTTACTCGATGATATGTTGCAATCTTCCCTAAAGATAAAGCGATATACAAAAGACTTAGATTACGATTCATTTGTAGCTGACGACAAAACAGTGGATGCTGTTGTACGAAACTTCGAGATAATTGGAGAAGCTGCCAATCGTATGGATTCCGATTTCAGAGATTCCAACCCTCAAATTGAGTGGAAACGAATAAGAGGGTTTCGTAATCGAATTGTACACGACTATTTTGGAATTGACTATGAAATTGTTTGGAGTATTATTGAGAGCTATTTAGATGAACTCATTGATTGGCTCGATACAATAATTGATGAAAACAAAACAACATAGTCCTAACACTTTGTATAGTCTGTGCCTGTCCATAAAATCGATGGTTTTTTGATTTAAGATTGTCCTGCTTTCCCGGATTTGTGACATTGGCATCCCTTCGGGTTAATCCGGGTGGGGTAAGCAATTCATGGATGATTCATTCATTTTTCTTCCGTTCATTGGAAAGTACATGGTTAAATTGAGGAATCGCTGTATTTTTGTAGCATCACATTAAAAATCAAATTATCATGAAAAGGATATTGTTGTTTGTAATAATCGTAGCAACATCTTTTAATATCCAGGCACAGCCCACCCAAACCATTCGCGGGCGCGTTACCGACAAAATCACTAAATCGGCACTTCCCGGGGCCACTGTCGTTTTATTAAACTCCGACCCCCTGGTGGGCACGGCCACTGATTTGGATGGGTTTTTCAGGATTGATGGCGTGGCCATCGGCCGGCAGGGCATCAGCATTAGCTATGTTGGTTACAAAGCGGTAAGCTACAACAACATGATTGTAAACTCAGCCCAGGAGCTTGTGCTTGATGTTGAACTTGAAGAGCAGGTTTTCCAGGGACAGGAAGTTGAAATAAAGGCCCGATCGATGCGCCATGAAACCATTAACCGCATGGCAACCGTAAGTGCGCGGTCGTTTTCGGTTGAAGAAACGGAGAAATATGCCGGCAGCCGGGGCGATGTGGCACGCATGGCCATGAACTTTGCCGGGGTTTCAGCCGCCAACGATCAGCGCAACGACATCATCATCCGAGGAAACTCGCCATCCACACTCCTTTGGAGGCTCGAGGATGTGGATATTCCGAATCCCAACCATTTTGCCGAAAACGGCACTACCGGTGGGCCTGTTGGTATGCTCAACAATAACCTGCTTTCAAACAGCGATTTTTTTACCAGCGCTTTCCCTGCTGAATATGGTAATGCCATTAGCGGAGTTTTCGACCTCGGTATGCGCAATGGCAACAACGAACAGCATGAGTTTTTGTTCCAGGTTGGCTTCAACGGTTTTGAGGCTGGTGCCGAGGGACCATTTTCAAAAAACCATAAATCCTCCTACCTGGCTAATTTTAGGTTTTCGACCCTTGAGCTCATGGATGGCATCATCGACCTCGGCACTTCAGGAATTCCTAAGTATAAGGATCTTTCATTTAAATTGAACTTCCCGCTTAAAAAGGGGAACCTGTCGGTGTTTGCCCTTGCCGGCGACAGCAAAATTTCCATGCTCGACAGCAAGAACGGGAACGAATCGGACCTCTACTCCGATGAAGGGCAGGATTTGACCAACCGCTCTCGCATGGCAGTCTCCGGGATTTCTTACCTCCATTCGGTCAGTTCAAATACCTATTACAAGCTGATGCTTTCAGGATTTTATCAGGATGGTGGAAGCATTATCGACACCCTGGACCTTGACGGAGTACCCCATCCAAACATCGACCATAATTACAGCGAGGCCAGAACTTCGCTCAGTGGCTTTGTAAATTCGAGGTTCAGCAGCCATATTTCGGGCAGGGCAGGTATAATTGTGGATCGTATGGTTTTTGATCTTTTAACAAAGCAATACAATTATGACGATATGGCCATGCGCCCGGTGATCAACTATAGAAAAAATTTAGCTGATGGTGTAAATCTTTACAGAACTTATGTCCAGGGTATCTGGCGCTTGAGCGAACGTTTTAGCCTGATTCCCGGTATTCATTTTATCTATTTCAACCTTAACGGATCATCTGATGTAGAACCAAGGATTGGCTTAAACTACCAACTTACCGAAGATAAAAAACTCAGTTTTGCTTATGGACTACATTCCCATACCCAAACCCTTTCGACCTACTTTTACGGAACCTATTCTGGCAATGGTACACTCATCGAAACCAACAAAGAGCTCGACCTCACTAAATCAAACCAGTTTGTGCTAGCCTTCGACTGGTATTTGTCATCCAACACACGATTCAAAACCGAGGCTTACTATCAATCGCTTTTCGATGTACCTGTAGAGCAAGGCAGTACTTCGTTCAGCATGCTCAACACCGGCGCCGGCTGGGGTATCGATGCTAAAGACAGCCTGGTGAACACCGGAACAGGAACCAACTATGGCCTGGAGTTTACACTTGAGCGTTTTTTCAGCAAAAACATTTACTATCTTGCCACGCTCTCGCTGTTTGAGTCGAAGTACAAAGGCAGTGATGGCATTGAGCGCAACACGGCCTTCGATGGTAATTATGTGTTAAATGCACTTGTTGGCAAAGAATTTACTATTAATTCCCGCTCGGCATTCAATATCGATTTTAAGCTGACCTTGGCCGGAGGGAAATATTATACACCTGTTGACTTTGAAGCATCGCAGGTTGCAGGCGAAACTAAATATGATGAATCATTGGCCTTCAGCGAAAAATATGATCCGTTTTTTAAAGCTGATATAAAATTTGGTTACAGACTGAATTCAAAGAAAAAGAAGATATCGCAGGAGTGGCAATTTTATATCGAGAATTTTACAAATCATAAAAACATACTGGCCCAAACCTATAGCAAGTCAAAAAATGAAATTAATAATGTGTATCAACTTGGATTTTTCCCTATGTTGCAGTACCGAATTCATTTTTAAGTTTGTGCAGTTAATAAACATGAAAACCAATATGCACATGAGGTGACCCTGAGCTATATTAGTGGAGCTTTACACGGAAATATGCCGATCATTCAAATAGAATTATGTATTTCAAAAGGAATTGATAATTTTGCAGGAAATGAAAGAGACCAAAAAACATATTATACAATTAATCAGGGAAAATGTTTCAGAAATTGACCCGAAAGCAGATGTAATATTATATGGTTCAAGGGCCAGAGGGGAAGAACATTCTGAATCAGATTGGGACTTATTGATTTTAACAGATTATCCAATTTCATTGAAAAAGGAAAAAGAATTTCGCCATAACTTATTTGACTTGGAATTGGAAATTGAAGAACCTTTTTCAACCTTTGTATATTCAAAAAATGATTGGAATACAAAATTAAGTTTTACTCCATTTTACAAGAATGTAATAGCAGAAGGAATTAAAATATGAAGCCATCTGATCGAAAGGAATATGTAAAATATAGGCTTGAAAAAGCTAAAGAATCCTATAAAGCAGCTGAAATATTATTAGAAAGTCAACTTTGGAGTTCAGTTATAAATCGACTTTATTATGCCTGTTCACAAAGGACATCCATAAATAAATGGCCCTCATCTGCTATCCCAACTCGGTGTATTTTGTAGCGAGGTTTTTCGATTTTTCGATGGGGTATTTTTTAGCATTCAATTTCATTTTATCCAGCATAATTTCCTTTACATCGAATCCATATTTTTCGGCCAGCATAAAAGCATAAGCAAACACATCGGCCAGCTCCTCCTTTACTCTTTTCTCCTGCACGGTATCAAGTTGCTCGTAATTTTTCCACAGGTAAAGTTCGTTGAGCTCGGCAGCCTCGATGGAAAGTGCCATCGCCAAATCTTTGGGGTTGTGAAATTGCTCCCAGTTGCGTTCATTCCTGAAATCAAGCAATGCTGAACTTATCGTTTCAATGTCGGTCATATCTGTTCAAATTTTTGGCAAAGTTGGGCATTTCTTCCGGCTTTACATCTCCACATCAAAATAATCTTTCAAAATAGCCCGGGCTTCTTCTTTCAAAATGGCACTACTGCAATGAATTCAAGATTTTCATTAGTCTTGCTTTTTTAATTCTTAATTATTGCCAAATACTAAATAAATTATCAAAACATGTAATTTTTGATAGTTTTGATAATTATAGAGCTATCGGGACGGGATCATTTTTCCAGATGAACGCTAAGCGGCTGTGTGCCACGATTTGATGTTATAAGTTTCTTATTTTATGCCAATTCAGCTTTTCCTAATCCTAATTTCGGCTTGTTCAATTTCCTGATTGATTCCCGAACCCTTTCCCTTGTTTCTGATTGTAAATATGTTGGAATCAATATTTTCAAACTAATCCCCAAAATTCGATGAACAATAATTAAATCTTTCATTGTAAACTGTGAAACCCCATTTATCAATTCGCTCATGTAAGATTTTGGATGTTCCAAAAGAACCCCTAAATCCTGTTGTGTCATATCGAACTCCTTTAGTTTTTTACGGATACTTTCCTTTCGTTTGCTTATGAATTTTTGTTCGTAGTAAACAATTATCTCCGCTTTGTCAGATTCTTTAACCTTTGAATCTGATATATTTTCAAAGTCAGCCCATTCTCTTGCTTCGTACTCTTTTATTAAATCACGAAGTTTCTTCCTAACGGGTTTTAAATCAGGATTCTCGTCTATCATTAACCGTAATTTACGTTCGAGCAAAGATGCTTTCTGCAAGTCAAATTCATTTTCCAAGCGATTAATTTTTTCAACTTCTTTTATATCCATTATTTCTTTCATGACTCCTGCATTTTTATCCAATTATTATTTTTCAACCATTTTTTTATCACACTCCGGTTATTTTTGAAAATCAATTCGTAATCATCGTGGTTACCAGCCCAAACAATAGTAGCTTCTCCATTTTCTTCAAATTCAATAAGTATCAAAGTGCGATGAATGTTGATGTTGAAGAAATAGAATTCTCCACCATAAACACAATCAGCATCGGGTCTGTTTTTTGTCAATTCGAGAGGTGTTTTCCAATCGCTATTTTCAATTTCGCCAACAAGTTGATTAACCGCCTTTAACAACTTTTCATTTCCCCGGTTTTTATAAATCAGTTTCCCTAATATGTGCTTGTTTGTGATATTCAAATCATAAAATTTTAATTGATTTGCACGACAAAGATAGAGAAATAGTTCTGATGTATTGAGAACTTAATGATGTTTTTGAGTTCTTATTCAAATTGCGCATAACGTCGGTAAATTGTATGAGTAGTGGCAGTCCCGAAACTTCGGGAATATTTAGCACTTACCCTGCCTTCACTTATACAAAATGTTGTTAAAAAGCAAATTCAAGATTTTCATTAGTCTCAATTCGTAATTTAACATTAGTTTTCATTGCTTGAAAAACTTTCATAATCGTTGAAACAGAAGCACTATGATTTCCGTGTTCCAGTTTTGAAATCTGTGAACGTTTTACGCCTATTAATTCTCCAAGTTGTGATTGAGTCAGATTGTTTTGGATTCTCAATTCTTTTATTTTTTCTCCAATTAACTCCATTTTTAAATCAAACTCATATTCATCACGCTCTGGAGTTCCTGTCTTTCCATAGTATTTATCCTCTAAATCCTCAAATCGTTTATAATTTGTTGTTTCCATAATGAGTTTTATATTAATCCTTTAAAATATTTATTTTGTGTAGGAGCTTTTATTCCACTTGTAGCAAACATTCCGCGAATATGGCTCGCCGCTGCCAACTTGCAAGATATTTTTTAATGTTTCGTAAGTTTCTGTTTCTCCCGATAGCTATCGTGATTATTTTTTCAGATGAACGCTAAGCGGCTGTGGGGCATGATTTGATGTTAGTCCCGAAATTTCGGGATTGAATATCCTTTTTTCAAATAGGTTTCCATAGCCCGGTCAAATGCTTTTTCAGGATCTTCAGTTTCCTCGATTCGTTCGTAACCCACCTTTGCTAACCAAAGTTTAAAAGGTTCAGCCTTTGGGGAAGGAATGGACTGAATAAGGCGTAAAAGTTGTTCGGTATTTGCAACATCGGTCATGCGCATTTTCCCATCAGGAGCGGGCATTTTCAAACGGTTACAATTTGTAACCGTTTCATTTCCTTCTATATTTAATCTGTGTTTCAGGACTTTCCAGTAGTTTCGTGCTTTTTGGTGGTCATTCTCAGTCAAAACGCCAACTACATCAACGATGGAAAAATACCATTTTTCTTTTTCTTCATCCCAAAATGTACGAATCTGTTTTTGGGCAAATAATTTGATGGCAGTTTATTTAGTCATAATTACTTTTCAAAATTTCAAATTCAAAGATCGTTCATTTTCTTTGGTCTATTTCTCTCAATGGATACGGATTTTCACGATGAATGCTAACGTTCCGCAAATATGGCTCGGAGTCGTTCACTTGCAGAAAGTTCTTTGAATACTCGTATGTTTCTTTTTTTCCCGATAGCTCCCGATGACTATCGGGACGGGATCATTTTTCTATAAAACCGCTAAACGGCGGTGTGCCATGATTTGCTGTTATAGGCTGGGGTTATTTGATGTTCTCTAAATATTGTCCTGCAATCGTGAATATGTAAATGGAAATCCAATATGTTGATAGAATTAATATTTCAGCAATCTTAAATGGCTTTTTAAACTTGTTATATGCAATAATAGAGTCAGAAAATGAAAATAGTATTGATGCGATTGCTATGCTAATAAAAATGAGATCATGTTTAATAATAATTAATCCGATAGCTTGCCAATTCATAACAACAATAACTGTGATATAAACTAATACTGGTATTGAGTATTTTTTTAAATCCTTTCTGAGGAAATTATAATATGTACCACCGACTCCAACCAAAACAATTAAAGGAATCACGTTCCAGTTAAAACCAAATATACTTGTAAAACCAATTGTAAAACAAATGTGAGCGAAAAGAAAAGAGGATAACCCATGAAGGAAATACTTCTTATTAATTAAAAACACATCTCCAATTAAAGAGAATATTAATGCAGTAATTATTATTATGGAGTAATTGCTTCGTTGGTTTTGAAAGATAATCAACCCAATTATAATTATTAGAATAGTTGTTAAAGGTTTAAAAACAGAATACATTTTAGTATTTTCTCGTTGGCGAAATACAATGGCCATAATAGCGGTAATTACCGCAACTAAACTTAATAATTCAATTTTCATATGCATAATATTATATTTGTTAATTCTTTTATCCATAACATAAATAATGGGCCTACATTTTCAACAAGGAAAACCAAAATAAAAATAATTGAAAAAAAAGAGCCAAACCTGGCGATCGAAACATATAAAACAAGTTTTATCTTATCATCTGTTACAAGTTTATTTTTATTGAGTGTACTAATAATAGACTTGCGTAGTGCTTCAAATGGATGATTAAAAATGAATATAATTATTAAAAAGCATAGTAATATTAATGCTAATAAAAGGTCAATGATTACATGTGTAATAAGTGTTGGAACTTTCCCCGCCTGAACGATTTTTTTTTGCAAAGAGCCTACTGATACTTAATGAAATGTAATCCAATAATCCATTTATGAAAGGCAAGGCGACAAAGAAATAAATTAGAGATGAGGAAATTATATCCATGCCAAAAATATTTGGTATGAAATTCTTAACGTAGATTGACAAACCAACTATAAATACATTATAGAAATAGATTCCTTTTTTTTTCTTCCATAAAACATAAGTAATAATGCATAGCGAGATAAATACAGCCAATATTACAAAAGGCTTAATAGCATTTTCTTGAATTTGTATAAATGAAGAGAATACTGCCGCAAGCCCTACCATAGATAAGTAGGTAACATTAAATACAAGTGCGCCATAACCCCGTTTGGATCCTTTTCCGTCACCACTAAAGCCAAGGATCGCAGCACTTAATGTTATTGCAAGAGAAACTATTGCAAGTGTTTTAATATCGATACTGACATCATGAATTCCATTCCATTCAAACGAAATTATTAAAGCGATTAATATACTTGGAAATAATGATAAAGAAACCAAAAGAACTTTTCTTGAAAACAGTATCTTTTTAGATAAGTTAGTTCTAATGTTTTTATAATTTGAATAAAGAAATAGGAAATATAATGTACTCACCAATAAAATAAAAAAACGCATACTTTTGGAAATATTCCCATTGAGTACGGCTAAATTTCCAAAACTACCATAACCAGTAAAAATGTAAATAAAGAAAAAAACTGCAAAAGAATAAAAGACTGCTAAATTTGTGTTTAAACTTAATGATTGTCCACTAAAGGACTTGCCAAAGTGATCAGTAATAAAGTCTAAAATATTATTCAGATAGTTAAAATAAGTTTTCTTAATAGTATTTTCTTCAAAAATACTCTTGTAATAGTTTCTTTCTTTAGCCACATTTGGAACCAGAATCCCATAAGCAATTGTGAAGATTGTTGATGCTAAACCGACTATATTAACGACAATACTCATTTAGATTATTTTAATTGTTGGGAGTAATTCTATTGTTAAGGAGTAAATAAAATCTCTCAATGATAAATCCAAAAAACATCCAAAAGAAAATGTAATCTAATCGAATGTATCCAAAAAATATTATCCCTGATGTATATTCCCATGGACATTTTCCAAGAAAGAATTCTAATAAAAATCCCATAATAAACTCTATTGTCAAAATTATTATGCCGTATAGTGCAACTCTAATTATAACGTTATGATTTTTTATTTTCGGAAACCCAATATCATACATCGGAGATATTAGACTATAAATAAAAAACATCCAGACATAAGATTCGCCTTTTAATGAGAAATCCAAATTGTTTTGAGTTATAATACTTGAAAACAGCTTTGAAAAGGCTGTGAAGAATATTTCAGTAGTTGATCCAAAAAGTCCAAATATTATTGCAATTAAAATTTTTTTATTCATTATTGCTCTTGTTATTTATTACTTGTCTTTACACCCTTGCCTATAACTCATTTTCACAACCCCTTCCCATCCTTTATCTGCAGTGAAATCGGTGTAGTTAAACGACATTTTGTATGTAGTTTTTATTTGGCTCGTTGTCATTCTATTTGGTGTTTCATTTTTTCCCGGATTCATCAAATTGTGGATTGTTAACCTGAAAAATTCATGAATTTTTCACTCTGACGGCTAATTAGCCGTCAGAGCCGAATTTCCAAAGGAAATTCGAGGGTTAACCCTCGAAAATATTTATTTTAAATATTTTCGGCCTTCGGTGATTAATTCACAAATTCAACGAATTTGTGAATTAATCAGGTTAAGTTATTAGCAGCCAAAGGTAGCTAATTATCTGTTTTAATCGAATGAACGAACTGGGGATTTTTCCCGGCTTTACACCTCCACATCAAAATAATCTTTTAAAATGGCCCGGGCTTTTTCTTTCAAATTGGTACTACTGTAATAAATTCCCCGGTTTTAATAGTTTTGCTTTTTGATTCTTAACTATTGCCACGGGTTGATGTATGAAGCGTTGGGGATTGTGTGGAGCTTTCCTGGTATGGTACAAGAAGCCCCGAAAGCTTTCGGGGGAAGCGAACTACAACTCGTTAATTTACTACGCTCTCACCTATTTTTTATATACATTAACGAGGTTGGTGATGTTTTCAGGTGCAATCTCAATAATCTCACCTCCTTTTAAAACAATTAAAGGTGTTTTTTTATACTTCTTGAATTCAATAAGCCTTTTGTAAGCTTTCTCTAATCCCTCAATTATTTTTTCACTATTGTCCATAACCTTAAGTTTTATATGTTTTTAAGAGGCTTTCCCAAATGCCTTCATTTTTAATTGAAATAACAGAATTGTTCTTTTGAGCAATTATCTCATAAGGCTCACCTGAATTATCGATAAGTATCCATTCATCAACAATTGTTTCAAATATTCCAAAGAAATTTTTCAATCCATTCTGATAACGTCTTCTAATGGTTACTTCGGGGATATTATGACCACCTTCCTTAACTCTCGTCTCCACACGTTTTACAGCTAATTCCTGAGACCTAAGCCAAAAGAATAGAAGTGTGACCTGGTAACCATGATCCTGAGCCTTAATCACAAAATTTTTGTAAGTCCTGGTTGCTAATGTTGTCTCAAATGCAAAATCATTTCCACATTCAATAAGCTTGTTTATTCTTTCAAGCATTAGCCTTCCAGATTGAATTGCGGCTGATTCAGGATTAAAAGGAGACAGCCCTTTTGCTATTTCATCAGCATTTACGAATTCATCGCAATTTAACATTTCAGGCAAGATAGTATAGGAAGCTGTTGTTTTTCCAGCTCCATTACAACCTGATATAATAAAAAGTCTTTTCAAATCACTAAAAGTTTTAACAAATGTACTCTTTTCAAATGTTCAATAATAATTTTTAAAATATATCCTCCCGTGGTTTAGCCAACAATATTCCTTTTTCAATTTGTTCCATAGTTGTGATTTATTGTTTTTATTGGCTCGTTTTCATTTTTTTATGTGTAATAATATAAAGTACAAGCTATCTTTAAGTTGTGGATTTCTTCCGGCTTTACATCTCCACATTAAAATAATCTTTCAAAATGGCCCGGGCTTCTTCAGCCATATTATTTTCGTTTACCAGTTGCTTTAAATCTTCGATGGCTCCATTGTACTTTTCCCGGTCAAGGTCTTTCACCACTTCATAATATTTCGCGTACAGGGCTTTTGCCTCTTCCACTTTCGCTAAGCGCAAGGTTGCCAGTGCCCGGTTAAACATGGCGTAGTAAGCCGTTGAATCGAGTTCAATAGCTCTTAAAGAGTATTTAATACTTAGATCGTATTCGCCCAATAGATAGTAATTCCAGCCGGCATTACCCACAGCATTGGTATAGGTAGAATCTATTTCGATAGCTTTCACAAAATATTCTACAGCTTTATTGTAGTTGCCCAATTTTGAGAAACAATGTCCTGTATTGTTTACAACAAAAACATTCGCCGAATCAATCTCCATTGCTTTTTCGTAATAGGTAATGGCGCTTACATATTCTTCCAGATAATAGTAACACAGCGCTATACGAATACACACATTAATTGTTCCCGGTCGCAAGCTTGCTGCATTCTTATAGTTATCAATGGCAGCCCTGTAATCCTGCATATTCTCATAATAGACATCTCCATAAGCTTCGTAAACATTAGAACTTATTCCCGATATCTGTTTGGCTTTATCAATATCTTTAAAAGCCGCTTTAGTATCGTATCCGGCTTTTGACTTCCCCCTGTAAAGGTAACCCAGGTATGAATCCGGGTTAGTCCGAATATATTGATCAAGAACCGTGGGTGCTTTTTCAAATTCCATTTTTAGCGTGTAGCTATATTGTTTCTCAAGGTATGGATAAATGTAATCCGGTTTCAGGCTGATGGACAAATCGAGACATTGAATAGCCGAGTCGGGTTCCGACAACTTATTATACGAGCGACCTGCAAGATACCACCCGTAAAAATCAGTTTCATCGAGCAAAAGTGTTACCACAGCATCGTTAAGCGAAGCCCTGAAATCTTTCATAAAATCATAAGCACGCCCCCTTTCCTGGTAGGCAACAACATATTCAGGAGCAATTTCGATGGCTTTATTATAACAATCAACTGCATCTTCGTAATTGCTGATGTGTGCATACTGCAAGCCCAGGGTAAAATGAAGAAAAGCATAGCTGCTGTCATTTTTAGCCAGTTCCTGCAAATATTCTGATCCTTGGTCACCGGTTGGCAATTTTGTCATCAAAAGCGCCTTGATCACTTTCAGGTGTATTTCAGCATTATCCGATTGAAGCAACTGATCAACATACAATGTTGCTTTTTCGTGGTCAGCGATTTTCAAATAATGGTATAGCAACAGTTGCTGCATGAATACAGTTAAATCTGGCCTCTTTTCAAATTCCTCCAGTTCCTTGTCAGGATTTTTCCCACCTAGTGCAAGCACATATTTCAGGTATTTAACAGCCAATTCCTTTTCTTGCCCGGGCAGGTAGCTCCCATCGTAAAGTCTGGTAAACAAATAAAACTCAAGGCGGTCAATCGGATAAGTTGTAGCATAATATTCAGGGTTTTCATAAATGATTTTCGTGGCCATGTATGCATTTTTCAAGGCTTTGTCATAATGTTCCAAAATCATATCGATTACCGAGCAAACCGAATAAGCTTTTGCATAAGTCGAATCAAGGGAAATAAGCTTCTGCAAGTCTTCGTAGGCAAGTTCGAGGTAAACTTTGCTTTGATTTGCAAATCCCAAATTTACGCGATTTAGCGCACGGTTTCCCAATGCAAAATCATTGTATGGATTAAGGGCAAGGGCTTTTGATAATTTCTCTTCGGCCTTTTTATACTTTTTATTTTCCATATCTATCGAGCCTGACAGCGCATAAGACATGTCGTATTCCGGAAACTTTTTAATCACTTTTTTCAAAATCTTTTTTGCCTCTTTTTCATCGCCCATCAAGTATTTGATGTAGGCAATATTATAATAGGAGTGCATGGCTTCTACATTGTACAACCAGGCATCCTCAAACTCTTTCAAGGCCCATTCGTACTCTCCGTAACTCATGTACAGAATGCCACGTTCGTTGTGCGCCTCAGAATGAAGAGGGTTAATTTCGATAGTGCGGTCATAATAAAATAAAGCGCTATCATATTCCTGCAACATCGATTTGCAAAGGCCAATATTAAAATAGGGCTCGGCAAAACCATCGTTGCCACCCACAACGTTTTGCTGCGGCAAAATAACATGTCTGAAATTTTCGATGGCTTTCTGGTACAAACCATTTTCAAGATTCATTATCCCACGATAATAATATCCTTCATAATCATTAGGGTTCAATTTTTCTGAGTTGATGTAGTAGGAAATGCGCGATTTATCGAAAAGGTTGGGAGTTGTGCTAAATTCTTTTAAAATATCGCTGTTGTTTTGACCAATGGTGTAAAATGCAAGCAAGAGGAGGGTCAGGGTAAGAAGAATAATTTTTTTCATGGTGTTTATTTTTTTGATGCGTATTTTTTAGGCGTAAAAATATGAAGTATCATTTATCTTTCCAAATTAATAGCTCACTTTTTTGGTGTTATTCCGAATTTAGTGGAAAGTAAAATATGAATGATTTAGTAGTTATTGATGACAAATAATAGTGATAGAAATTTGTTAATAGATTTCTCCCGGCAAAACTTGCTTCGCTACGTTTTTTGGTCGAAATGACCCTGACCATGCGTTGATTTGGGAGGAGGGGAATCGGGCGCGAAGCGCCCGATTCCCCTCCTCCCACCACCATACCGGGAGTTTTGTCACCTCGATGGAGCTTGCAGCCTGCCCCGACCATTCGGGGACTGAGAGGTCTATTTAATAGTAGGGTTTTCAACGTTTTACAAAAAGTTGTCATTTGTAAGGAGCGAAGTCCCGCACATGCGGGATCCCGACCATTCGGTGACTGAAAAATCTATGTACAGTAATAGCCCATATTTACATCCACAAAAATAGTTGTAGATCCAATTTATTTAGGGTTTTACACGCTTTCAAATCCATGCATTTGCTTCCACAGTAAAATCCGATCTTTGCAGCAAAATTTGAAAAGTATGTCATCCAAAATAATAATACAGAACGCTTCCGAGAATAATCTTAAAAATATTTCGCTCGAAATCCCTAAAAACAAATTAGTTGTAGTTACCGGGGTTTCCGGCTCGGGCAAGTCATCGTTGGTGTATGATGTAATTTATCGCGAAGCCGAAAATCGCTACCTGGGAACTTTTTCTTCGTATGCCCGCCAGTTTTTGGGTAAGATGAAAAAACCCGATGTTGAAAAAATCGAAGGCCTTTCGCCAGCCATCGCTGTCAATCAAAAAACTGTGATCCGCAATCCGCGCTCCACCGTTGGCACTATTACAGGCATTTACGATTATTTGCGCTTATTGTTTGCCCGATTGGGAAAATCTGAAATTGAGAACCCTGTTTTTAAAATCGACAAGAACCTTTTTTCGTTCAATTCTCCTGCCGGAGCCTGCCCCCATTGTAATGGCCTGGGTGTGGAGGACAGGATAGACCCGGAGCTTATTGTGGCTGACAAAAACAAATCGTTGCGCGAAGGCGCTTTTGTGATTACCGCTCCCAACGGTTATATTATTTACTCGCAGGTAACTATGGATGTGCTGGATGAGGTGTGTCGTGCCGAGGGTTTTAATGTGGATATCCCATGGAAAGAATTAACTCCCGAACAAAAAGATGTTGTTTTTTTTGGGAGCAACAAAATTGAAATCCCTTTCGGGAAACATACCCTCGAATCGCGCATGAAGTGGAGTGGCATCACGGCCAAACCCCGCGATACCGGTTTTTATAAAGGAGTAATTCCGGTGATGGCAGAAATTCTCAAACGCGATCGCAACAAAAACATTCTCCGTTTTGTAAGGTCGGAGAGCTGCAGCGCCTGCCACGGAAAACGATTGAACAATAATGCCCTGTCGGTATATTGGCATGAAAAAAATATTGCCGAACTATCCGCACTTTCGCTTACCGAACTGGGTGTCTTTTTTAAGGAATACAAGTTGAGCCCTCAGAAAAATGATATTGCTGAACCACTCACAAACGAAATTTTGTCGAAAGTGGAACTACTCGAAAAGCTTGGAACAGGCTATCTGCAAATAAATCGGGAATCCACCTCACTTTCGGGAGGCGAGAGCCAGCGATTGCGTTTGGCAACCCAGGTTACTTCAAATCTCCAGGGTGTTTTGTATATTTTCGATGAGCCCTCCATCGGGCTGCATCCCACCGAAAACCAAAAAATGATAGCGGTGCTAAAATCTTTGCGCAATAACGGAAACACTGTGATTGTGGTTGAGCACGATGACGAATACCTGCAACATGCCGATCATGTCATCGACATTGGCCCGGGAGCCGGTGTGGATGGCGGGGAAGTTTTGGTGAATTCATCCCTACGTTCTTTATCAGGATTAAATAACGTTAAAAGTAAAACCCTTGCTTTTTTAGGTGGAAAAGAATTCTTCAATTTTTCAGATGCTAATAAATCATCCGGCGGCCTCATCTCGATTGAAGGCGCATCAGAAAATAATCTGAAAAGTATTAATGTTGATTTTCATTTGGCGGATTATAATGTGGTAACGGGAGTTTCCGGTGCCGGCAAATCTACGCTAACCCAAACCATTCTTGCCCGATTTCTGAAGATGAAGCTGCATGGTTCCACAGCCTGGCCCGGAAAACATGAAAATATTTCCGGATGGGAAACCATTAAGAAAGTGGTGATGATAGATCAGGCGCCCATCGGTAAAACGCCGCGTAGCAATCCCGCCACCTACACCAATTTATCCGACCACATCAGGGATGTTTTTGCTACCCTCCCCGAATCGAAACAGCGTGGCTGGAAAAAAGGCAGGTTCTCTTTTAATGTGGTTGGCGGGCGATGCGAAAAATGTCAGGGTGCCGGCTTCCAGCAGGTAGGCATGCACTTTTTGGGCGATGTGGAAATTATTTGTGATGCATGTAATGGCAAGCGTTTTAACGAGGAAACCTTAGAAATTAGGTTTCAACAAAAAAACATTTATGAAATTCTCGAATTGAGTATTTCGGAAGCAGTGGATTTCTTTAGCGATCAGCCCAAAATATATCGCATTGTTAAAACACTTGATGACTTGGGGCTTGGCTATTTAAAACTGGGGCAGCGCTCCACAACCCTGAGCGGCGGCGAAGCACAACGTGTAAAATTGGCCACTGAACTCTCAAAGCCGGCATCGGCCCACACACTTTATATTTTGGATGAACCCACGGTTGGCCTTCACAATGCAGATGTTAAAGTGCTGCTTCAATCGCTGAAAGGCCTGGTAGAAAATGGAAATACAGTAATTGTGATCGAACATCATCCCGGAGTAATTGCCGCTGCCAATCATATTATCGACCTTGGCCCAGGCAGTGGAAAAGCAGGCGGTAAGCTGATCTTTCAGGGTTCGCCTTCCGCGATTTTGCATGAAAAGCAATCCCTGACCGGGCAGGCTTTGAACCAATATTTTAATCATCAAAATAAAGAAATTGAAAATATAGTTTCGACTGTCAACACGCATGATAGTATAAGTTTCAAGGGGGTTAGCACACACAATCTGAAAAGTATTGATGTTGATATTCCAAAAAATAAAATCACTGTTATTACCGGAGTTTCGGGCAGTGGAAAATCATCGCTTGCCTTCGATACGCTTTATGCCGAGGGGCGCAACCGCTTTTTGGAAAGCTTCTCTCCGTATGTGCGAACACAAATCGGGATGCAGGCCAAAGCCGACTTTGATGAGGTGCATGGCATAACTCCTGTAATTGCAATCAACCGTCAGGGCACAAAAGGCGGCTTACGTTCTACCCTCGGTACCATGACCGGATTATACGATTTATACCGCTTGCTGTATTCGCGTATCGGGAAATCTAATACGGGAAATCCGAAACCTTTGGCTTCACTATTTTCTTTTAATCACCAACATGGAGCCTGCAACATTTGTGACGGCCTGGGCGAGATCACGGTGGCCGACCCCGAAAAATTGATTACCAATCCTGAAAAATCCTTCGCCGAAGGTGCTATGAAGGGCCATAAATGGGGTAAGTTTTATGGTGATCCTTTCGGACAGTACATCCATACTTTAAATGCTGCGGGTAAACGTAATGGTTTTGATTTTGAAAAGCCCTGGGAAGATTTATCTCATGATGAAAAAAAGGTGGCAATGTTTGGAACAGGTGAGGATGTGTATGAAATTACCTGGGTCTATAAACGGGGAAAACGTGAAGGCGAGCACAATTTTAAAGGCAAATGGCAAGGGTTTGTGAATTTGATCAACGAAGAATATAATCGCAAACATGCTGATCAACGGGGCGATTCGATGATGGTACTTATGAAACATGACCTGTGCCCACGATGCAAAGGTTCAAGGCTTAATGCCGGGACTTTGGATTATTTGGTGGCAAATAAAACTATTTCGGAACTTTCGGATTTAAGTATTGAAAAAGCAATCAGCTTTTTTAAAGGCTTTGCAGCAGTAATCCCAATAGGAGAAAACCTGGCATTAGATACCACACAAATTGAAATTTCAAAACAAATCCGTGAGGAAGTTTTGCAAAAATTAGATATACTTAAAAACCTGGGGCTTGGCTATCTTTCGGTCAGCCGCAAAGCATCAACGCTTTCCGGCGGTGAAACGCAGCGTGTGAGCCTGGCTTCACAATTGGGCAACGGTCTCACCGATGTAACTTTTGTGCTGGATGAGCCTACCATTGGCCTGCACTCCCGCGATACGGCAAAACTCATGAAAATAATCAGGCAGTTGCGCGACATGGGAAATACTGTTGTAGTTGTAGAGCATGACCGTGATGTGATGCTTGCCGCCGACCATCTTATCGAGCTTGGCCCGGGTGCCGGCGAAAACGGGGGTGAGCTTGTCGCCACAGGAAATCCACGGGAAATTATTCAAAACCCGGTCTCAATAACGGGCAAATATCTTCAAAAGGAAACTTTGGAAAATCATGCTGAAAATATTTTTAATGAAGAGGCTACGCCTTCGAAATACATCACAATAAAATCGGCCTATGCCCATAACCTTAAAAATATTGATGTAAAAATCCCATCGGGCAAAATGGTTGCCATCAGCGGCGTTTCTGGAAGTGGCAAATCCACTTTATTGTTTGATGTTGTTGCGGCAAGCGCAAAAAATGGCAGGCCTGTTGGCTGTGAAAAAATAGAAGGTCTCGAACACTTTGATGAAATTCTGGTAGTAAATCAGGAACAAATTTCTACCAGCCAGGTGAGCAACGCCATGACTTACACAGGAATTTTTGACAATATCAGGGATGTGTTTGCAAAAACGCCGGAAGCAGGCTTATTGAATTTAAAGAAAACACATTTTTCGTTCAACACCAAAGGAGGGCGCTGCGAAAAATGCCAGGGCCAGGGCAAAATAAAAATCAGCCTCGATTTCGTTTCGCATGTGTGGGTAAACTGCGACGAATGTCAGGGGAAAAGATACAAGGCACAGGTTTTATCATGCCGGGTTGAGGGCAAAAATATTTTCGATATTTTGGAAATGACCATCCAACAAGCCATACACTTTTTTAATTTCCATCTAAAAATAAAGCAGGCGCTTGAAATGCTGAATGAGGTTGGGCTGGGCTACCTCAGGCTGGGACAGTCAACCAACACGCTTTCGGGAGGCGAGTTGCAGCGGCTCAAACTTGCCAAAGAAATTATGCATCCTGCCAAAGGTCAAAACCTCTACCTGTTTGACGAGCCCACAACAGGGCTGCATTTTCGGGATGTGGAAGTGCTGATGAAACTTTTTAGGAAATTGATAGAACAGGGGCACACCTTACTGATTATAGAGCACAACATGGATCTTATCAATGCTGCGGATTTGGAAATTGAATTGGGTCCTGAAGGCGGAGAAAATGGAGGGGAGATTGTTGGAATTAAACCCTGACAGGGTTTTAAACCCTGTCAGGGTTAAGATGCCAATGGCATTTTTCTGGAGCAATCCCATACTTCATTAGGAATTCAAACTCATAATCCTGAAAAGGTTGTAAAGTTTAATGACCATTAACGAATAACTAATAACTATTAACTAATAACTAATACTATACCCATAAGATTCCCCATCCTTTTTCTTGAGTTTTTCTTCGGGTTTGCTTGTAGATTTTTTTGTTTTCACATAATTGTATTGAATCGTTGCCTTTTCAGGAAATTTGAAATTTATCTTCGTTCGCATGGAGGCGGTAACCCTCACACCACGGTTTTTTGCTTTTCCATACTTTAACAATTTTACCACTCTTATGGCTTCTTCATCGCAGCCGTTCCCAATACCATGCGTTACCTCTGTTTCAATTACCCGGCCTAAGCCGTCAACCCTGTATTTTACATGCACCGTCCCCTCTATCTTATTTTCGAGAGCTTTGACAGGATATTTCAGGTTTTTACGAATAAACTCCTGGAAAGCTTTTTTCCCTCCGGGGTATTCGGGCAGGTTGATAAACTTTTTCTCTCTGTGTTGATCTTTCATAATTAGAATTTTAACAAATGTAAGGAAAACTGAATTTAATACACACTTGACATACAAACCAAACCAGTTTTTTTTAAATTTGCTAACTTTAATTAGTATTCGTCTTTTTGGTAATTTTCCCGCAGATTACGCAGATCTTCGCAGAAAAAAAATCAGCGCTAATCAGCGAAATCTGCGGGAGGTTTTTTTTGTTATTGAAATATGACGACTTTTTGGACGCACACTAATTATGACAAAATTTAACTAACCTTAATTTTTATACTATGATAAATTTCTCACCTACACCTGAGCAGGAGAAGATAGTCGAAAAATATCGCGACTTCGCCCAAAGGTGGATCATCCCCAACAGATTAAAGTATGACGAACTGGCTGAATTCCCCTGGGAAGTGGTAAAAGCCGCTTATGACGAAAAGATCATGAATGGCCCCATGCCAAAAATTTATGGCGGGCACGACCATTCCTTACTCGATGGTGTTTTTGCATCAGAAGAACTTGGTGCCGGATGTATTGGTATTGGGATTTCTATTGATGCCAACACACTTGCCCTCACGCCACTCTACCTTGCTGCCAGCGAGGAACAAAAGAAAAAATACTTTGGCCTCATCAACGAAGTAAAGGGTGTGGCAGCTTATGGCCTTACCGAACCCGAAGCCGGCTCCGATGTGCAGGGTATCAAATCTACGGCTATTAAACATGGTGATAAGTATATTTTGAATGGCCATAAACGCTTTATCACCAATGCCGAGGCTTCCACCTTTATTACCGTGTTCGCGATGACCAATCCTGAAAAAGGATCGCGAAGCCTCACAGCATTTTTGGTTCCTACCGATTCGCCCGGTGTGGTGATGAAACCCCATCTTAAAAAAATGGGACAAAAAGCCAGTGTGCAAAATGAAATTGAGTTTCACGATGTGGAAATCCCTGAAGCAAACCGAATTGGCGACGAAGGCTACGGATTTATCATCGCTATGAAAACCTTCGACCGTACCCGTACAGGAGTTGCAGCACTTAGTGTTGGAAATGCGCGTGCAGCTTACGAAACTGCAAAAGAATGGACCAAGAACCGGAGGCAGTTCGGCAAGCCCATTGTTGCCAACCAGGCCATTGGTTTTATGCTGGCCGATATGGCTACAAAAATCGAAACCGCAAGATTATTAACCTGGAATGCTGCTTGGGCTTACGATTATGACAAGAAAAAACTGAATAAACTTTCAGCAATGTCGAAACTTTATGCCTCCGATATCGGCATGGAAGTTACAACCGATGCTGTACAGGCAATGGGTGGCGATGGCTACACCTGGGACTTTGGCGTAGAAAAGATGATGCGCGATGCCAAGCTCTGCCAGATTTATGAAGGTACCAACCAAATACAACGCCTCGTGATTTCGAAGAGCATTCTGAAAGAATAATGCTGAAATAAGTATTGAGACCAGTCTAAAAATCAGTAGTATTGGGGTTTTTAGACTACACTCAATATTAATTTTAAAATCCCTGCAAACGATAAACTTGCAGGGATTTTTCGTTTTAATCCGTATAATAAGGGCTAACTTCAGAAATCCTGACTTGTCGTAGTTGTTATGTCGCATCAGATACACTTGGATACTTTTACCAAAGGCTCGCCTCGCGAAGCGGGTATCCCTATCGGGAGTGCCTTTGAGCCTTGTGGCAATTTTATAAGAAATAGCCACCAAGACACCAAGACTCAAAGAAACACAAAGAAAAAATGAATATGTAAAAGATTCTATTTGCGACATATTGAATTACGACAACAGTATGATGTCTATTTGATTTTAAACTAACGGGTCAGGAGTTCTGTACTTGCAAGCCGGTTGGTTTACAAACACATCAATTTAACCATGCAGCAGCGCTTTAAAATCTAAGCATTTCCTTTTTTAGCATGGTTTTATTGCAGCTAAATTATTCGCTCATTTTTAACAATTGAAACATTTTCTCTACATTTGTACGAAACAAATAAATAAAGGACATGATGGAAAAATATGTTAATTACTCGGGCTTCCTGACAATTTTACTCCTTATTGGTGCTATTGTTTTTAGCCTTGTACCAATGAATTTTGATGCAGGACTTTTTTATACCCTGGCCGTAGTTGTCATGGCATTTATTTTCACGCCGCTCTTTTTTATCAATCACAAAAAGGTGTTTAATGCATACAAAGTTCCATGCTATACTGCCAGCGCCCTTGTTGGTATATTATTAATGTTTGGAAGCCTGCTGGCAGGGATCACACAAACTTTTGGCGAACCCAACTTTTACACCGGAGGCTTTATGGTGTTGTGCTATTTGGTTGTGATTTTATTGTTTAAGCCCCCATCAAAACACTCAATAATTGTTGTTGCAACTTCGGTATTGATGATCGGGAGTATGCTAACAACACACCTGCTTGATGGTACTATTTAGTGCGTGTCCATAAAGTCGGTACTTTTCACTTGCCCCGGGTTTTAACCCGGGGATTATTGAATTTAGCAATGTTCCGCCGCCTTTTCGCTGTCAATGCCGAAGGCATTGACAGCGAAAAGGCGGGGGAATTCATCACATCAATTTAATCCACACCCTAAAGGATGTGGCAATTGATATTTCAAAAAAAACTTACTTTAAAGACCAACGCAATTTAGAGCCAGGTTCATTGCTTTATGCAAAAATGTTTTTCAAATCTTCCAACCTTTTTGAAACATCTCCCCAGTTGATAACCTCGAAGAATGCATTTACATAATCTCCTCGTTTGTTTTGATATTTGAGGTAATAGGCATGTTCCCAAACATTGATATGTTTAGATACAAGTTTCAGCTTTCATAAATTTTAATCCCGAAAATGGGCATTTTTAAAATCTGTTTAATAATCCTAAACTGAAGTTCCAAGGCATATCCCAAAATTAACTTATTGTAAATCGGGATTTCTCGCACTGCTTCCCACAAGCTTACTCACATTCATCCAATTCGCTCTGCTCCTGGATGAAAAGTGCGGGTTAATACTACACCTTAAAGTAATCCGTTTACAAGAAAAGATTTTAGCCGTGAGTTCTTACATCAAAAAATTAATAGCGCAGGGGGAGCATCAGCATCAGGATTTTAAATTCGAAATTTCGAATTCAAAGAAAATTGCCCGCTCGCTTGCAGCATTCTCAAATACCGATGGCGGGAAGCTGCTTGTTGGTGTAAAGGACAATGGTGTGATCGCGGGAGTAAGATCGGAGGAAGAATTTTATATGGTGGAGGCTGCGGCACAAATGTATTGCAGGCCCGAAGTTAGTTTTAAAATGAAAGAGTGGGTGGTTGATGGTAAGGCAATTCTGGAGATTGATATTCCCAGGAAAACCGTTGAAAGACCCTTTTTAGCGCCGGATAAGGAGGGGAAATGGATGGCCTACATCAGGGTTAACGATCAAAATATACTGGCCAACACTGTGCTACTCAAAGTGTGGAGGATGAGTAAAAGGCAAAAAGGGATTACGATCCGCTACACCGACAAAGAAAAAATATTGCTCGATTTTCTGGATAAATACGGCGAAGTAAGTTTGACCAAGTTCAGGAAAATTGCCGGAATTTCGAGGCAAGTTGCCGAAAAGGTGCTGGCCGATTTGATTAGCTTAAAAATCATCGATATTGTGATTAGCGAAAAGACGGTTGTCTATCGCACCAACGCTAAATTTGAAGAAGCGTTTTCGCAGGATGAGCACTTAAAATCCAAATTCTGATTTCAACATTCCCAGCACTTTTTTATCAATCGGGAAGGTCAATTCATTTGTACTGAGTTCCGTTATTTTTACCCACCTGAAAGTTTGAGCCCCATCAATTTTTTCAAAGTCAAATCTTTTTTCCCTTACGGGGATGTCATTGGCATTTTTAATTTTAATGAGGTAATAAATGCTGAGTAATTGCTGTGGCTCTTTTAATAGGTGGGTTGCTTGAAAATAATCGGTGGTATAAAAATGACGGATGATTTTGATTTCCTTACCAATCTCCTCCATACATTCGCGGTGCAAACATTCTATAGTGCCTTCTCCAAATTCCAGCCCGCCGCCCGGAAATTTCGTCATCTGCATACCCAACCTGAACTCATCGGTGAGTAAAATTTCATTTAAGTTATTAATGGCGATGCCGTAAACACGGATATTGAAGTTTTTAATTTGATTTTTCATCTGTATAAAATTAGCCACTGATGCACGGATAAAATTTTATTAATGTTCGTAGGTGTTATAATATTTATAAATTATTCTATTTGTTTGAGATTTGTTTACTTCCGCTTCAGATAAAAACAAATGTATCAATTTCTCCTGGTATTTTTCAAGCTTAGGATTTTTGTTTAATGAGAAATTGACAGTTTAATATTTCGCTCCTCCGGAGCTTGTGATGGTTAAAGGTTATTGCTTCTACAAAGATTTTGCGGCTCTGCCGCTATTCCACTGCATTTGCCATGAGCTTGGGCGAGGCAGGGATTGGAGCGGTACCCCGACGAAGCGGCTGCTTATGTTTTTGTTGGCGGGCGTAGGCTGACGAAGGAAGCCCACGTACCACCTACAAAAACAAAGCAGGCGCAAGGCGGGTATAGCGGAAAGCCCGTCTGCCTCCCAAATAAAAATGAGGATCTAAAATGGATATTGCATCATGGAACTATTTGATGCAATTATTTTTACTTTAGTCCCTGCTTCTCTTTTACAATAATAAATCGCAAATTTGCAGTACAATTTTAAGCTTGTAAACATAACTAAATTAAGTTCGATATGAAAAATTTCGTCCAATCTTTAATGCTGCTGCTGGCAGCGCTTTTAGTTTTTTCGTGTGTAAATAAAAAAGGATCGGAAACCCAAAGCGACCCGGCGCAATTTAACAAATACATCAATGGATACACCTCCGGTTTTGTTTCATCAAAATCAACATTGTTGATAACATTGGCCCAGGGAGTGGAAAATTTCAGTGCCGGCACCGAGCTCCCGGACAATGTGCTTACTTTCGAGCCTTCGCTCAAAGGTAAAACTTTGCTCATCGATCCACAAACTGTAGAATTCAGGCCTGAGCAAGCCATGAAGAACGGGCAGCGCTACACCGTTAATTTCAAAATTGGTAAATTGGTTGATATCCCCAAAAACCTTGGTCAGTTCGGGTTTAGTTTTTCTGTAGTTAATCAGGATTTTAATGTTTATGCCGGGCAATTATCAGCTGGTGGCGATACGGAAATCAAAACAAAACACTACGAGGGAAAAATGGTAACGGCTGATGATATGAGTGTGGAAGATGCCTCGAAAATTTTGTCTGCCTCCTCTCCAGGTGGTAATCTGAAAGTTGAAGTAAAGGCCAACAGCCCCACCGAATTTACATACACAATCATGAATATTATCAGGAGCGAATCATCGTATTTAGTAACACTTTTTTGGCTGGGCGAGCCGCTTGGGATAAACAAAAAAGGCCAGCTTGAAATTGAAATTCCGGGAACAGACGAATTTAAATTGCTGCAGGTGAATACCTCGCGGCAGTCAACAAATCAAAGTGTGGCACTAATTTTTTCCGATCCCATCGATCCCGATCAAGATGTTGATGGATTGATCAGGTTCAGGAATTTTGATGATATCAAACTTTCGGTAAAGGAAAATGTGGTGACCATCTTCCCACAAAAAAGGATGGAAGGCGAAGAAACCATCATCATCGAAAATACCCTACGAAATATTTATGGGACTCGTTTGGATAAAACCACCGAATATATTGTAGCTATGGAGGCGCTAAAACCTGAAGTTGTGATTTTGGGCAACGGTTCGATAATGCCCGATTCGCGCAATCTCATCTTATCATTCAAATCGGTAAGCTTGCGGGCCGTTGATGTGGTGATTTATAAAATATATACCGACAACATCATGCAGTTTTTTCAGCAGAACAATTACAACGGCGACAACTCCCTGCGCTATGTCGGGAAACCTGTTTACCGCAAAATGATGAGGCTGGATGAAAATCCCGATACCGATATCCGGCAGTGGAATGCCTATTCGGTGGATCTTACCGGGATGATCAACAGCGACCGCAATGCCATGTACAGGGTAAAAATTGTTTTTAGAAAAGAATATTCTGTTTACGATTGCGGATCGGAAGAGAAAGCCGATCTAAGTAACTTTAAGGATTTGCCCTTAATGAAAGCCAATGAGGCTTCTTATTTTGAAGGGGATGATACGTATTACAGCGACTATCCCGAAAATTACCGTTGGCGCGATCGTGACAATCCATGCACTGAATCATATTATATTTATGATAAATTTCCTGAACGAAACCTCCTCGCTTCAAACCTGGGCATCATTGCCAAATCAGCGGATAGCCGCAAATTTACTGTGGCAATAACCGATCTTTTAAGCGGTTCGCCGGTAGCTTCGGCAAAGGTTGAATTTTACAATTTCCAGCAGCAGCCCGTAGGGAGCGATTTCACAAATAGTGATGGAATGGCAATTGTCAGCCTCACTGAAACTCCTTATATTATTCTTGTGCAAAAGGATGGCCAGCAGTCGTGGCTGCGGGTGGATGATGGTTCTTCGCTTTCGGTGAGTAATTTTGATGTTTCGGGGCAGAAGATAAGCGATGGCATCAAAGCAATGATATACGGCGAGCGTGGCGTGTGGCGTCCGGGCGATACCTTGTTCCTGACTTTCGTGATGGATGATATTGCCGGCAAATTGCCTGAAAATCATCCTGTGGTTTTCGAATTGTACAATTCAAGGGGCCAGTTGGCGAAGCGCGAGGTGCAAAAAACAGGGATTGATGGATTTTACACTTTCCAACCGGTAACTGATGCCGAAGCACCCACAGGAAACTGGACCGCCAGGGTGAGTGTGGGAGGTGCTACTTTTGATAAAACATTGAAAATTGAAACCATAAAACCGAATCGCCTGAAAATTAACCTCACTTTCAATCGGGAAATTTTATCGAAATCAGAACCGGGGCAGCAGGGGAAATTAGATGTAAAATGGCTGCATGGTGCCGATGCCGCAAACCTACGGGCACAGGTGGATCTCAAACTTTATACGATGGATTATAAATTTAAAGGCTACGAGAATTTCACCTTTAACGATCCTTCCAAAAACTATTGGCCTGCCGATAATACCATTTTTAATGGCGATTTGGATGCATCGGGAAAAGTATCATTTCCATTGACAATGAATGTGAATTACGGAGCCCCCGGCATGTTGAAGGCAGTTTTTAATACCCGTGTTTTTGAAAAGGGAGGTGATTTTTCTACTGATGTTTTTTCGATGCCCCTCGCTCCCTACAATCGTTTTGTGGGGGTGCATGTGCCTGATGGCGGATCATATAAAAATATGCTTACCACCGATACTTCCCATGTTGTGGAAGTGGTAACTGTGGATAAAAACGGGAAACCGGTGTCTGCCGATAACCTGGAGGTTCGGGTTTATCGGATTTCATGGCGCTGGTGGTGGAGTTCGGGTAATGACAACCTGGCTTCATGGATTCGGGGTCAAAATGCAGATGTGGTTTTTCAAAAGAATATTTCAACCCATAACGGGAAAGGGTCTTTCGACTTTAAAATTAAATACCCTCAATGGGGCAGATACCTTATCCAAATTAATGATCCTGAATCTGGTCACAGTATCGGCTTGCCTGTTTATATCGACTGGCCGTCGTACGTGAGCCGCGAAGACAGAACCAACCCTGCCGGTGCAACGGTGCTGAATGTGGCTTCCGACAAGGAATCCTATAATCCCGGCGACCGTGCAAAACTTACCTTCCCGGCCTCAAAAGATTCCAAGGCCTTGATTACCCTCGAAACAGGGAGCGAAATACTGAAATACTGGTGGGTAAATGGCGATGATTTGCAAAGCGGATTTTCGTTTGACATTACCGGCGACATGGCGCCCAATGTTTATGCTTATGTTACTTTGCTGCAAGCCCACGCCCAAACCATGAACGATCTCCCTATTAGAATGTACGGTTGTACGCCCATCATGGTGGAAGACCCTGTAACCATTCTCTATCCTGTGATTGAAGCTCCACAGGAAATTCGTCCCGAGGCTACTTATACGGTTAAAGTATCCGAAAAAAATGGGCAGCATATAACCTATACGCTTGCTGTGGTGGATGAAGGACTTTTGGATTTAACCCGTTTTAAAACCCCGGATCTGTGGCAATATTTTTATGCCCGGGAAGCTTTGGGTATAAAAACCTGGGATTTGTTCGATGACGTACTTGGTGCTTATGGCGGGCAGTTGCAAAAAGTGCTTGCCATTGGTGGCGATGATGAAGCCAAGATTGAAAAGGATAAAAAGCCCAATCGCTTTAAACCCGTGGTAAAATTCCTGGGTCCCTTCGGGTTGAAGAAAAATAAAACTGCAAAGCATGAGTTGATCATGCCCAATTATATTGGTTCCGTAAAAATTATGGTGGTTGCCGGACACGATGGGGCTTTTGGCTCTGCCGATGAAGCTGTCCCCGTAAAACAGCCACTCATGGTTTTGCCAACAGCGCCACGGGTAATTGGCCCGGATGAAGATTTTGACTTGCCGGTTTCGGTTTTTGTAATGAATGATGACATCAGGAATGTGAAAATTACGGTAAAAACCGATGGGCCTCTAACCATTGCCGGGGCAGCATCATCTGAACTGTCTTTTGAAAAGATGGGCGAAAAGATGGCATTTTTCAAACTTAAAGCGGCACAATATGAAGGTGCAGGGAAAATCGTGGTTACGGCAACATCCGGCAAAGAGTCGGCTTCCGCAGAAATTGAACTGGGTGTGAGAAACCCGAATGCTTACGTAAGCAACGTGGAAACTGTGCTTCTCAATCCGGGTGGAACAAAATCTGTTGCTTACGATTTCTTTGGAATGAAAGGTACGAACAGTGGCACGATAGAAGTTTCGGGCATGCCGGCCTTCGATTTGGAAAAAAATCTGAAATACCTCATTCGCTACCCCTATGGCTGCGTTGAGCAGGTTACCTCTTCTGTGTTTCCACAACTTTATCTCGATGAACTCACCGAACTTGATGCAAACAAAAAAGCAGAAATCAATTACAACATAACCCAGGCCATTAAAAAGTTGGGGAAATTCCAGGAAGTAAATGGTGCAATGAGTTACTGGCCCGGGCAGCGATATGTTTCGGAATGGGGAAGCACTTATGCCTGGCATTTCCTGCTGCTGGCCGAGCAGAAGGGTTACCTTATTCCTTCGGGTTTTAAAAAGCGCTGGCTGGATTGGCAATACGCGAAGGCTTCAGGATTTTCAACTGATCGGGATAAATATCATTACTATTATAATTCTGAATTGATGCAAGCCTATCGACTTTATACATTGGCATTGGCCGGAAAGCCCAACCTGAGCGCTATGAATCGTTTACGCGAAAATACTGACCTATCGAACACAAGCCGCTGGAGGCTGGCTGCCGCTTACCTTTTGGCAGGCAAGCCGGAAGCAGCAACAGAGCTGACACAAAACATTAGCTATACCGAAACCAATAGCTATGATTCCCCGGGATTTACCTTTGGTTCAGCCCTACGCGACCAGGCCATGATGCTTGAAGTGTTGGTTTTGATGAAAAAAGACGAGGAAGCTTATGAGCTGGCCAGTAAAATGGCGGATGAAATGAGGGTAAATTATTTGAGTACACAAACAGCAGCCTTCGCTTTGTATTCCATGGCACGTTTTGCCGAAGGATCCGGCGAAAGCCGTGAAAACCATTTTGAATATACTTTGGCCGGGAAAACCAAAGAGATCAACACGGCAAATCCCATTTACACAATATCAGTAGGCGAAAGCGATAAGTCTGAGAAAAGTGTAAGGGTGAAAAATCTTGCCGGAAATAAATTATACCTCACAAAAACCATCACCGGCAAGCCACTGCAAGGCAATGAGACAAGCGAATCGAAGAATTTGGAAATGCTTGTTATGTATATGAGTATTGATGGTGGAGTATTGGATGTGGACAGCCTGAAGCAGGGAACTGACTTTGAAGCGGTGGTTACGATTAAGAATCCCGGACTTATGGGCAACTATGAAAACCTCGCGCTTGCACAGGTTTTTCCTTCGGGATGGGAAATTCTAAACCTCAGATATACCGAAACAGGAAATCTGGGCGAAGAAAATAATTACGATTATCGGGATATCCGCGATGACCGGGTGTTTACTTTCTTTAACCTTGGCGTACACAAATCGGTAACTTTCAAAGTTTCGCTCAATGCCGCCTACACCGGAAGATTTTACATGCCCGGAACTGCCTGCCACGCCATGTACGACAATAAAACATACACCCGTGAAAAAGGGAAGTGGGTTGAGGTGGTGAGATGATTGTGATTAGGTAGTGTTCGTCTTTAAAGTAACATTTAGAAAAATATACGATTTCAGATTAACGATTTTAGATATAAGATGTTGGTGATATTCAACACAATCTAAAATCTCCGATCGTTAATCGTCAATCTTAAATCAAAAAAAGTCGACTTTATGGACAGACACTAGTTAATCGTTATCCGTTATTCGTTATTGGTAATTGGTTAATCGTTATCTGTTATTGGTAATGGTAAAATGTTAATCGATATTGGTTTATAGTTATAGTCCGCCCACCGGCGAAATATTTGGAAATGGGCATTGTTTATTTATGGGAGCCAAAACCTTTCAAAAAGTTTCACAGTCATCCGATGAATAAGCTTTGGCGCAGGGGGAAAAATAAGAAAGCTGCTTTGCTCCCTGGAGTAATTCATCGGATGACTATTTTCCAACACAGTCACACCGTGAATTGTTTCCAGGAGTGGGACGGTTTTTTAAAAGTAAAGCACAACTACCTGGGAGTATTCACGGTGTTACTTTCCTTTGTTTTTTTGAATATTAAATCAAAAAGATACTTTAAAAATAGTCCTGTTGAAAATGTACAATCATTTATCAAACCCCATAACCCACATTTAGTGCAGCATTGAAGTAAATCATTCATCACCCAGTTCCTCTAACATAAGGAATCCACAAGAGCTATGTCTGCTCAGGATTAATGCGGCTTTGCCGAATAATCATGCCTATTTGTTATGCACTGGCGATTCTTGTCTTTGTCTGAATAGCTGTCAAATTTTAATGTCATATTAAACTTGTCAAATTCATTTAATTTTCCTTGTCTGTCTATGTCGCCCGTGTGGTGGTGTGTTTTATTTTTTTCTTTTTTAGCGTGGGAGAAAATTTTTGAAATTCTTCTCTTAAGTTGGCTTTGCAAGCTCCATTAAAAACTTTGGTTTTAGCGTTGCCTTGTGCGGTTTTATAATTGTGCTTGCAAATGCGTTGGAATTATTCCTTTCTACTGTCAATATAGTGTTTTACTTATTTTATCAACTCCATTTATCAATTCCTCAATTTCTTCCTTTATTGGTTCCTTTAGTTTTTTGTGGTCGCATAGATTTCTTAAATCTCCCAAGTGTTGAATGGAACGCCAAGTCGGTGTTTCAATTATGCTGTCATCTTTTAGTAACTGATTGAGGTCATTGATAGTTGGATTATTCTTCTTAACAGCTATGTTGTGATTGCTACATACTTGCGTTAAACACCGATTTTCGCAGGCGCAATAGATGTACATAATTTAATCCTAATTTAGTGA
>CAZQIV010000006.1:82516-97451 GCA_964593705.1 uncultured Lentimicrobiaceae bacterium | reverse complement strand
GGAGCTAAGTTAATACTGCTCCCGGAACTTTACAAATTACAAACATAGGGGCTAAATAGAGTTACCAGGCAATTTTTGATTAACAATCGGGTAATAAAAAATCTTTATATTAAAATGCTAATCTACTCATTACAAACATGCACGCAACAGCTTTTTCAAAACTAAATCTCTGTATCAAAAGCTCAAAAAAATTTATCTCATCAGAAATGATTTGGAAAATATCCAGCCGATTGTGATTAATTAAAATTTTTAAATATTTTTGTTTTTATAAATTTCACCAATAAAAGGAAACTATGAGGCATCCAATTTTGAAGATAAATATTATCTACACCTTTATTCTGACTTTATTTTTTATCATCTCTTATGAAACATTATCTGCACAAACTGATAATTTTGAGAGCGATACGTTAAAGCAAATTACAATTGATGAAGTTGTGATCACAGCCAACAGGTATAATAATAAGTTGATGGGAACCGGCGCTTCGATGGAAGTTTTAAAATCGAATGAAATTAAAACAATACCCACACAAAATTTTACCGGAGTATTGAATTATATTCCCGGCATGTACTCGGCTTCAACCGATGGCATGGGACTGAAGCCTCAAGTTAGCATAAGAGGTTTTTATGGTGGCGGCGAGGCCGAGTATCTCACTGTATTGGTTGACGGGATACCCATTAATGATATGGAAACAGGATTGGCCAACTGGAGTCAAATACCGATAAATCAAATCGAAAAAGTTGAGTTACTCAAAGGCGGTTCATCAGCCCTTTACGGGGATGCTGCTATGGGCGGGGTGCTCAACATCAAAACCATAAAGGGAAGTAAAAACTTTACAACTGCCAATATTGGTTATGGCTCTTACAACACTTATAATATTGGTGCGGCACACGGAGGCGCTGCCGGCAAAGGCAATTATGATATTTATTTGAACAACAACGCAACAGATGGCTATAGAGAACACGGCCAATGGAATTCGATAAATTTTGGGGGAAAAGTAAAACTTCCTTTAAGTCAAAACTCCACGGTAACTTTTAGCACCTATAACCAAATTGTAAAATCTGATGATCCGGGATTTTTATCCAATACTCAGATTGGGGCAGACAGGAAACAATCGCTACCATATTTTAACGAAGATGGTAACGACAATCAAAAGTACCTTGCAAATTTAGATTTCAATACCAAAATAAACCGCGATGCAGATCTGGGCATAAGTTTAAATTATCGCCATAAAAACACCGAACAATACCGCACTTACGGGCAATACCCAAGCATTCTGGTTGCCGGGCAGGAAGGGCAAATCTATCCAATTGGCATTTATGACACTACCATTTATGCAAACACAAAAAAACGTGAGCTCACCACCGACCAGCTAAGCCTGGCCATAAGAATTATTAGCCGGATTCCGGATTTAAATGCAACAATCACCGGGGGCATTGAAACCGATTACGGCGGATACAGCAACAGCTATTACGATATTTTCAAAGGATTTGAAAACGATTACCAAAATAATTATGCACCCTGGGATTCGCTGGATACAAAAGGAACCGGGGGGCGAGTTAAATCGGCGGCCTACCTCAACGGCGAAATAAAACTGGCTTACCCCTTAACGCTTCATGCGGGTGTGAGGTACGATTATATTTCGGATGATTTTTATGGCGACATCCCTGACACAAACATTAGCAAGATTAATTCGCAAATCAGTCCAAAAATAGCATTGAGCCTAAGCACCGGAGAAACCGATAATTATGCCGGAAGTATTTTTATGGGATACAGCCACGCGTTTAAAGCGCCAACAATTGATCAGCGCACCGACTTTAAACAATTAAATTACTACGTGTTTTTTGATGCCGGGCCTGCACTGATACCCATGGAAGTAAAAGCCGATCCGTTTTCAAACCCTGATTTAAAACCCCAAACCAGCATGAATTATGAATTGGGCACTTACCAGTTTTATAAATTTTCTGATAAAGTGAACGGCGGAATAAACCTTACAGCTTACTATATAAAAGTAAAGGATGAAATAGATTTTGACCTGCAAACCCAGCAATACAAAAATATTTTCGATACGGAACATACAGGGTTCGAAATGAGTGTAAGGTTAAATGTAAATGAGAACTGGAATGGATTTTTTAATTATAACTATGCCGAAGTAAAATATGCAGGTGGCGAAAACGATGGCAAAACCCTGAAGGGAGTTCCCAAAAATGTATATGCCGGTGGAATTTCATATTCACCGGTAACAGGTTTGGGAGCCACCTTATTATTGAATGGTGCCGGTGGAATTTACCTTGACGATGAAACCACCGAAAAGCTTAATGCTTATGCAGTTTTCAATGCAAGGATTCATTATAAACTTAGCTTTGTTATGGTTTATCTTGATGTGAACAACATTTTCGATAAGTCGTATAATGCAAGTGGCTACATGCTTGATGGCGAAAAGTATTTATACCCGGCAATGGGTCGCTTTTTAAGAATTGGGGCTAATTTTAAATTCTAAAAATAAGGTAAATAAAGAATGAAAAAATTGTTTTTTATCACAGTGTTATTACTCATCGGTATAAATGCTGCTTTAAAGAGCCAAAATATCTCAGGAACAGTTTACGATACAAAATATGACAAGCCTGTTCCCGATGCAAATGTTACCTTACTATATACAGGGAAAGGAGCCTCTGCAGATAATACGGGTAATTTTTTAATCAAAAATGTTCAACCCGGCAAATACACATTACAAGTTTCTCTGGTTGGTTATATCACGCTGGAAAAAGAAATTGTAGTAAGCGAAAAAGGTGTTTCAGGAATAGCTTTGTATTTGCAGCCTTCCAACGTAACATTAACCAACGAATTTGTTGTTACCGCCCGCCGCATTGAAACCGATGATTTTTCCTCGCCGGAAGCCATCACTGTTTTAAACACAAAATCCCTTGCGCAGGAATCCGCACGCTCAGTACCGGAAGCCCTTGAAGGAGCAACAGGCGTTTTTGTTCAGAAAACCAATCATGGCGGAGGTTCTCCTTTTATTCGAGGATTTACCGGGAACCAAAATCTGCTCATGATAGACGGTATTCGGCTCAACAATGCTACTTATCGCTACGGACCCAACCAGTATTTAAATACGCTTACCCCACAAATCATCGACAAAATTGAAGTTGTGCGGGGTGCCGGATCTGTACTTTACGGTAGCGATGCCCTGGGTGGAGTAGTGAATTTACTCACCAAAGCCCCCTCCTACTCGCCTGATGGATTAAAGATTGGAGGCCGTGTGCATGGAAAATGGATGAGTGATGATATGCAAAAAACAGGGCGGGCAGAAATTGGTATTTCAGGAAAAAAAACAGCCTTTTCAGGAGGTTTTACCTACAATGATTTTGGAAATATAGTGGGTGGCGACACCACAGGAAAACAAATACCCACAGGCTATCAGGATTATTCCGGCGATATGAAATTTAAATGGAAAATTACGGATAACCAGGAATTAACCCTCGCCTGGCAATACGACAAACAAACGGATGTTCCACGCTACGACAAGATCATTACAAATTATACAAAATACCATTTCGATCCCCAAATCAGGCAACTGGGCTATGCAAGACTAAAATCAAACTTTTCGAATAAATGGTATCAGGAAATAAGTACCACAGTTTCGTTCAATCAATCTGACGAACAAAGGATGCTGCAAAAATCGGGTTCATTAAAAACCACTTATGAACATGACCTTGTAAATACTTATGGCGCAACTATCCAGATTAATTCAAAACCAGGCAAAAACTGGTATTTCGTTTCTGGTATTGAATATTATTTTGATGAAGTAAATAGTAAAACTACGGAAGTAGAAAATGATATTTCTACCAAAAAACGCGGTTATTATCCCGATGGTGCAACTTCAGGTAGTTTCGCTATTTATACCTCACACACTATTGATGTAAAGAAGTTTTCATTTATCCTCGGTGGACGGTTTAACATTTATAGTATTAAGGCGAACGATGTTACTTTCAGCAATGTTGATGTAAACCCATCAGCGCTTGTGGGAAGTGCATCAGTACTATATCATCTTAACCAAAACTACAACCTGATCGGGTCAATCTATTCAGCTTTTAGGGCGCCAAACATAAACGACCTCAGCAGTTTTGGTACTTTTAATGCCGGAATTGAAATCCCGAATCCCGACTTAAAACCCGAAAAATCGGTAAATGCTGAACTGGGTCTAAAAACCAAATACGAAAAATTTTCAGGCTCAATATTTATTTATCAGGATTGGATCAAAGATCAGATAAGCCGTGTTGAAGCCACCTATAAGGGGCAGGATTCTCTTAATGGAGAAAAAGTTTTCAGGAAAGAGAACTTCGCCAAATCGTTCATACACGGAATTGAAGCCGATTTACAATATGAGCTTAATAATAATTTTTCAACTTATGGAAATATAACCTGGATTTACGGACAAAATGAATCGGCAGGTGAGCCCATGCGCCGGATACCTCCACTTAATGGGAAACTTGGTATTTATTACCAAAATAAATCCAAATTCTGGAGCAAGCTGGAGTGGCTTGCAGCCGATGAGCAGGACAGACTCTCAAGCGGAGATATCAAAGACTCAAGAATACCTGAGGGTGGCACCCCCGCCTGGAATGTGTTGAATCTCCGCGCCGGATATTCCTGGAAAAAGCTTCATTTTACCGCCGGCCTCAACAACCTTTTTAACGAAGACTACCGCACCCATGGCTCCGGCATCAACGGCTACGGACGGAGTGTCTGGGTAGCTGTAAGTGTTGGGTTTTAATATACTTAAAATCGTCATCATCATATATTGCATCGCTTGATTGAAAATTCTAAGCTTATTAGTACTTCCCCAAAACCTTAGGCTTAGCAAATTTACAGCCCCCAGCGATTTTCCGTTCCGGGGGCTGCTTTTTTTAATTTTTTGAACACGGATAACCCCGAAAAAAACGGGGCAGGCGCGGATTGGACAGATAAGCACAGATAAAAATAAATATCTTAATTTCTTCAATGTCTAACCCATAAAATATTTACTTTCGCTCACGAAAAAAATGATAGCTAAAAAATCAGATGTTTTGGAATGTCAAACAAAGTACTTTTGTATATTTTTAGTTTGGATGCTGCTATCCGGTGCGGGAACAATTAACGCCCGGCCAGGCAACGATGACCCACTGCAACCGCTGATTAACAGCACTTCCGGAGAAGAAAAGGTAAAAAACCTACTTTTACTTACTAATACCTTGCTTAACCAATATCCTGACAATAGCCTCACGGTATCGTTCGAAGCACTGAAGCTCGCAGATAGCATACACAATCCTGCCCTTGCTGCCAAGGCAAATTATTACATAGGATTGGCACAAATGCATAAACATCATTATGAGGAAGCCTCAACAGCCTTTTCAAACTCACTTGACTATGCGAAGAAAACCGATGATTATTTGCTGTATGTAAAGAATTTGGTTGGACTGGCCGAATACCATTATGAAAAACTTCAGTTTGATAGCGCCAAAAATATTCTTGAAACTGCTAAAGCACTGTCAGTAAAGCACAACTTCGAAAATGCGCTGCCGGCAATATACAATAGCATGGGTAAAATTTCCGAAACTGAAGGAGATAATTTGGGTGCCATTGAAAAGTATTTAAAAGCCGCCGATATTTACAGTAAAAAGAAGTATTTTGACGATCTGGCAATCGTTTATCATAATATCAGTTTGGTTTATCAAGGCCTGAAAAACTACCCGGATGCCATATATTACATTAATCTTGCTGTTGAAATTAACACCAAATACAATCACTTACCTGCGCTCCATAACAATTACAATAGCCTGGGGAATGTTTACTCAGAAATCGATTCGCTGGAAAAAGCACAATACTATTACAAGCTGGTAATAGAAACTGCACGTAAAAATAACAACGAATATAATATGGCCAAAGCCTATTTAAACCTGGCCAATTTGCTCAAACAACAAGGCATTTACGATGATGCCGGAAAATATTATGACAGCTCGATTTATCTCTCCGAAAAAAATAATATCCAGTTTGGAATTATCATCGGTAAACTAAACCAGGGTAATTATTACAACAGCATTGGCGATTACGCATCAGCATTGAAGGTTTTAAGAGAGGATCAACAACTTCTTAAAGCATACAAACTGCCTGATGTAACAGCGACTCTAAATGCTTTTCTTTACAAAACATTTAAAGCTGTCGGCGTTTATGATTCGGCATTGTATTATTTTGAATTGTGGGAGCACATGAACGACAGCATTGCTGGTAAGGCAACGAAGGAAAAAGTGTTGGAACTGGAAAAAAAATACCAGTCGGAGCGCAAGGCCCGCGAAATAGCAGAGTTGCAGGAAAACATTAGCCATGAGAAATCGCGCAGCCGCCTGTTCATCCTAACTTTTATGCTTGTGGCCATAGTGCTTGTTACAGCCATTTTTCTTTTGTTGGCCCGACGCAGGGCTGCCAGATTGCACGAACAACTTACCCACCAGGAAAACGAAGAACTTAAAAATGTGATGGAACTGCGCAATCAGGAGCTGGTATGCAAGGCATTGATGGTTTCGAACCTGAATGAGCAACTCGAAAAGATCAACAATCTTATGCAACAAATCAAACCCTCGATAAACCCTGAAGCCGCTGAAAGGCTGGATGTTCTTATACAAGACCTTGAAATCACCCTGCCCGAACAGGCCTGGCACGAATTTGAAACACGTTTCGAACAGGTACACCAAGGATTCTTTACCAGGCTACTCAACGAATTTCCTGAGCTTTCGCCATCTGAATTGAAAATGTGCAGCCTCCTCAGGCTCAACATGGCAACCAAAGACATTGCCCTCCTTACAAATCGCAGCATTGGCACCGTTGATAATATCAGAAGTAGCATCCGCAAAAAGTTACATTTGATTGGTGAAGACAACCTCACTTCTTTTTTGTTGAATTTGTAGTCGGCAAAGCAGAAGGGATCGCAGCCCCGACGAAGGAGGGGATAGCAGCCCTGGAGCGATATAAAAGTTAGCAGCCTTCAGTAGGCAGTCTTCAGCCCCGAAAAAACATCCCGAAGGTTCGGGATTTGATTTCATCTTTTTTCGAGCCGCCTTGCCGCCAGCGGATGCCACAGCAAAAGCGAGGCAGGGGTGCTCGACCGAAGGTCGGCATCGGCTGTACCGAAAAGTCATCTTAACCTTCAGGATAGTTTTTACAGCATTCAATATTCCATTCTGCAGTCAGGGCTTCACTTTAAGTGAAACCCTGACTGCCCAAACCTTTTTCCAGTCACCCCGTGAATTCTGCTTTAGACGAAGAAGTGTTTCCAAAAAAGCACTACCGCATACCGAAAGTATTCACGGGGTGACTTTATCTTCTTTCATTAGTTAAAACTTCATTATCATATAAACACCTGATATAGCTTACCTTACATCCCACACTATTTCCACCCCTTAGCAAACATGAGATAATCGTGAGGTGCTTTTTTTCACACCATGAGATAATCGTGAGGTCAAAATCTTGCTTTTAACACCTCTTGTCCCTTTACTTTGACCCATGTTATTCATTTGGCATTTTAAACCAAAAATCATGGTCGATCAAAATTTGAATATTCACAAAGAACAAAGTTCTGAATGGAAAGAAAAAAAGGAAGTAATGGAGCGCCTTGCCAAAGCATTGCAAACTACTTCCCTGCCCACAATCAATAAAAATAGTCCTCCTATGGCATTATCTCCAAAAAGATGCCAGTGGTTCATAAAACTAAAAACAATGCTATGGAGAGCAAACAAAAATCATTAAACACATTTCATAAAATCAAAAAACCAAAATGCACTTTATTTTAAAAGAAATAATTATTCATCATTTACAAAAATTAGCATGATATGAAAAAGAAAAACTTTAGCACCTTTTGCATCGCCCTACTCATAATGGGCTGTAATCTGAGTATAAACGCGCAAACTTATTCCGGTGGTGCCGGAACAGAAGTTTCGCCTTATGAAATTACCAACAAAACCGACCTCGGGTATTTGGACGAACACAGCAGCGATTGGGATAAACACTTCCTGCAAATAGCCAATATTGTATTTAATACTGCCGATTTTGAAGTGGGCGGGGCATTTTACAATGATGGGAAAGGATTTAGTCCGATTGGAGATTCTACTGTTTACTTCACGGGGAGTTACAATGGTAATGGCCTTACCATTACAGGCTTGTACATCAACAGGCCGAGCCAGGATTATGTGGGTATGTTTGGTGTATCTTCTGGTGAAATTAAAAACCTGAAGCTGGAAAATGTAAAAATCACAGGGAAAGATTGTACTGGGGGACTGGTCGGAATATCTGGAAATTGCTTAATAACTAATTGCCAACTTAGCGGAACAATTAGCGGATATAATTATGTTGGTGGACTGGTAGGCGGTCAATTTTATGGTGCTATAAGTACATGTAATGCTACCGGAACGGTAGAGGGCACAAAAAATGTTGGCGGACTGGTAGGGGCAAATGGTAGTTTGGAATTAAAATCTTATGCACCTTCAGCAAATAGCGCAGTAAACTATTTCAATAGTTTAACCAAAAGAAATGGGGATTCCCTCATCTATCCGGATGCCAGTGGAAACTTTTCCAAAACACCAAACATTGAGGCAAACTTTGGAGATCTGGTAAACAGGCAAGATATGATTAACAATCTACTAAATAAATCGATGGCGGTTAATAGTATTACTGATATCAATAAATTTCACCTTGACACAGATCTTGTAATAAGAGGAGGTACTAATGGGAAACTTGATTATTATTATTATATTATTGGAACAATAGTTAAGTGTAATGCTGATGGAATTGTTAGTGGACAAGAAAATGTTGGCGGCCTGGTGGGGAATAACTCAGGCTCAATAAATAAATCTTATACATCCTCAGCAGTGAGCGGAGTAGAGAATGTAGGTGGGCTTGCAGGCAGGAATAATCATTTTATCATCTATTCGTATGCCAGGGGCGATGTTTTTAGGATATCGGGCAACGAGGTGAATTTCGGCGGATTTGTGGGAGAAATTAATGGGACAATTCAACAGTGCTATTCCACCGGTAAAGTATCGGGCAATGGATGGACTCCTACAAATAAGGGTTTTGCAGGATCGAAAATCACGGGCGTGTGTAGTGATAATTATTGGGATATCTTAAGTAGTGGGCAATCAGCTTCGGCAGGTCAGGGCACCGGTGAAATCGAAGGCAAAAATACCAGCGAAATGAAGCAGCAAGCCACTTTCGTAAACTGGGATTTCACACATACCTGGGCCAGCGATCCCTCACAAAACGATAACTACCCATACCCCATAGGGAATAATTATTCCGGCGGTGCCGGAACGCCCGAATCTCCTTACGTAATTGCCAATAAATTCGACTTAAAATACCTGAGTGAAAATTGCAACGATTTGGATAAACACTTCCTGCAAACCGCCGACATAATATTTGATGTTGCCGATTTTGAAAACTGCGGCTTATTTTACAATAATGGAATAGGCTTCATCCCGATAGGGATATTTTATAACTCGTGTTTTATGGGAAGCTATGATGGCAATAGTCATAGTATTAAGGGCTTGTATATCAACAAACCTTGGGAATACGTTACTGGCATGTTTGGATGCATCGATAGCGACTTTGAGATTAAAAACATAGAACTGGAAGATGTAGATATCACGGGGGAAGATCATGTTGGCGGCCTATGCGGAGCGATATTAAAAGGTTCAATAAAAAATTGTAAGCTCAGTGGAAGCATACTTGGCGAAATGTGGGTTGGGGGATTAACTGGTGCCGCATACGATACTGTATCTATCAGCAATTGTCAAGTTGATGTTGATATTGTAGGAGAACTGTATGTTGGGGGATTAATTGGTGCTGCATCCGATACTGTATCTATCAGCAATTGTCATGTTGATGTTGATATTTTAGGAGGAGCTTATGTTGGGGGATTAATTGGTGCTAACGTCTCTGGTCAAATATTAAACTGCAGTGCTAGCGGAATGATAAACGGATTTGGATATGCTGGCGGACTCGTGGGAGTTAATGGAAGTTCTATATCAAAATGTTTCACCTCCGCAGCAGTTAGTGGAGTAATATTGGTAGGTGGGTTTGCAGGATATAACATGAGTGAAATTAGCGATTCCTACGCCAGGGGCAATGTTTTCAGAGATGCGGACACCCTGGAATATTTCGGCAGTTTTGTAGGGATTTTGGATAACCCTTTTGAGCCCTCTCCTGATATTTCTTCAACTTACCATTGTTATGCTACCGGAACGGTGTCGGGCGAGGGCTGGAATCCAACAAACAAAGGTTTTACCAGCACAAGCGATGGAGGCATTCTTGAGCATAACTATTGGGATACCCTAAGCAGCGGACAAACAAGTTCGGCAGGCCAGGGCATAGGACAGATCGAAGGAAAAAGCACCAGCCAAATGAACCAGCAAGCTACTTTTGTGACTTGGAACTTTAACACCACCTGGACCACCAATCCTTTGTACAACAATGGTTACCCCTACCTACAATGGCAAAATTGTTTCAACCCAACTAATGGAGGGAGCATCAGTGCAACACAAAGCATTTGCCAAGGCGAAACACCTGAAGCACTCACCGAAACAACAGCACCCTCAGGCGAAATGGGAATAATCGAATACAAATGGCAATCCTCAACATCCAACGACACCACCGATTTTGAAGATATCCCCAACAGCAATACCGCCAACTATAACCCAGCTGTTTTACCCGATACCACCTGGTACATACGTCTTGCCCGTGTAGATTGCATGCCCGGATGGTCGGGAGCTGCCAAATCGAATGTTATAAAAATCAACATCATCCCCGAAGTTATTGCCTTTGCCGGAAATGATGCTTCTGTTTCACCAGGCGAAACCTATACCCTTTCGGAAGCTACAGCCGAAAATTACACAAAACTAAGCTGGTCAACATCAGGGGATGGTATATTTGATGATTCAACAAACCGAAACCCGACATATACTCCGGGCACGAATGATTTTGTAGCTGGAAGTGTTATTTTAACACTATCTCTGGAAGGTTTGGGGAACTGTAATTTTACGGACAATGCTCAAATGACACTTACCATTTTCGGAGCACCATCCATTGTGATTACTACACCAACTGAAGACGAAATTATTTATGATACAGTGGTAACAGTTTCGGGCACCGCCAGCGATGCAGGTAATAGCCTTTCGGAAATTTACATCAAAGTGAATAATGGAACATGGCAACTGGCAACAGGTACAAATATCTGGACAGGCATCCTAAGCCTGACCCCTGGCAAAAACCTAATACAGGCAAAAGCTCTTAATACCCTGGGACTGGAATCTATCATAGCGGAAGTAAACATTATTGCAAGTTACCAACTTGTACCACTAAGCCCGGGCTGGTCGCTTATTTCCTCCTTCCTTTCCCCCGGAAATCCTGCTATGGAACAAGTGATGCAACAGGTTTCAATACCCGGCAACCTGAGCTTTATGTTTGGCCAATCGGGAATTTACTGGCCCGAGCATGGCATAAATACCATTGGCGACTGGAATGTTTTTGAAGGGTATAAGGTAAAATACAAACAGGCAGATACCCTGGTAATAACCGGCGATAAGCTTGCTGATAATACTTTAATCTTTCCCGCCGGATTCTATATAATCCCGGTATTGGGCAATGTGCCTACGCCAATTTCACAAATATTTAGTGATCCTGAAAATGACATCGAATACATTTTTGATGTTACTTCAGGAAATGTTTACTGGCCGGGTGGAAGTGTCATTAACCTATTTGAACTAATTCCGGGTATGGGATACATCGCGAAATTCAACAAAGAAGTTACCATAGACTTCCCCGACTACCAGAATTTTAAATCATCAAACATTTACACTATTCCCGAAAATGAACCCACCGGCCCGTGGAATTTTTCGCGCACAGCGGAGGTTCATTTAATCTCACTCTTTAAAGATGCTTTGGTAGGAATGGAAAACTATTCACACATCGGGGCTTTCGACAGCAATGGCGATTGCATTGGCTTTGCCGACATCACCGAAAAGGGTTCAAATATTTTGCTGACTTTGTTTGGTGATGATGCTTATACAAATTTTAAAGATGGTGCCGAAGAAGGTGAGTTCATTACTTTCAGGGCTTACGATCCCATTAACGAAAAAGAAACCGGAATTGAGCCCACATTCAGCAACAGCTTTCCCAACCACAACAACTTATTTGCCTTGAACGGCCTTTCGGCGATTACAGGTTTTAAAGCCGGACAAACAGGACTGGGAGAAAGTAACTTGTCATCACAAATAAGTGTATATCCAAATCCTGCCAAAGAAGAACTAAACATTTTGCTTGAAGCATTTGAGCAGAACGGAGAAACATCATACGAGTTATGCAACTCAAATGGTATTTTAATCCTTGCTAACAAAATCAATAATACTCACACAAAGATTAACATCAATCATCTACAGGCCGGGGTTTACATTCTTAAAATCACATATAATGGAAATACAACGTTTAAAAAGTTGCTAATTCAATAGATGCTCCATTTTCCTGGAAAGCTTTTCAGGCAAACTAATTATTACTATAACGCTTTCAAAACACGCAAGCCAGGTTGGCTTGCGTGTTTTTTTTTTGATTTTTATATTATATTAGTATTCGCCGCCAGTTAATTATTCACAAATTCTCAATTTCCTAACTTGGACAAGCCAAAACCAAACAAGGTGATCATGTAAAACTTATGGTGTATTCCTGTTTTGGTTTGTCCAAGTTAGTTGGCAGAATATTACAGATAAGAGCCTAAGGTCAGAATATCACCCACATTTTAAGTCTCCATAATTCTGGTCTAACGAAAACTCATATCATATCGTACAACAGCTATATAGTGTTGGTCTTTTTAGGCGTTTTGTGAAATTTGAATAGCTCCGTCCTTTAGGGCGGAGAATTCATTTTCCCCGGGCTAAAGCCCAGGGCAACGCAAAAATACCGACATTATGTATCAACACTATATAAGGCTTGCTGAAAAACACAAAACTATATCGTTAGCTATAATATTATAGATTAACTAATGATAATCCAATGGATTAGGCCTTTCTCAGCAGACACTATATAGTAAATCACAAATGGATACAGCAATCATATTAAATCTTAATGTATGTTAAATAATTTGTTTTATATCTATATTATTTGTATATGTGCGCGATCAGTTTCGGCTTTATTTTGAAATAATTGGACAATCTTTTTTTTACACAGCAATAAAAATGAAAAGAAAAATCGACAATTCATTCCTTCATATTTTTTTCAACAACCCTTTCGAGCACTACATCAACAAATATATGTCATATTTTTCATATATAGATTCATCACCAAATAAATTTTTATCTAATCTAAAAAAGCAGAAAATATGAAAACGTTTACAAAAATCTTAATTGCTTTGGTACTTATGGCCGGAGCTATCAGTACAAAAGGAGGCACTTTAACCAATGTCTCCTGGGATGCATCAGGTTATTTGCCTGAAGCTACGGGAGTAACCTATGGAACCAACATCGTGGATTTATGCAATAATTATGTCTCAAACAATGGTTTGTCAACTCCTGGAAACCCGGATACAACTATGGCAAAAGATGCGCTTCCTTTCATCACTCAATGGGTTTTCCCTTCCGGCACCAGCGAAATAAAATTTAATGCCCTCACAGTTGGGGCTGTTAATTACACCTGGACGGCAAGCCCATCGGGTAACAATGGCAACGGCAATTTTACCCGGGCTGCTGCCGGGCCTGTTACCCTTGGCGGCATGAGCATCCCGGCCGGCGATACGCTTACACTTACTATGGAGGCTCCAAACCTGCAACGGTTTTATATTAGTTTTGGGGTACAAAAAGACAAGCTGATCGACGTAGTGCAATAGGGCTCGGTGGCCTGGAGCAGCATGAATTCAGTCTTTTTCGGTTGCAGCAAGCTGCAGATTACATCCACAGACACGCCCGATTTGAGCAATGTTACCGATATGTCATGTATGTTTAATTCTGCCACAGCCTTTAACCAGTACATCGGGGATTGGGATGTGAGCAGTGTTACAGATATGGGTTGGATGTTTTATAAAGCCACAGCCTTTAACCAGGACTTATGCGGTTGGGATGTAAGCAATGTTACCTATATGACAAGTATGTTTGCTTCTGCCACCGCCTTTAACCAGGACATCGGGGATTGGACATTTAATTCCTGTGTTTGGTTGTGTGGTTTTCTTAGCAACTGCGGAATGGACTGTGAACATTACTCGCTGTCATTATTAGGCTGGGCCGGCAATACCAACACACCCACATGCAGAAGCATGGGTGCCACCGGGCTTACTTATGGCACCTATGCCGCAGACGCACGAAATACCTTGGTTAACACTAAGGGTTGGTTTATTATTGGCGACAATGCGGGTACTTCGGCCTGTGTGTGCATCAATCCCGATGATGGAGGAAGCATCGCATCGGTTCAGAACATCTGTAGCGGAAATATACCCAATCCGCTAACAAGCACTACCCTACCCACCGGTCATATAGGCATCCTGGAATACAAATGGCAGCAATCAACAAGCAATTCTACTACTGGTTTTAGCGACATCGCTTCCAGTAATTCCGCAACCTATGCGCCCGGAGCATTAACAAACACCACCTGGTACAAACGCCTTGCCCGTGTTAACTGTATGAGCGACTGGACTGGAGCAGCAGAATCTAATGTTGTTCAGATTACGGTGGAACAAACCCCTGTTTCGGGAACACCCGACAAAATGCCCAATGTGGACAATGTTTGCGAAGGCGATGAAGTTTCAGCGACACTCAATGCAGGCTCCGGCGGCAATGGTAGCGATTCACTCGTTTACCGCACCTACAATGGCACTTCATGGTCGGCATGGGCAAACTACACCTCAGGAAATAACATTTCCACTACAGGAAA
>CAZQIV010000006.1:0-82416 GCA_964593705.1 uncultured Lentimicrobiaceae bacterium | reverse complement strand
TACACTCAATGCAGGCTCCGGCGGCAACGGTAGCGATTCACTCGTTTACCGCACCTACAATGGCACTTCATGGTCGGCGTGGACAAACTACACCTCAGGAAATAACATTTCCACTACAGGAAAAATACAGGTCGAAATCCTTACCTTACGCAAAGCGGATTACTGCGATGATGCCTCCACCGAAATGGTAAGCTGGACTGCAGAACAAACCCCTGTTTCGGGAACGCTTGATAAAATGCCCGATGTGGACAATGTTTGCGAAGGCAGTGAAGTTTCAACTACACTCAATGCAGGCTCCGGCGGCAACGGTAGCGATTCACTCGTTTACCGCACCCACAATGGTGCTGCATGGTCGGCATGGGCAAACTACACCTCAGGAAATAACATTTCCACTACAGGAAAAATACAGGTCGAAATCCTTACCTTACGCAAAGCGGATTACTGCGATGATGCCTCCACCGAAATGGTAAGCTGGACTGTTGAAAAAACCCCTGTTTCGGGAACACCCGACAAAATGCCCAATGTGGACAATGTTTGCGAAGGCGATGAAGTTTCAGCGACACTCAATGCAGGCTCCGGCGGCAATGGTAGCGATTCACTCGTTTACCGCACCTACAATGGCACTTCATGGTCGGCGTGGACAAACTACACCTCAGGAAATAACATTTCCACTACAGGAAAAATACAGGTCGAAATCCTTACCTTACGCAAAGCGGATTACTGCGATGATGCCTCCACCGAAATGGTAAGCTGGACTGCAGAACAAACCCCTGTTTCGGGAACGCTTGATAAAATGCCCGATGTGGACAATGTTTGCGAAGGCAGTGAAGTTTCAACTACACTCAATGCAGGCTCCGGCGGCAACGGTAGCGATTCACTCGTTTACCGCACCCACAATGGTGCTGCATGGTCGGCGTGGACAAACTACACCTCAGGAAATAACATTTCCACTACAGGAAAAATACAGGTCGAAATCCTTACCTTACGCAAAGCGGATTACTGCGATGATGCCTCCACCGAAATGGTAAGCTGGACTGCAGAACAAACCCCTGTTTCGGGAACGCTTGATAAAATGCCCGATGTGGACAATGTTTGCGAAGGCAGTGAAGTTTCAACTACACTCAATGCAGGCTCCGGCGGCAACGGTAGCGATTCACTCGTTTACCGCACCCACAATGGTGCTGCATGGTCGGCATGGGCAAACTACACCTCAGGAAATAACATTTCCACTACAGGAAAAATACAGGTCGAAATCCTTACCTTACGCAAAGCGGATTACTGCGATGATGCCTCCACCGAAATGGTAAGCTGGACTGCAGAACAAACCCCTGTTTCGGGAACGCTTGATAAAATGCCCGATGTGGACAATGTTTGCGAAGGCAGTGAAGTTTCAACTACACTCAATGCAGGCTCCGGCGGCAACGGTAGCGATTCACTCGTTTACCGCACCTACAATGGCACTTCATGGTCGGCGTGGACAAACTACACCTCAGGAAATAACATTTCCACTACAGGAAAAATACAGATCGAAATTCAAACAATCCGCCAGGGCACATACTGCAATGACGATGATGCTGAAACTGTTAGCTGGAATACCTATCTGGAACCGATAGCCTTTGCCGGAAATGATGCTTCTGTTTTACCAGATGAAGTTTATACCCTTTCGGAAGCTACAGCCGAAAATTACACATCGATAAATTGGTCAACATCAGGTGATGGTAGCTTTGATAATAAAACTGCAATAAAACCAACTTATACTCCATGCACGAATGATATTACAGCAGGAGGTGTGGTATTAACAATCTCATTGGAAGGTTTGGGCACATGTAATTTTACTGATGCCGACACCATGACACTAACCATTTACAGGCCGCCAACAGTAGAGATTACCTCCCCATCAAAAAATGAGAGCGTTTATGATACTACACTTACAATTACAGGAACAGCCTCCGATCCGGATAATGATCTTTCGGAAATTTATATAAGACTGAATGATGGTTCCTGGCAATTAGCCACAGGAACTACAAACTGGAGTTTTGATCTTCCATTAACCTTTGGCAACAAGAAAATTGAAGCCAAAGCTGTGGATGCTCAAAGTCTGGAATCGGAAATTGATGAAGTAACTATTTTTGCCGGCGTACAGATGATCACACTCTACGACCACTGGTCGCATTTCTCTGCCTTCCTCGATCCCATTACAGGAGAAGTGGAAACCATTATGGAGTATCCTGTATCACAGAATTTACTCAATATCATGGTTAACAATTCGGGGGGTATTTTCTGGCCTCAGCAAAATATCAACACCATGGGCAACTGGATGCCGGGAGCGGCTTACAAAATCTGTATTGATGAGCAAAGCGAAATTCTTTTCAAAGGTGACCTTTTGAATGAAGCTTCAATACAACTGGGCGCTGGGCCACGCTATCTACCAGTATTATCCAATGTGGAAGTGCCTGTGGATGAAGCATTCGAAAATCCCGAGGAGGACATCCTGGTCATGTTCAATCATTTCACCAACGAAATATACTGGCCCGGGGGAGGCATCTTCACTTTGCAAACCCTAACGCCCGGACATGGTTATTTGGCTAATCTTATCAATCCGGCCATGGTAACCTTCCCGGATTACGACCTTTGGGCAAGTGGTACAAAAACTGAAGTTCATGTTTTTGTTCATAATAGTCCCTGGCCGGTAACAAAAACCGGTGAGGTACATCAAATCTCACTCTTTACAGAGGCTTTCGATGGCATGGATAATTATTCCCACATCGGGGCTTTCGACAGCCAGGACAATTGCATCGGCTGTGCGAATATCACCGACAAGGGTTCAAATGTTTTATTAACGGTATATGGCGATGATATTTATACAAGTTTTAAAGATGGTGCCGAAGATGGTGAGTTCATCTCGTTCAGGGCTTACGATCCCATTAACGAAAAAGAAATCGGAATTGAGCCCACATTCAGCAACAGCTTTCCAAACAATGACGGCCTGTTTGCTATGAACGGCCTTTCGGCGATTGTCGGGTTTAAAGAATCGTCCACCGGGATAGGAGAAAGTAACTTGTCATCACAAATAAGTGTATATCCAAATCCGGCAAAGGATGAGTTGAATATCATTTTTAAGAACTTCAAATCCGATAATGAAATCCATATCGAAATTATCAATTCAAGTGGAAACACTGTCCTCAAAAAAGACATCCTGCAAAAGCACACCAAACTGGATATTCAAAATATTCAGCCGGGGATGTATGTGTTGAAGATTATTCAAAACGGGGAGTATTCGTTTAGGAAACTAGTAATCCAATAATCTCTCCTATCATAAACTAAATCCCGGATTCACCAATTGGAGAATCCGGGATTTTTTTATTATATGGCATAAAAACATTTATTAAACTTTTGTTTTAAATATGAAACTGAGATACAAAATTTACGACTTATGTGGATCTCCTCATTTCGTAAAATCTCAGTAATATACTTTCCGTATCTTTGCACCCTGTAGCTCCGGCTTTAGGAATCACGTTTTTAAAATAAGATAAAATGAGATGAGCAATATGTTCAATTATGATACTTTTTGTAATTAAAAGTGATTAGGTGAGCCATGAAGAAACAAATATTTTTCTTGTTTTGCTGCTTAATGCATTTTTATCAGCCACATGCTGAATACAAAACTAATGTTCACTCCATATCACGAAGGGAAGGTTTGTCGAATGGCGCTGTAAACACAATTGCCAAAGACGCTGAAGGTTACATCTGGTTTGGTACCTGGAATGGCCTGAACAGATACGATGGCAGCAACATTGTTAGCTATATGCCCGGCAACAAACCTTTTGCATTGCACAATCAAGTTGTAAGAAAACTATTTCCCACTATAAAAGGTCCACTTTGGATGCTCACGAATAAAGGCATCGCTTATTATGATAATGTTTACAATAGGTTTTATTCATTTTTTACCAATGAATCGGAACAGATAAATTACGAAAACGATATTTCATTGTGCCATTCGGATGAATTCGGTACATGGACTTCAGTGTATGGCAAAGGTATATTTAGTTACGACAGCATTACCAGGCACTTCGTTAAGCTAAAATTTGAAAAAGGATCAATTCAGGCCTCTTTGGATGTGAAGAATTTATATTTGATCGAATCAAAATTCTATTGTATCACAGGCGATAATGTGCTGTATAAAATTACAGGAAACCATCTTCAGGAAATTATGCAATTGCCCTTAAATGCAACCATTTCGTCGTCGATAGGCGTTTTGTTTAATAATCGCCCCTTGCTATTTCTTGCGCAACGCGATGGCAGGACAATCATGGTTGATATTGACAAAGAAATAGTAAGCCGGCTTAGGATTCCTGATGATATAATTACTGCATTTGCCCCCTCCTCAGATTCCGGCAGATTATGGGCAGGAACAGAAAAAGGGGAAATCTATGGTTTCAATTTCAAAAGCAAAGCATTTGAAATACTTCGTGATTTATCCGAAATTTTTGTTAATAATCCGATTTCAGCAAGAGTTATAAGTATCTGCGAAACAGCACCTGATATTTTATGGGTAGGAACGGATGGGAACGGCGTGTATAACCTGAAACTTTCGGAGTTCCCTAACAAAAGCCTTGCCTCGGAGCAATTATCTTATCCAATTGTTCGCTGTATTTTGGTTACCAGGAAAAAAGATATTGTAATCGGAACCAAAGGTGGGGGAATCGATGTATTTGATTCGAAAGGCAATCATATCAAAGAAATATCTGTTAAAAACGGTTTGAGCAATAACTCCGTTCTTTCAATTCATGAGCTGAACGATGGAACGATATGGGCGGGTACCGACGGGTCTGGAATTGACATTATCTCCCCGGATTTTAATACCATTAAGAACTTCCCAAGGGATTTCGACAATCAAAGCAGTTTTAATTTTGCTTCTGTTTACCACATCCACCAAGACAATGACCAGCGATTATACCTTGGCACAAGTGGTTTTGGCGTAATAATGATTGAACTCGACAAAAACAAACACCCAAATCCCGTATATTCCGAACAAATCATTCTGGATAAAAACCTCGGTACGGGGAGGGAACAAAAACAAATTGTTTACGCGATAACCCGGGAAAGGCCGGGAATTATATGGATTGGAACCCGTGGCTTCGGGGTTTACCGTTATAACACAATTACAAAAAGAGTACTTGCTCAATTCAACACAAACACAAATCCTGACCTGATAAAAAACGATGATATCCTTGCCCTTTATACTGATAGCACAACGAATATATGGGTGGGTTGCAGTTCAGGTATTTTTTCGTTTATTCCGGAGTTAAACGGATCGGTGGAAATTAGGCAATTAAACCTAAATGAAGATTTATCCAATACCTCTATTCATGCTTTTCAGATGGACGGGCTAGGAAACCTTTGGGCAACTACAACACAAGGGCTTTCGTGTATTGATCCGAAAATGAAAACCGTAAAAAACTTTAATTCGGACGATGGCCTGATTAATAATGAGTATAGCGATGGGGCTTCCTTTTTCGACAATTCAACCGGACAGTTATATATTGGTGGTACAATGGGTGTTGATATTATTCAAACCAATAAAATCAAATTTGCCTCTTACTTTCCACCACTTACTATTAACGATTTATATATCAAAAACCAAGCTGTCGAAATATCAGCCACAAGTGTGCTTCATACCCGCATGAACCTTCAGAGCCGGTTATTGCTGGAGTATAATCAAAACGCCCTCACATTTTTTGTTACCCCTTTGGCCTACTGGGGAAAAGAGCGTCACAAGGTTTCCTATAGGTTAATAAACTTCGACGACAACTGGGTAACCAACCTGCACAACCAGGCCATTATTTTCACCAACCTCGAGCAGGGCAAATATATTCTGCAGCTTCGCGTAAGCGATGAAAGCGGAAATTGGTCTGACCAAATTAAAGAAGTCGAAATTATTATTAAGCCACCACCCTGGAAAACTTGGTGGGCAATTGCGGCTTACATTTTGTTTTTTATTGGAATTCAGCTTTTAGTCATCAGGTGGTATATCCTGCGCGAATCACGAAGGAAAGAAATTACGCTCCTCGAATTCAAACAGCAAAAAGAAAAGGAACTTCAGAACTACAAAATCGAATTTTTTACAAATGTTGCCCATGAATTCAGAACCCCGCTTACACTGATTTCATCTCATATTCATGCACTCATCGAAGAAACCAGGACATCAGACATAAGTCCGCGTTTACTCAAAGTTTATAATAACAGCATCAAACTACAGAAGCTTGTGCTGGAAATCATGCAATTTCGTAAGCTCGAAAAGGGAAAAACATCCCTCAATATCAGCAGCGTAAATCTTAAAACGCTTGCACTGGAGGTAATTTCTGACCTTGAATTACTTGCTCAAAACAAGCAAATTACCTGCAAGGTTTCTTGTGAAAAAGAAAACATATTTATTAACACCGATGCCGATAAATACCAGCGCATCCTTACGAACCTTGTTTCAAATGCAATAAAGTACAATAAGCAAGGTGGCTTTGTTAAAGTGAAAATTGCTTATGGCGAACATGAATTTATAACTGAGGTTGAGGATAATGGAGTTGGCATAAATCCTGAACTTAAAAGCAAAGTTTTTGAACCTTTTGGAATTTCATCGGCGCGCCAAAAAGGAAGCTTCCCCGGCTACCGCTCAACCGGACTGGGCTTGGCAGTTACAAAAGGAATTGTTGAATTGCTCGGAGGAACCATCACCTTCGAAAGTAAATTAAACAAGGGAACACGATTTACCTGCCGGTTTCCTGACATTCACGAGGTAAATACGACCCAAACAATCGACCAACTTTCGGGCAATCGTGATGAGATGACTTTTATTGATGAAACCAAATCAGAAGAAATTCACGATACTGTGGATGCCGATTCAGAAAAGGCAACAATTTTGCTGGTTGACGACGATCGGGAAATACTTAACCTTTTGGGCAATATGCTCGGCTCATCGTATAACGTATGTTTTGCAGAAAACGGAAGTTTGGCCTGGCAAAAAATTAAAACTGAAAAATTTGATTTGGTCGTTTCAGATATTATGATGCCCGAAATGGATGGGATTGAACTTTGCCGTAAAATCAGAGAAAACTTCAACACCAGCCATCTTCCACTGATATTACTTACCGCAAAAGCTGAAATTGAAGATCGCATAAAAGGCCTTCTTGCAGGGGCAGATTCCTATATTCCAAAGCCGTTTCATCCCGATCATCTTAAAATCAGGATAGCAAGACTGCTTGAGGCAAGGATAAATATAAGAAAACATTTTGGCCTCAGGGATGAAAGTACTTCTCAGATCAAAAAAATTCCTGATCCGTTTTTCCAGAAAATGCTCAATTATATTGATGATAATATTGATGATGAAACCCTATCTGCGGAAATACTGATTGACAAATTTGCCATCAGCAAATCATCTTTGTACAATAAAACCAAAACAGTGCTTGGAATCACACCACATGGATTAATCAATCAACGAAGGATCCAAAAGGCTGCTGTTTTGCTCAACACCTCTTCATTAACAGTAAGCGAAATTATTGATCAGACAGGATTTACAAGCCGTACTTCTTTTTATGAGCATTTTAAAAAATCATTCGGCTGCTCGCCTTCCGAATACCGGCTGAAAAGGAAATCGGAGGACTGAGATAAGTTTTCAGTAAATAAATATCCTTGAAAAAGCAATCTTATAAATTTTATGTTTTCGATATAGAAAAAAACTATTCCAATAATTTCAGACCTCCTGACCCATGAGCTTAAAATCAAATCGTTAGAGCATTGTTATCGTAAATCTATATGTCGCAAATTTCACACTGCAGAACTTAGTGTTACTTTGAGCCTTTGTGTCTTCGTGGCTATTTGTCAATAATTTGCCACTAAGACACAAAGGCTCAAAGTATCACAAAGTTTTTTTAATGCGACATAACAATTACGCTACGTCGGGAGTTCTGAATCTTGTCATTTCGATGCCGCACGTGCGGCAAGAAATCTGTTACTACTTGTCATATCTCTAAGTGCGATAAATTTATTTGGTCTTATGACTCGAGGTGACAGGGCTTTGGTGGGTTTATCCATCCCATCCAAAGCATTTACATTGTCATTTCACTTTGAAACGGATTTTCCAGGGGCTTGATTCTCGAAAAGACAAGTCTCTACATAAAAATTTAATCAAAAGAATCCTCGATAAAAATACCTGTCCCATTACCTACATTTCACTAAAAACTTCATAATCAGCCCAATTTTGCACCCTGACGGACAAAATCGGGAACGGAGCGGACATACTTCCAGCTTCGATAGTTACCTTTGCAAGGTCAATAAATTAGTAAAATATGGATATTGCAAAACGATTTTCCGAAAACCCTCTCCTTCGTCCGGCCGACTTAAAACCAGGCATCACAGGAATGGATATCGTGTGTCTCCTCAACCCGGGTGTTTTCAGGTTTAACGACAAAATATGGCTTCTGCTCAGAGTTGCCGAAAGGCCGAAACAAATCGAAGGCAAAATCAGTTTCCCGGTATATAATAATAAAGGCACTATCGAAATCCTGAGTTTTGACAAAAATGATCCCGACTTAGATGCCAGCGATCCACGGGTTATTAATTATAAAAAGAAAGATTATTTAACCACGCTCTCCTATCTGCGGCTCGTTTGTAGTGATGATGGTGTAAATTTTTATGAGCCTGAAGGTTATCCGCCTATTTTTGGTAAGGGCGAATTAGAAACTTTTGGTGTCGAAGATTGCCGCGTTGCAACAATGGAAGACGGATTTAACCTTTCGTTTACCGAAGTTTCGGAGTTTGGTGTTGGTGTAGGCCTTATCAGAACAAAAGACTGGAAGCATTTTGACCGTGAAGGGATGATATTTCCTCCTCACAATAAAGATTGTGCTCTTTTCGAAGAAAAAATTAATGAAAAATATTTTGCCCTGCATCGTCCCAGCAGCCCCGAACTTGGCGGCAATTATATTTGGCTGGCTGAATCACCAGACCTGATTCACTGGGGAAAGCATAAATGTATTGCCACGGTACGTCCCGGAATGTGGGATTCGGCAAGGGTTGGTGCTGGTGGCGCACCCATCAGAACCGAAAAAGGCTGGTTAGAAATCTATCATGGAGCCAACAGTGAGCATCGTTATTGCCTCGGCGCTTTGTTGCTCGACATCAACGACCCATCAAAAGTACTTGCCCGAAGCACCGAACCCATCATGGAACCTGTTAAAACCTACGAACAAACTGGTTTCTTTGGCAATGTGGTATTTACCAATGGCCACTATGTAAAAGGCGATGAAATACATATTTATTACGGTGCCAGCGATGAAGTGATTTGTGGCGCCAGGTTATCTATAAAACGAATTTTGGAAACGCTGAAAGCATAAAGGAAATTCAACAATGTTAATTAATGAATCACATTTGATAACAGCCATTTTATGAAGAATAAAATTTTGTCAGAGTTTCGCTTTTTTATGTCAATGCCCAAGGATATGCGCCTTGTGCTTATTACCAATATGATTTACGCATTTGTTATTCCCATTATCGACATCTTTGTTGGTGCCTACATTATGCGCAGCTCCAATGACCCATCGATGGTGGCAGTTTACCAGCTATGCGTTTACACAGGAATCCCCATTGCATTCTTAATTAACGGATTTTTACTGAATAAATTTAATATATCGCATCTATACAGCTTTGGCATGCTGCTAAGCGGTATTTCCATGATTTTTATGATGACACTCAGTACTATAAACATGGCAGGAGTATCCATTGCCGGATTTATAATGGGAGCTTCATTTGGTTTCTTCTGGGCCAATCGCGATTTTCTAACCCTCGATACCACAAACGATACGAACAGAAATTACTATTACGGTGTAGAGACATTTTTTTACACCATCACATTTATCATAGTGCCTGCCGTTGTTGGCTGGTTCCTGATAAAAAGCACTTCCTTGGGCTGGTTTGGCGGCAGCATACAGGGTGCCTATAAGGTAGTAACAACGATAGTGCTTCTGCTCACTATTCTGGCCAGTATTGTAATTCACCAGCATAGATTCAGGAATCCCAAGCAGAAGAAGTTTCTTTACTTGCATTTCACCACGCTGTGGAAGAAGATGCTTATGCTTGCCTCCCTAAAGGGGATGGTTCAAGGATATCTGGTTACTGCACCCGCCATTCTGATCATGACTTTGGTTGGCAATGAGGAGACCTTAGGTACTATTCAAAGTATTAGTGGGATACTGACTGCTTTCCTCCTCTATTTCCTGGGAAGAACAACAAAACCAAAACATCGGATTTACATTTTTGCTGCAGGTATGACCATTTTTCTCATAGGTGCCCTGACCAATCAGATACTGTTTTCTGCCATTGGGGTAATTGTGTTTGTTCTGTGTAAAGTACTGTTTATGCCCTTGCACGATATTGCATACTTCCCCATTCAGATGAAGGTAATTGATATCCTGTCAGTAAAGGAGAATCGCAGCAAGTACGCATACATCTTTAACCATGAGTTTGGACTTTATCTGGGCCGTTTCTTTGGGCTTGTCCTTTTCATTGGCCTGGCTTTCTACGTTTCTAAAGATTTCGCACTAAGGTATTCACTTGTGATCGTTGCGCTTATTCAGATGCTCGCCATTCCGCTTGCCAAAAACATTATGAAACACTCTTACCAGGAAGAAAAATGAAAAAAATAAATCTAATAATCCTCATATTCTCAATAATGCTGGCCATGCTTTCGTGTGATAACGATACAGGCGTGCCGGTTGAGCAAACAGCCATCGACCGTATCGAACAGATGCCGGATATGCCCCAGCCCTATAAAATCATCGATTGGAAAAAGAAAACGCTTCAATTCGACAGCCTTACTTTTAATTTCAACAGCACGGCGAGCTATGGCCCGCTAATCTGGCTCGACAGTTCAAAGCGCAATTTCGACCAGGTCACTTTTGGTCTTTACACCGTAATTAATGATGTTCGCCAGGGACCTGAAAACAACAATGGAGAATTCCACGAAGCACTTACTTCTCTCAACTCGCTAATTAGCGCAGGATTGATGGGTATAGACAAGACTGACCAGCATGGCTATAATTTCGTGAAGATGGCACAAAACTATTTTAACAGCGATACGAAATGGAACATCGTGATGAACAACACAAACCCGGAAGTTGCAATGGCTGGCGGTGGTTATGGCCGCGACTGGTGGTACGATGTTTACCCAAATGTGTTGTATTATGGAGTTGCTTCACTTTTCCCTGATGTTGAAAATACAGAACTTATCCAACGCACTGTAGCTGATCAATTTTATAAAGCAGATTCGGTACTCGATGGAAATTATAATTATTCCTATTTTGATTATGCCCAAATGAAAGGCGTAGTCAATAATATTCCCTTGCAACAGGATGTGGCCGGAGGCCAGGCTTATGTATTATATTCGGCATACTACAAATTTGGAGATAAGCGCTACCTCAAAGGTGCCAAGAGTGCAACCGAAGCTTTACTTAGCCAGACAGAAAGTCGGTTTTATGAAATCCTCCTTCCATTTGGAGCCTACACTGCAGCCCGCCTTAATGCCGAGCAGGGAACCCATTACGATGTAAAAAAACTTTTAGATTGGACCTTCGACGGCTGTCAGGACATCGAAGGCCGTTACGGCTGGGGAGTTATTGCTGATCGCTGGGGCGATTATGATGTTTCCGGACTTCAGGGTAGCATTACAGACGGTGGCGGTTATGGATTTTTTATGAATTCTGTAGCAATGGCCTGGCCCTTGGTTCCAATGGTAAAATATGAACCACAATACGCAAATGCCATCGGCAAATATATGTTGAACGCGGTTAACGCTTCGCGCCTCTTCTATCCCGACCAGGTTGACGACACCCACCAATGGCTGCCTGAAATTAAGGACCTCACCCATGGGATTATTGGCTACGAAGGCGTTCGTAAAATAGATGACTATAATAATCCGGCACTGAAAGGCATTTCACCGGTTTCGATTGGTGATGGACCAAAATGGGTTGCCAATCAGCCGAAGGAATCTATGTTTAGTCTTTACAGTACTTCTATTGCAGGCGTCTTCGGTGCTATCGTTCAACCCACAGATGTGGAAGGAATACTTGCTCTTGATTGCAATGCCACCGATTTTTATGCTGAGAACAAGTATCCTGTATTTCTTTATTACAACCCTTTCGGGGAAATGAAAACAGTAACCTACTCAACAGACAGTGAAGTTGACCTTTTCGACATTATTTCAAAAACATATATGGCAAAAGTCCAAAGTGGAAATATAGCCATCGAATTACCTGCGAACGGTGCCTGCCTATTGGTTGAGTTGCCTGCAGGAACAAAGTTAACCAGGGAAGGCAAAAAATTGAAAGCCGACAACACTATAATTTCATTCAAATAAATATATACCTGATTTTTGAAAAAATTAAAAACTTCAAACATGAAACACATTTTACTTTTTTTAATGTTCTTTGCTTCAACGGGTTTTTTGTTTGCACAAAAGTCTCTGGAAGGAATCATTGTTGATGCAAAAACAGGGGAAACCCTGATTGGTGTTACGGTAAGCGTTAAGGGAACCACCTCCGGGACAACCACCGACATCGATGGCCACTATCATTTTGTTTCGGACATGTTGTCGGATACATCTATCGTTCTTTATTCATACATTGGATATATTTCAGTGGAACAAATTCCGGGAAACCGCACTGTGATCGATGTTGAGCTTTCACCAGAGCAATACACGCTTGAGGAATTTGTTGTTGTTGGTTATGGCTCTGTTAAAAAGAGCAATGTTCTTGGTGCGGTAACGAGGGTAGGAAATGAAGAATTAACCAAAATACCTGTTGCCGGAGTTGGACAGGCTTTGCAAGGACGTGCTGCCGGTGTACAAGTTACACAAAATACCGGCGCTCCTGGCGAGGGCGTTTCGGTTCGCATCCGGGGCACTGGGTCTATTAGTTCGAGCAACACCCCTCTTTATATTGTTGACGGAATTCCGGTGGCAGATGCTTTAAACATGATTTCCCCCGGTGATATCGAAAGTATCACGGTCCTCAAGGATGCTTCGGCCGCGGCGATCTATGGTTCACGCGCCAACAATGGCGTGGTTCTTATCACCACCAAAAAAGGCGAAAAAGGAAAAACCAAAATTACTTATCACGGACAAACAGGGATACAGCAAGCAACAAGGTTAACTAAAATGGTAAATACCACCGATTATGTAACTATTTATAATGAGGCTGCAAGCAATGATAATGCTTTCCAAACCCTTCAGCGTGCCTTGATAACACCGGAAGATGTTGCCAAATTTGATAATGTGGATTATGTAAAACAATTGATGAGGACGGCACCGATAAATTCGCACGAATTATCAATTTCAGGTGGAAATGAAAAGACCAATTTTATGGTTTCCGGTTCCTATTTCGACCAAAAAGGAATTATTCAAAATACAGGCTATACCCGCGGAACAGTGCGGCTTGATTTGAATACTGAAGCAAACAAATGGTTAACTGTTGGGGTAAGCATGCTGGCAGGAACTTCAAGCAATGATATAATTGGAAGCTCCGGTGATGGCTTAGGTGGTAATGGTGGTAGTGTAGTGAGGTACGCGTTTTTTAGGAATCCGGCTATACCGATCAGATTTGATGACGGAAGATACGTTGACCGTCCTTCGGGATATTTCGGTAATTCAATTTATGATTCCTTCCTCGGTGATGGCTATAATCCTATCGGGATGGCCGATTACAACGAAAACAATCTCAAAGACAACAGTTATTTTGGTAAAGCCTATTTTATTGCCAAAATAAGTGAGAAATTAAAATTTACCACCAATTTTGGCCTGGATACCAGAAATAGTGATACCCGTCGCTTCAACCGCTCATGGGGAACTTCAAACCGCATAAACGGTGTAAACAGCCTTAGCGTTAGCAGTGAAAGCGCGACAAACTGGACACTAAATAACCTACTCAATTACGAGACTAATTTCGGAACCGCGCATACTTTTTCGGCTTTGCTAGGATTTGAAGCAATCAGGAACAGCGGAAAGGCTTTGTATTCCAGCGATATGGACTTTCCCATCCAGCAATCTGAGTTGATTTATATTGGTAACGGACTTGGAACAAAAATCACCAGCCAAAGTGAGTATGCTTCAACACTGGCTTCGTTTTTTGGCAGAGCCTATTATGACTATAAAGGAAAATATTACCTATCGGGGACCATTCGTCGTGATGGATCTTCAAGGTTTATCAAAGATAATAAATGGGGAACTTTTTACTCCTTTTCAGCGGGTTGGGCATTAAAACAGGAAAACTTCCTGAAGAATGTTTCCTGGCTCGAAAATCTTAAACTACGTGCCGGTTATGGTGCCATCGGAAACCAGGAAATCGGTCTTTATGCATACAGCGACAGGATTTCTCCCTATTATAACTATCCTTTCGGAAACGTTGCTAATAGCGGGTATGCACAATCATCGCTCGGCAACGAAAACCTAAAATGGGAAACCAGTTTCCAGTATAATGCCGGTATTGATGCAGAAATATGGAAAGGTGCGCTTTCTTTCTCAATGGATTATTTTTATAAAGTTACTGAAGACATGCTCGTCAAAGCTTCCTTACCACCCTCGGTTGGTTATGCCCAACCGTCCTGGATTAATAGTGGTTCCGTGCTGAACACAGGCCTGGAACTTGAAGCGCTTTACCGTCAGACCATGCAGGAGTGGAGTTATTCCATCGGTGGAAACCTAACCCTATTGCATAATGAAGTTTTGAAATTAGATGCCCCGCTTTTTGGCGGAATGGTTGACACCGGAATTTTTGCTACCAAAACTGATGTAGGCGAGCCCATTGGTTCATTTTACCTGCTTGAAATGGATGGTATATTCCAAAATGAAACGGATATCTTACTCTCGGCTTTCCAGGGAAATAATATAAAACCCGGTGATGTAAAATACAAGGATCAAAATGGTGATGGATATATCGACAACAACGACCGTAAGTATCTGGGCAGCGCCATTCCTAAAATTATTGCAGGAATCAACATGGCTGCAAATTATAAAAACTTTGATCTGAGTGTGTTCTTCCAGGGTGCTTATGGCAATAAAATTTATGTTCAGGTAAACCAGGATATCGAAGGGTTTTACCGCGGATTTACGGTTACACAACGCTATTTTGATGAGCGATGGACCGGCGAAGGAACCTCCAACACACAGCCCAGGGCATCATGGTCAGCCAAGTCGAACAATGCAAGGCCATCATCCCGTTTTCTAGAAGATGGTTCATACCTCCGCTTGAAAAACCTTCAACTCGGTTATACCCTGCCCGAAAATGTACTTAAAGCAAGCGGCCTATCCAATGCCAGGGTTTATATTTCGGGTACTAACCTGCTGACTTTTACCAAATATCCGGGACTTGATCCTGAAATGACAGTAAGCGATAATTCCACAAGTGAAGGGGATCGCGGTGTCGGCGTTGACTGGGGAACTTATCCATCAGCGATGACAATAATGTTTGGAATTGACATCACGCTATAATAAGATAAAATTATGAAAAAGAAACTATTTAATATCATACATCCAAAAAGGAATTTAGAGCCGAAAGCTTTCAAAATTTCCATGCTTAATATCAGTAGATTTTGGGTCGTTTTAGTGCTCATTTCATTAAGTTCCTGTACCGATTTCCTGACCGAAGACCTTAAAGGGACTTTTTCGACTGACACTTTTTACAAAAACGAAGCACAGGCCATTCAGGCAGTCAATGGTGTTTATAGCGCCACCACTTTTGTAAATTCAAATAATGACATTTGGGTATTTGGGGATGTTGCCTCCGATGATGCTGTAAAGGGTGGGAATCCCGGCGACCAGTCCGAAATCACCTATATTGATGAGTTTACTGCCGATGCAAATAATGGAATTATTGGGAACTACTGGAGTTTCACTTATGAAATCATTGCCAGAGCCAACAACGTAATTGCCAATGTCCCTACCGTTACGATGGACGAAGCAAAAAGGAATCGGATTATTGGAGAGGCTAAATTTTTAAGGGCCTACAGTTATTTTAATCTGGTGAATGTGTATGGGAAGGTGCCTCTGAAACTATTCCCACAGCTAAACGAAGCAACAATTCATGTCCCACTGAGCGAAGTTACTGCCATTTATCAGCAAATCGAATCTGATCTGACTGATGCCGCAGCAGCTCTCCCTGCTTCTTACACTTCATCTGACATAGGGCGTGTAACCAGCGGCGCGGCGCTTGCCATGATTGGCAAAGTAAATCTTTATCAAAAAAATTGGGCCGTAGCCCTCAGCTATTTTCAGCAGCTTGAAGCATTGGGCATTTACAGTCTCTTGCCCAATTATGCCGATAATTTTACACTTGCGAATGAAAACAACAGCGAATCGGTTTTCGAAATTCAACATCTTACCGGTCAGAATCCTGGTGAAGGAAACAGTCTCAACCAGTGGTTTGCACCTTACACCGATGGTGGATATTATTTTAATGCTCCCACCCAAAACCTGGTGGATGCTTTTGAAAAAAGCACAAGCGGTGAAGTTGATCCACGCCTTGACGCAACCGTTGGCCGTGCCGGTCAGCCCTGGCTGAATGGGGAAATATTCGATGCATCATGGTCGCCCACCGGCATACTGACTAAAAAACACCAACAGCCGCTCGACCAAATATCAGCAACCCTAAAAGGCGATGGAGACCTGAACTACATTTATTTGCGCTATGCCGACGTATTACTAATGAAAGCAGAAGCCAGCCTTGAATCCGGCGATTTTGAATTGGCCGGAACTACCCTCAATATTGTCAGGCAACGTGCCAGGGCGAGCTTTAACGGAACACCCCCCGCCGATTTACTGGCTGATGTTACTTCGTTAGATCAGAACGTACTTAGAACTGCTATCCGTAATGAACGCCGTGTAGAGCTTGGTCAGGAATTTCACCGCTATTTCGACTTGATGCGTTGGGGCAAAGAAACCGCAGAAACGGCATTGGGGTCAGCATTTAATTATGAAACAAACAGATATGTTCCAATACCACAAGCTGAAATTGATGCCAATCAGGCCATCAATCCATAAATCAATTCAAATAGCAAAAAATAAAAAATGAAGCATTCTAATAAAATAGGATAGACGAAAAATAAAAAGTAGGGAAACTTCGTTTTCAAAAAAATATTGGAAATGAAGTTTTACATGAACCTGAATATTATTAATAAATAAAGCGTATGTATCATGTGCATACACAAATAAATTAAATATTTAAACCAAATCTTTACTAAAATGAAAAATTTATTGAAACTGCACGTACTAGTGCTTATGCTGTTAGTAGGCTCAGCCATGATTCTTGGATCATGCGACAAAGACGATGACATCGTAGAAGGTGACAAAACTGAACTCAATGCTTTAATTGCTGAGGCTGATGCCCTTGCAAATTCAGCTACTTCAGCCGATTACCCACAAGCAACCATCGATGCTTACAATGCGACGTTGACAACAGTTAAAACTGCTGCTGCAACACCACTTACACAGGTAGAAATCGACAACCTGGTTGTACAATTAAATCAGGCTATTACTACTTTCGAAGCTACAGCCTATGATGCTATTCCTATCGCTTCGCTCTTGATAGGATTAAACTTTAACGAAGGTACTGGAACACAACTGACTTCAGAAGGCTTGAATCTGGTTGCAAATTTAACTGCCGGCCCTCCTGAAATTTTTGGGACTAACACTGCCATCCCAACCTTTATTGATGGGATTAGCGAAAAGGCGATGTATTTCAGCAGAGGATCGCACCTTGAGATCGATGGTTATACTGCCTCCGATTTCCTTGGAACAAAAATGTCGATTGCAGTTTGGGTAAAACCAGACTCAACAAGACCAGGTAACTATATCGTTTCTTATAACTATTGGAATACCTGGAAATTCCAGTTACAAGAACAAAATAAACCATTTTTCACAGTCCACACATTAGATGACGGCAATGAAGGATGGGTTGATGCCGATAATCAGGCCGATTTCTCCGCTCCAAATGATACCTGGACACATGTTGCAATTAGCATGGACTTAGACGCAGAAACACTTGATATGTATGTGAATGGTGTAAATACAATGCACTGGACATCAGAAGAAAAACCAGGTTTAGTAGGATCACCATTTGTTTATGAAACATTATTACCTATCCTGATAGGTTCGTGTACCACTTATGCCGAGGCAAAAGCTGCCTGGACATGGACCTGGGATGAAACACCGGATGCATGGGATCATTTTGTAGGAGCTATGGACGAATTTAAAATGTACAATATCGCGCTGACTGATGGTCAGGTCTCAAAACTCTATAACGACGAAAAACCGTAATTGATTGGTTTGGTTTTTAAATAATGTGTTTTAGAGGTTGGCTCAATGTTTCCTGCTAATTATTTAGCAGAAATTTGAGCCTTCCTCTTTTTTACTGATTTATTTTTATTTGATGATTAAAAATATCTTTACATACTTGTTCATCCTTATCAGTTCCGCTGCCGTTGCACAATCCGGACAGATAGCCACCCCGGAAAAATGGTGGAAGGAGGCGGTATTTTACCAGATTTATATGCCGAGTTACCAGGATAGCGATGGCAGTGGATACAGCGATTTTAAGGGCTTGACCTCAAGATTGGATTACCTGCAATCGCTTGGTATTAGGGGTATCTGGCTTACCCCATTTCTTAAATCGCCAAAGGTTGATAATGGCTACGATGTGGCAAGTTACTACGACATTGATCCAATTTATGGCAACACCGATGATTTCAAGGAATTCCTGAACGAGGCCCATCGGCGCGGGATTAAGGTTATCATGGATATGGTGGTGAACCATACTTCAACGGATAGCAAATGGTTTCAGGAATCCAGGAAAGCTCCCGACAATCCATACCGCGATTATTATATCTGGCGCGAGACCCCAAATAACTGGGAGTCCTTTTTTGGTGGCGATGCCTGGGAATTGGACACGCTTACAAACCAATATTATTATCACAAGTTTGATGTGAGAATGGCCGATCTCAACTGGTCGAATCCACAGCTTGTCGAAGAAATTCAAAATGTACTCCGCTATTGGCTCAACCTTGGTATCGACGGGTTTAGAATGGACGTAATAAATTTCCTGACTACTGACGGGATATCAGCTGACAATCCTATGAAAAATGGGAAACAGGAACACATCAACGACATTGATCAGCCAGGGGTGAAGAGAGCAATCAGGATTATAAAATCTACGGTGAATGAGTATGAAAACAAGTTTTTAGTGGGTGAAATTGGCAGCGACAAATTGAATGTACTAAGTCAATATCAGGCTGACGATATGATGGACGTGGCGTTTAACTTCAATTTTGGCAGCATCCCGGAATTTAATGTCGAACGGATTTTCAACGAATTACAAAGTATGGAAAACGACATGCCAGATTATCCCACTTTATTTTTCGGAAGTCACGATATGCCGCGACTAATGGATCGTTTGGCGGAAGGTAATACCGAAAGAGCCAAGACCCTTGCAGCACTGATGCTAACAGCCCAGGGCGTTCCATTTGTTTATTATGGCGAAGAGATAGGAATGCAAAACATCATCGCTACCGAATTTGATGAAATAGTTGACATTCAGGGTAAGACACATTATCATTTGGCCATACAAACAGGCAAGACAACTGAGGAAGCACTTCTTGAAGGAAACCTGCACAACAGGGACAAATCACGCAGCCCAATGCAATGGGACGAAAGTACATACGCGGGATTTTCAACAGGAAAGCCGTGGATAAAAATCCATGATAATTACAAGAGTGTAAATGTTCAATACTTACATGGGCAGGATAATTCAATCCTGAATACTTATGCTTCGCTGATAACTCTGAGAAACCAGGAAAAAACACTGCAATATGGAAACTATGAAAGCCTGGAACTTATTGATAAACAAATACACTTTACCCGTACTTTTAATGCTGATAAAATTTCACTTGTCCTCAACTTTGGAAAAGAAACTACAATAGAACTGCCTTTGGGTGCAGAACTACTAATGGGAAACGTGATTTTGAAGACCAATAACTTTTTGATCTACCGGCATTAAAAGGATTAGAAATATGGTGTAGTAATTACAAATATTTGTAAGGTATTCAAATTCAATGATAGACCAGACCTCTCAGTCGCTTCACTCCTTCGAGGTGACAAGACTTTGGTGGGTTTATTGGGGTGGATGAAAGTGGGCGCTTCGCGCCCACTTTCATCCACCCCATGCAAAACCTTATTCTTGTCTTTTCGATCCGCCAGCTGGCGGAGAGAAATCTATTAACAATTTTTCATCTGAAAAAAGAATAATTATAGTTTCACAAAAAGGATAGTAGAACCAAACCGATTAAACTTGAGAACTATGATACGTTCACTTTTGATAATCACATTTTTGATTGCCTCCTTGCAAGTGATGACTCAGCCGGGACAATTATCTATTTCCCGAATCGATCAGATGCCCGATTTACCGGCACCTCTCCAAATCAGGGATTGGACTACTGTTACCATCAATTATGACAACTTCGTTTTTGATCTGGAAAAATCAGGACAATACCTCCCTCTTTCGCGCCCTGGTACTGCCGGTGAGTTCAATTACCCGGACAATATACCGCTCTTTCTTGATTCTTATGTTGGTGTTGATAATCACCTCCATCAGGCAGAAGCCATCAATATCCTGCCCGCCATTATAGGTGCTTCGCTTGTAGGTATCGACAAAAGCATGCAAAACGGAAGAAACTGGGTGGCCATGAGCAAAGACTTTTTTAATCTTGAAAATGGTCAGAACGTATATCTAAATGGCTATTCCACAACTTCGGGCGACGACTGGTGGTACGATGTAATGCCCAATGTTTATTTTTACCAGCTCAAGGCTTTGTACCCGAACGCCGCACCTGAATTCAGCAACCAGTTTACCAGCGTAGCAGATCGTTGGCTGAATTGTTTATACCAATTGGAGGGCTCAACAAAACCCTGGAATACTCCATATATGAATTACCGGGCGTTTAACCTCACCACAGGATTACCGCTCACCACCGGGGTTCCGGAACCCGAAACGGCAGGGAGTATTGCCTGGCTACTCTACAATGCCTATAATGAAACCGGCAGCAGGAAATATTTTGAGGGGGCACAACTGGCAATGGATTTTCTGGGAGCTTTTGAATCAAACCCCTCCTACGAACTCCAATTGCCCTATGGCACCCTTGCGGCAGCCCGCATGAATGCAATTAATGAATGCAATTACCCTTTACAGAAAATGCTCGATTGGTGTTTCGATCGGGGTGACCTCAGGGCTTGGGGAGCTATCGTTGGCAACTGGGGAGCTTATGATGTTTCCGGATTAATTGGGGAAGCCAACGATGGCGGAAACGATTATGCTTTTGTAATGAACGGTTTCCAGCAAGCTGCGGCCCTGGCACCACTTCCCAAATACGATAAACGCTATGCCCGCGCTATTGCCAAATGGCTCCTGAATATCACAAACGCAAGCAGGCTTTTTTACTGGGATGCCCTTCCCCAGGACTTACAAGATTCATACACCTGGGCTTCGGCAAATGACCCTTCGGCATGCATCCCATACGAATCGATGAAAGAAGTTTGGCAGGGCAAAACGCCTTATGCCACTGGTGATGCCATCGGAGGTGGATGGGCGGAAACCAATTTATCGCTTTACAGCGGATCAAGTGTCGGTTATCTTGCAGCGCTTGTAAAAACGACCAATGTTCCTGAAATACTTGAGATAGACTTGAATAAAACAGATTTTTACGGGGACGATTCCCTCAAAGCCTGGATGTATTATAATCCGACACTAAATTCAAAACAGGTTCAGGTTAATCTTCCACAAGGTACGTTTGGAATTTACGAATCCATTACCGAAACCGTTTTGCAAACTTCAGCCTCAGGCACCTTTCTTTTAACTGTTCCGGCAGGAGAAGTACGACTGGTCAGATTATTCCAGGCGGGGCTTGTTCCCCAAAACCAAAATGGCCGGCTTTATGTCGGAGATGATGTACTCGATTATCATTATCAATATAATTATACTGCTTACCTGCGAATAAAGGCACTATCAACCAGCCAAAATCCACTTGTTGTAAATTCCACATTTACTGCATACTGTGAACCCGGAAATATTAATCCGGGCGATGAGGTACAATATGAATGGTTTATTGATGATCTTATTACTGGCCATAACCAATCGCAGGCAACACTTGTCGCTCCTCCCCTGCCCGCACAGATTGTGCTCAGGTGCTTGATAAGCGCCAACGGACAAACTGCCGAAGACACGCTGCATTTGCAGGTAGTGGAACATATCGCCACCCCTCCCGTGGTAACTGGTATTGAGGCAGCATCAAAATATACCGCTACCGGAGATATAAATACTTTTACCGCATTGGTCGAACCTGCCCCCGGTGAAATCCTTGACTATTTCTGGACTGCAACGACAGGTATTTTAAACCAGACTGTGGGAGCATCCGTCACCTGGCTGGCACCGGATGATCCGGTGGTTGGGACAATTACGGTACAAGTGATGAATCAGAATTTACTAACTACAACGATATCCACCGGAGCATTAGTAAAAGATACAAGTTTTGCCGCCCAAACACCACTCATTTGGTACCCATTTGATGCCAACAATCTTAATGCTGCTGCGGACCGTTTTCATGCAACAGCTAGCGGGGTTACGAAAACCGATGATGCCCGCAGTGTACCTTTGCTGGCATACCGGTTTACCTCAGGGGAAAATATTATTTATACTGAAAATAACGACGATCTGAATTTTACCGATGCCGTGAGCCTGAGTTGTTGGGTAAAATGCGAACAACTCGGCTCAGAAAGATTTATCATCTCGCACGGCTCGTGGCAACAGCGGTATAAACTTTCCATAACTCCCGAAGGCAAACTGCGCTGGACAATCAAAACAAGCAACAGCATCATCGACCTTGATGATTCATCAGCCATCGAATTGAATCGCTACTACCACGTGTTTGCGTGTTATACAGGCTATTCGGTAGAATTATATGTTGATGGTGTCCTGGATAGCTTCAAGGCCTTCTCGGGCTCAATACTTCCATCAACAAAACCCTTCACCATTGGCAGGGTGGACAATATCGAAACACTTTACGCACTTCGGGGAAGCGTGGATGAGGTTAAACTTTGGGATAGGGAAATTCCAATCAGCCAGATCGAACAACTAAAAAACCAATGGGCAACGCCTGCCGGCATTGATGAAAATGAAGCTATTCATCTGATTTATCCCAATCCTGCAAATAATTATTTAGCTATTACAATTGATAATTTCAAAATTAACAATGAAAACTATATTGAACTTATTAGTTCAACAGGGAATATTGTCCTCAAAAAAGACATCCTGCAAAAGCATACCAAACTGGATATTCAAAATATTAAGCCCGGGATGTATGTTTTGAAGATCATCCAAGGTGGGGAGTATTCGTTAAAGAAAGTTATCGTACAATAAAAAAAAGTTAACCGATTTTCAATCCCGGGCTCAAATTAATTGAGTCCGGGATTTTTTTTTGGCTTTTCAATATTATCAGTGTAAGCAAAATTAAATTTCGCCTTAACTTAAATATGGGGCAAGGTGCAAAATATTTACATATAATAAACCATTATAAACAATTTATTTATATGAGCACTTCCACTTTATGGTCAATATATTTTTATGTTATCTTAAATATTATAAATTATAGTCAAGTTATTACGCAAAACATTCCTTTCAAAGTCTATTTACCTATCAACGAAAAGTAAAACTCCGAAAGTACTTACTTTAAAAGAATAGTGATAAGATAGTTTCTCAATTTCGCAGGCTATCAAAACTTACAGCTCCCGGTGGATTATCGTTCCGGGAGCTGTTTTTTTTTTAAATGGCAATGATGATTTTTCTTAAAATTCCACACAACTTTGTATTTGTCGTTGCACGAACCATTTTCCCTCCACAAATTAATAAATTTCAAATTACTTAATATTTGTTAATTTTGGAAAAAAAATAATTTGAAAACAGATAGCAAGTACAAAATTCTTCTCGCTGACGATGAGCCTCAGAATATCAAAGATTTGTTTCAGGCATTAAATCCTGAAAGTTACAGGATTTTTGTGGCATCCAAGGGAAAATCGGCCGTGGAACTGGCATTGAATCAACAATCTGATGCCAGCATCATGGACTGTGAGATGCCCGAAATGGAAGGCATGGAAAATTTGCTTACTGCCCCCGGAACCGCTACCAACGATTACATCAAAAAACCCTTTGGCTCCAATGAAATAGAAACCCGCCTGCAATCCACGATCACGCATAGCCTGGAGCAACAAAAAAACTACACATGAAAAAAATTCTTCTGTATCTGATTTTAATTATCCTGTATCTGCCAATATTCTCTCAAAACGCTGAAATCGACAGCCTCGAAAATCTGCTGGCAAAGCATCAAAAAACAGATACTATAAAAATAGACCTCCTAAACGATATTGCATTTAAGGTTCGCTTTTACAATTTGGACAAAACCCTGCAATATGCAATACGTGCCGACAGCCTTGCCGAATTTGTTGATTATAAAAAAGGAAAGGCAAAAAGCCTGAAAATACAAGGCGTTTATTACCGCAATAAAGAGGATGATGCCAAGGCATTGAATTGTTACCAAAGATCGATAAAAATTAGCCAGGAAATTAATGATCAAATTACAATGGCGGCATGTTACAATAATATTGGAAACATATACAAGAGTCAGGGCAACTATCCATTGGCATTGGATAATTATCAAAAAACACTATCACTATTCGAGAAGACAGGAAATAAATACTATGTTGCTGTTATCCAGCTTAACATTGCCGGATTACTTGAATTTATGGGCAAAAAAGATGAAAAGCTACCGTATTATTTAAAAGCTGCCGATTATTTTAATGAAATACAAGACTACAGAACCCTTATCACGGTTTATCAAAATATTGTAAGTGCTTATGTTACGTCGGGTAATGATTCGTTGGCTTTACGCTATACAATAAAACTGATCCCACTATGCAAAACCATGGAAGATGATGAAAAACTATCACTTGCATTCATAAACTATGGATTAATTGAAGAGAAATTTGGAAATTTTGTTTCGGCGGAACAAAAATACTTTGAAGCTATTTCGATAAGTGAAAAAAATAATTTTAAACGCGGTATGCTTGGTGCATATCATTCAATTGCACGCTATTATTATTATCAGGGTGTTTACAATTTAGCATTAAAATATGCACTCAAAGCCAACAAAGAAGCCAATGAAACGGATAGGCTTGAAGAGAAATCGCGGGCTGCAGAATTGCTGTCGTTCATCTATGAAAAAACAAATAACTATAAAGAAGCATATAAATACCATGTTGTTTTTAAAACCATTTCAGACAGTATTTTTAACGAAAGCAACATTAAAGAAATAACCACGCTTGAGAATCAATACAAATTTGATAAAGAAAAAGAAGTGCTGGAAGCCGAACAGACTAAAAAAGATGCTTTACAGGAAGCCGAACTTAAACGCCAAAGAGTAGTACGGAACTCGTTTATTATTGGTTTTGTTGCAATGATTGTTTTTGCACTGATTATATTCAAAAACTTAGTACACATCAAAAAAGCAAACCGTACCCTGGCAAAACAAAAAGCGGAAATCGAAGTTCAAAAAGAAGAAATTCAAACCCAGGCCGATAAAATTACTGAACAATATGAACGTCTGGAAAATCTGGATCAGTTTAAAGAATCGCTTACCCATGCCCTGGTGCACGACCTGAAAAACCCATTAAGCCAGGTACTCATCAACACCAGTAACCAGAATGTGCGCAATGCCGCAGGGAAAATGCTGCGATTAATTTCAAACATGCTGGATGTGGAAAAATACGAAACCACCGAATTCGACCTGAACAAAGAAAAACATTCGCTAAAAGAAATCCTTGAAGAAGTAGAAAACGGTCAGGAAACAAACCTGTTGGAGAAGAATATGAAACTAAACCTGCATTTCGACGATTACCTGATACTTGCCGATAAAGAACTAATGACACGTGTGTTCGACAACCTGCTCTCAAATGCCATCCGTTATTCGCCCCTTAACCGGAATATTGATGTTTTTACCGAAGCATTAGCAAACGATGCCATCAAAATTAGTATGAGAAATTATGGGGAAACCATTCCCGAAGAAGCCCTGCCTTTTATCTTCGACAAATACCGGCAATTCGGGAAAACCGACTGCAGCTCTCATCGTTCTACCGGGCTGGGACTTACCTTTTGCAAAATGGCGGTAGAAGCACATGGCGGCAATATCGGCGTCAGCAGCATGCCTGAGGAGGGTACCGATTTCTGGTTCACCCTTCCCTATGCTTTAAAAAACGGTGAAATGGATGAAAATGAAATCGCTACACAGGATGACCAACGCACAATCCGGCTTTCGGAAACCGATATTGAAGTACTGAAAGAAGCAGTGAACCAAGTAAAGGAATTTGAAATATTTGAGATTTCCCGTTTTCACGAAATACTCGACCCCTTGAGGGAACCTTCCGGGGTTGATGTAAATGATTGGATTACGCTTATTTTTATTGCCGTTTACATTCAGAATACAGATGAACTCGACCGTTTAATAAAACTTGCAGAAAATGGAAAAACAGAAAATACTGATCGTTGACGATGAACCCAAAACCCTCGAAAACATTGTAAAATGCTATATCGAATCACGCGAACCTTTCGAGTTATTTCAGGCCCTGAATGGTGAAATAGCATTTCAGGTGGCGCAAAAAGTTGTTCCCGACCTGGTACTCACCGATTGGGAAATGCCTGTGATGGACGGGCTGCAGTTGATAAGTAAAATGCAGGCAACCGAAGCCTTGCGCGATATTCCGGTGATTATGGTGTCGGGGTGCATGCTATCGCCCAACGACCTCAGAACAGCCATGTCGGTGGGCGCGGTGGATTACATCCGCAAACCCATTGATAAAACTGAATTGCTGGCACGTACCAAAACCATGCTCAGGATTTCAACTGCCACCAAAACCATCCGGAAACAGGAAGAAGATTGCTTACAGGCCGAACTTAACCTGAATAAAAAAGAACTGGCCATTGCTGCCCTCCAGCTGGCCAATTATCAGAAAAGGAACGAAGAGATGCTGCTTGAAATGAAAAGGCTGATACCTTACATGAATAATGACGGAGTGGAAATATTAAGGAAAATCATCCAAACCAACAAGGCGGATTATGAGAATGATTTTCTCACTATTTTTGAAACACAATTCAGGGATGTACACGCCGGATTTTACGAACGGCTTGATGCCAGGCATCCCGAATTAACGCCTACCGAGAAAAAAATATGCACTTTCCTCAAAATGAATTTAAACACCAAAGAAATTGCCATCTTGTTACATTCCACCCCCGCTTCCATTGAAGTTACGCGCTCCAAGATCCGCAAAAAAATTGGGATCGAACACTTTCAAAACCTCACCGGGTACATTGCAGGAATTTAAAAAGTCTCTTTTTCAATTTTCGGTCATCATGCTGATTGTTTTCTTTTAAATGATATTCTTGCAGAATTCTGAACAGCTATCATCGAACTTTCCGACGTTTCGATTACCGATAGCTATCGGTAGCGGACGATCGAAAGTCGCTCCTCTCCCAGAACTTGAAGCGTCCGTCAGAACCTTCAAGCGAAAAAAAATACTAAAATATTTACGGTACGCCAGCCCTACCCTTCTGGGCCGCAACTGCTTCCATCTTTCGTAAATTCTTTTCTATAAATGAGTCCAGTATAAAAAGCCGTAAGACCCCTAAATCCCCTAAAGGGGACTTTCCCAAACTACTGATATTTAGTACTTCTCCCTTCAGGGTTCGGGGTTAAAAGGGCTAAAAATCAGTAGTTTTGGCTTTTTATACTGGACTCATAAATATTTACGGTACTAAAGCACCTGCTTCAAAAAACGAACAAACGATGGAACGAAAGAAGGAAGGAAGGAAGGAAGGAAATAATTCAACATAATATTATCTTTCGTAATTGATAATAATACCATACTTTTGTCGAATATATTCGATGATAATTGAAATATGGAAAAAGACCTCATTAAAATATTGATTGCAGAGTACCAACAAAAAGTTGTTGAAATTGCATTTCAGAAGCGTATTTACGCCATCGAGAGCAGCCTAAACTATGTCTTTACAGGTTTGCGCCGTGCGGGAAAATCTTTTATGATGTTTCAACAAATTCATCATCTGCTTGAAGCAGGTCATGCCAAAGAGGAAATTTTGTACTTTAATTTTGAAGATGACAGAATCACATCATTTACATCAACCGACCTGGACCGGATAAAGGTTTGCTACGAAGAAATGTACGCTAGTAAGCCGGTTTTTTTTCTGGATGAAATTCAGATCATTGACCAATGGGAAAAATTTACCCGCCGGCTTGCCGATCAGGGATACCGTGTATTTGTTACCGGCAGCAATGCCAAAATGCTCAGCAGTGAAATTGCTACTACCCTTGGGGGACGCTATGTGATTCAGTATATTTATCCTTATGCATTTATCGAATACCTGACTGCTTTGGATATTGATACAAGCGACCAAAATTTTTTCTATCATCACCGCACTAAAATAACCAAAGCTTACGAAGATTACTTCCGTTTTGGAGGATTACCAGAACTGGTAAAGATTGCTGATAAAAGAACGTGGTTGAGCAACCTGTACCAAAAAATATTTTTAGGCGACCTGATCACCCGCTACCAGATTCGTAATGCTTTCGCTTTGCAGGTTCTTATCCGCAAACTGGCCGAAAGTGTTAAACAGCCAACATCTTTCAACAGGCTTGCCCATGTGGTTTCATCGTCGGGTAAAAAGATCAGCACCGATACCGTGATTGATTACCTGGACTACCTCAGGGAATCGTGGCTAATATTTTCCATCGAAAACATATCAGCAAAACTGGCCGATAAAATCGCCAATAAAAAATACTATTTTACCGACAATGGCATCCTCAACCTTTTCCTCTTCGATCCCCTTACCTCCCTGCTCGAAAACCAGGTGGCCATCCAATTGCGACGTTTATACGGCGAAGAGGTCTATTATTATCAGCGAAATATTGAGGTGGATTTCTATATTCCTGCCCGGCAATTGGCTGTTCAGGTTTGTTACAGCCTTCACGACATTCAAACACGAGCCCGGGAAGTTCAGGCCTTGCAAAAGCTATCCAAACAAATAGATATAAACGCAATGTTGATCATCACCAAAGACGAAGAAGAAACCATCAATGAAGCCGGTTTGACGATAGAAGTAGTTCCAGTTTGGAAGTGGCTTTGTGGAATATAGTGTCAAAAGATTTGTAAAAAATATTTCCGATGCGTCTGCCCCGTCCTTCGGAGCCCCACCTACTTCCATTGAAGTTACGCGCTCCAAGATTCGCAAAAAAAATTGGGATCGAACACTTTCAAAACCTCACTGCGTACATTGCAGGAATTTAAAAAGTCTCTTTTTCAATTTTCGGTCATCATGCTGATTGTTTTCTTTTAAATGATATTCTTGCAGAATTCTGAACAGCTATCATCGAACTTTCCGACGTTTCGATTACCGATAGCTATCGGTAGCGGACGATCGAAAGTCGCTCTTCTCCCAGAACTTAAAGCCTCTGACGGCAGGAAGACCTTCAAGCATCAAAAAGAGACAACGCGGCCAACAAAAGCTTAATCTTCTCTTCCTTCTCAACTTTTGCACCAGTGCTGCGATTCCATAGTCGTCAGGTTAAGTAAATATTTGTGATTTTTAAGTAAGTGAATAATACAAAAAAGGCTGAAAACCTTTCATATCAAAAGGAGGAGCAACGCTCCTCATTAGTACAGAAGGCATAAATGTCTTCAGGCTGAAGGCCTGATACATTTTTTTGTCCCTCCGAAGGAGTCCAATGGACAGGCCTTCAGCCTGCGAAACATATCTGTGAATTATGCTTGACTTGACGACTGCCGGCTGCGATCCCCCGCACCACCACACCGGCCATCCCCGGCAAGGGCATGACGTTTCGATTACCGATAGCTATCGATAGCGGACGATCGAAAGTCTTCATCACACCGACCTTGAAGCGTCCGCCAGGACCTTATAGCGTCAAAATATTTGGCAGCATGATTTTCAAGGAAATTGTCATTGGCAACTCCCATATCTGCAAAAAGCCAGTGGGCAAGCCCTCAAACAGGCAAAAAAATCACTCCTCCAAACACCAAATAATCAAGACATTAACTTTTCGATTAAGGTACAGTTAAGGTGACCCCCAATTTTTACTAAGGTCGTTTTTTTGCATTTACCCTGCATGTGACTGTATTTTCGCCTTTAGTTTAAATACGGTAACAATGAAAAATAAGGAAAAACATAAAGGCAAACAAGTTCAGGAGAAACCGGAAGGAAATCCGCTGGAAAACGAAATTGAATATTTGATAGCCATGGAAAAGGCCAAAAGAAAGATTATGAACAAATTGGTACAGCCCAGCCATCAAAGCATTGAAAAATAAATCCATTTAATAGTAAACATTTATTAATTAAAATTTTATGATTATGAGAAAACTTTTATTGGCAACTTTTGCCTTATTGCTAATCGCAAGCACAGAGCTACTTGCACAAACCCCCATGCAGCTCAAATACACCACAACAGCCGGTAATCAAAGCATCGAGCTCCCGATCTATCAAGCTACTAACTGTGTAGTAAATTGGGGCGATGGCTCAACTGATACCTATACTACCATAGGCTATAAGACACATGAATATACAAGCGGCGGAACTTACACCGTAGAAATCAGCGGTACATTAGAATATTTTGGCGAGGGCGTCGTTGCTGGAATTGAGTACCTAACCGATGTGATTTCTTTTGGCAATTTAGGTTTAACCAGCTTGAATTCTGCTTTTCAACAAGCCAATAACCTCCTAAGTGTACCGGTTGAACTTCCCGCTACGGTTACAGATTTGTCATCCGCATTTCTTCAAAATACCCAAACATCCTTTACAAACTTAAACAACTGGGATGTAAGCAATGTAACCAATATGCAAAATATGTTCCAGATGGCTTCTAATTTCAATCAGGATATTAGCACTTGGAACACAAGTTCTGTGACAAATATGAGTTCCATGTTTTCGATGACAAATAATTTTAATCAGGACATCAGTAATTGGAACACAAGTTCTGTAACTACAATGGACAGGATGTTTATTTCTTCGGGAGCCTTTAATCAGGATCTCAATAACTGGAACACAAGTTCTGTAACTGATATGAGTTACATGTTTAATTCTGCATCCGTATTTGATGGGGACATCAGCGGTTGGAACACAAGTTCTGTAATAAATATGTCCAACATGTTCTCTTCTAACTCTTTTTCTCATTTCAACCAGGATATCAGCAGTTGGAACACAAGTTCTGTAACTGATATGAGATCAATGTTTTATAGAAATACAGATTTTAACCAGGATATTAGCAGTTGGAACACAAGTTCTGTAAAGCACATGAGCAAAATGTTTCAATTTGCCTTTAATTTTGATCAAAATTTAAGTAGTTGGAACATATCTTTTGTAGAAGATATGATCGATATGCTTGATGGGGTAACCCTCTCAACTGCCAACTACGATGCCCTGCTCATAGGGTGGGCCACGCAAAGCGTAAAACAGTATATGCATTTTGATGCCGGCTATAGCAAATATTCTCTCGGTGAAGCAACCACAGCAAGAGAAACGTTGACTGGTGCTCCTAATTACTGGGCCATATCCGATGGCGGACAGAATAAAACCTTAACCTGGGATGGTTCGCATAGTGAATCGTGGAACGATGCCAATAACTGGGATTTCGTTGTAGTTCCAACATTCCAGGACAATGTTATCATTCCCAGTGCTGCAAATTATACCAATGCTTTGAATATCTCGGGTACTGGAAACAGTGGCGCATCCTGCAACAACTTTACCGTCAACAACGGTGCTACGCTCACCATCAGTGGCTCGCTTATCACTTATGGCAGCATTACCAATAACGGTGCTGTTGAAATGGAGCAGGATTATACTTATGCTAATCAATGGTTTTTAATCAGTATGCCTTTCTCAGATATAACTGCCAACACCTTTTTAGACATGTACCTGCAACAATGGAACGAACCTGCCGGAACATGGGATGACATTATCCCTACCACAACTCCGCTTACCCCTGTAAAAGGCTATAGTTATTTTGCCACCAACTATGCAACCAGTGGCAAACCTACCGGATATTCAATTTCCTACACCGGCACACCAAATACCGGAAACCAAAGCCTGGCCATTACTGCCGATGGTCCTGGTGGTTCATACAACGGGGCAAACCTTCTTGGCAACCCCTATCCCTCATACTTAGACTGGGATGCCATTAGTGGCTATGGCACCAAATATACCTGGAACGGGACCGATTATGACGAATACACCGAAGCAGGAACAGGAAGCGGTGGCCGCTACGTGGATCCCATGGAAGGCTTTTTTGTGGTAAGCGGAACTGCCGGCACTTTTAGCCTCAACAACAACATGCGCAGCCATACTGCTTCTGCTAAAAAATCGGGAAACGATAAAGCCATGCAAAATGGTATTGTCCTTACAGCATCTGGCAACGACTATGATGACGACCTGTGGCTGGTTTTTAACGAACAAGCCTCTGAAAACTTTGAGCTGCAATGCGATGCCTGGAAACTGCTCAGCAGCAACGATAGCGTTCCTCAATTATGGTCAGAATCGCCCGACGGCATGCTCGCCATCGACTGCCGCCCCGAATGTGAAACCATCCAGTTAGGTTTCGCTAACAACATCTCCGGGTTTTACAGCATCGGCCTCAAAGATATCGAAGGTACCAGCAAAGCTGTCCTCGAAGACACCAAAACCGGTACTTTCCACGATTTAACAAAAAGTGCTTACGAATTTACGTGGAATATCACCGACGATGAAATGCGCTTTAAACTCCATTTAAACGCTGTTGGAATTGAGGAAAATCAAACATGCGAAAGCAATATAAGGATTTATGCTGCTGATAATCAGATTTTCATTAAAAACGATGTAGAGCCAGACGGCCGTCTGGCTCTATCGGTTACCGACATAATGGGAAGAATCGTTTTACAACAAACCATCAGCGCAAGCGGGCTAATAACGATACCAATTAATTTAAAAACTGGGGTTTATATTGTTATGGTTCAAAACGAAAATAATATCAAAACAGAAAAAGTATTTATAAAATAATAACAGATCCCCTCTAAGTAATCCTTCTCACAGGAGAGAGATCTTCTCCCCCTCAAGGGGGAGATGCCGAAGGCAGAGGGGGTAAAATAAAAATAATATAATGAAAAAAATAATCAAACTAAGCGCAGCACTAATCACGCTTACATTATTAACAATTAACCTCTCAGCCCAAACCCCGCCCCCACCCAATAACAATGGAAACCCTGTAAGTGGCGGAAATATACCCGTAGGTGGCAGTGCTCCCATTGGTGGCGGACTGCTCATTTTGGTGGCACTTGGTGCAGGTTATGGCGCGAAGAAGGTTTACGACTTCAGGAAAAGGCAACTGGCGGAATAAAATTTATACCCTTCCCTTTTATAATTCTGGCTGCTGTTTAGCGGCCAGTTTTTTTTATGTGAAAAACAGATTTTTGTTAAAAGGAGATTTCTCCCGGCAAACGAAAAAATTTAAGATTAATAAATTTGGAGATACGACCCCCGCTTTTTCGCATAGCTGCCAGGCTAAGACGGATTTCGTAACCCGGGGCTTTAGTCCCGGGAACCTGCGAAACAAGGTTTGGAACTACACAAAGCCGTTAACGGCCTTAAATATTGAGGGTTGCGATTCATTTAGCCCGGCCATGACTCGCCTCGCTGCGAAGCGGGATAACCGGCTATTGAAAACTGTGCTGCAAAATTCATAGCCTAACGGCTATGCGCTTTTGCAGGAGGGCTATTGGATTTTCAAAAAGACATACTTTATTGACAGCAAGTACTAAGTAGTTTCTGTCAATAAAGTAGCGTTCTTGAATATCCGTTGCCCCGACTTTTCCCAAAGATAGGGATGCCTATGGCACAAGTCGAGGGTTGAAATAATATCATTTTCCAGCTTTGGCAGCAAAAAAATCACTCCTCCAAACATCAAACAATCAAGCTTTTAACTTTTCGATTAAGGTACAGTTAAGGTGACCCCCAATTTTTACTAAGGTCGCTTTTTTGCAAATAGCCTACCTGTGTTTGTACTTTCGCCTAAGAAAATATAAACATGATAAGTATGAAAAACAGTCATAGTAAAAAATCCAAACCACATCAGGGAAAACCTGTAGAGAGATCACTGGAAAAAGAAATTGAAGATTTGATTGACAGGGAAAAAACCAAGAACAGGATTGTGAGCAAGTTACTCAATCAAACGAATTCAAAAAAATAGAAAATCTGACAATTAAATAATAAACATGTATTAATTAAATATTTGAGTTATGAAAAAATTAATTTTTCTTTTAGCAATTTTTCTTCTGGTAATTTCTGCATATTCCCAGCACTATATCGGGGTGTTTGGCTCCAACGAATATGGGCAGCTTGGCAATGGCACTGCAGGCGGCTCATCTGATGAATCTGTTGTATTTGTGGGTACTGACGCCGACTGGATAAATGCAGCATGTGGCCATTACCACACCCTGGCCATAAAAGAAAACCATAGCCTATGGGCATGGGGTCGCAATAACAAAGGCCAACTCGGCGACGGCACCAAAGTTGATAAATATGTGCCCACGCAAATTGACTCAGCTACCAATTGGGCTGATATTGCTGGTGGTGAAGCCTTTTCGATGGCTATAAAAACCGATGGCACCCTTTGGGGTTGGGGCGAAAACACATCGGGGCAGTTGGGCGATGGTACCACCAATAACGATAAACCTACTCCCACTCAAATAGGTACTGAAAACGATTGGGCACAAATAGCATGTGGAAAAGCTTATGTGCTTGCGCTGAAAACCGACAGCAGCTTATGGGCCTGGGGAGATAACTCACACTATAACCTTGGTGATGGCACCACCATAGATAAAAGCACTCCTGTTCTTATCAGTAATGAAAAATGGACACAAATAGAGACTAGCATTATTCAAATAATTTCAATGGCTTTGAAATCGAATAGAATACCATACCGTTGGGGGGAATATTCACCGACTCCAACAGCTGTGCATGAAAGCCCCATATTGAAATTAAACAGAAGTTGGAGGATGTTCGCGTTAGATTTAGACAGCACATTGATAAGATTAGGAATTCGTTCTTCAAAAGCTTCAGATAATCATGATAATATACCCAATACCGGTTTAACTAAAAATTCGGGTTCATCTATCTATGATAACAACATCACGTTTTCAAGTGTAATGGATACGAAGCCCATTACACTTGAAAATCAAGAAAACCTCATAAGTACTTTCGGGTATCTAACAGAAACATCTGATATAAAAACATCGAAAAATTCACCCAAATGTAGACCAAATCAATATTTGCAGGGTAGAGATTGTTTTAATTGCCCAGATGACGGCCCAGTACCTATGACTCCCGAGGATTTTGAATTATATGGAAACCAAAATATCCCTATTATCGATTTTGTATATCAGTATATCACTCTGCTTCCTAATGGAGAAGTATGGACTAACCAATGCGGATTAACTTGCGCTAGTGCATATGACAGCTATCAATACCAGATCAATAACACGGAAATCTGGGGAAATATGGATGCAGGACATGAGCATACTATATTTTTTACTAAAGTGGAAAATCCTGTTACCCCTCCTGATGTTCCTCTACAACTCGTCTTCACCACCACCGCTGCCAGTCAAACAGTAAAAATTCCTCTTGATGGCACAGTGGATGTAATTATCGACTGGGGCGACGGCTCTACTCCCGACACCATTACAAGTGCCGGAAGTACCAGTCATGTGTATGCCACTGCCGGCACTGATACCGTTAGCATTACAGGTACACTTACCGGGCTGGGGCTTAATGCCAATATACCGGAATATTACAATTATCTAACAGAAGTAACAAGCTGGGGCAATGTTGGTCTGGAAAATTTAAGACATGCATTTTTGTTGTGCAGCAAGCTAACAGATGTGCCAGATGACCTGCCATCAACTGTAAGCACTTTGGAATTCGCATTTAATGGTGCTTCCATTTTTAATGATGACATTAGCACCTGGAACACCGAAAATGTAAGCAATATGGCCTATATGTTTTTGGATGCGCCGGCTTTCAACCAGGATATTAGTTCATGGGATGTGGGCAAGGTGGTGAGCATGTACTCGATGTTTTGTCGTGCGTATGCCTTTAACCAGGATATTAGTGCCTGGGATATTAGCAGTGCTGCAAATATGGGAGCCATGTTTTTTGGTCTTACACTTCCTAATGCTACCTACAACGCTATCCTTAATAGTTGGGCAGCCCAAACCGTAAAACCCAATGTAGCTTTCGGTGCCGGAAACAGCATGTTTTCTATTGCAGGATTAGCTTCCCGCCAAAGCCTTATCGATGACCATAACTGGACAATTACCGATGGCGGCGGTGATTTTCTGTTTGATGGGGGCGGCATCCCGACGAATCCATTCCAGATTGCTACCCTCGACGACCTGAAAATCCTATCGGAAAACAACAGTTACTGGGGCAGCTATTTTATTCAAACGGCTGATATTGACGCTTCCGATACCCGAAACTGGAATATTTCGGGCAGCGATACACTCGGGTTTTCTCCTATCGGAAATAATACGAACAAGTTTCAGGCTTCTTATGATGGTGGAGGTCATACCATTGATGGTTTGTATATTCATCGTACGGCACAAGACTATGTTGGTTTGATTGGAAATGCCGACACCACATCCCTTATTTCAACCATAGGTGTTACCAATGTTAATATAACAGGAAATGGCAGTGTTGGCGGCTTAACCGGCAATTGCGAAGGCACCATCAATCAATGCTTCACCACAGGTGCTGTGTCAGGTTCTGACCTCTATGTAGGAGGCTTGTCCGGTAACAGCGGAAGTTTTTCAGGTACAGGGTCTGGAACAATATCAGACAGTTATTCGAAGTGTACAATTTCGGGAAGTGGTAACTTTTTTGGCGGCTTAATTGGAAATACCATTGGAGGTACGGTGAGCAATTGTTATGCTACCGGTCTGGTTGGGAATGCAAGCTTAAAAGGGGGCTTGATAGCACAAAGCTATGCAACTACAACAAATTCATTCTGGGATGTAAATACTTCTAATCAGAGTGGAAGTGCAGCAGGTATCGGCAAAACCTCTGCCGAAATGAAAACCGAAGCAACCTTCACTGGCGCAGGTTGGGATTTTGTTACCACACCAATCTGGGAAATCGACGACATCGCAAACGAAGGCTATCCTTACCTGAGCTGGCAAACATTTCCGGCTATCCCCCTACAACTAGTATTCACCACCGCAGCCACAAACCAAACTGTAAAAATTCCACTCAATGGCACAGTGGATGTAATTATTGATTGGGGCGATGGTTCCGATCCCGACACCATTACAAGTGCCGGAAGTACCAGTCATGTGTATGCCACTGCCGGCACTGATACCGTAAGCATTACAGGTACACTTACCGGTTTGGGAAGCAGTGCGTCATTAAATGAATATAAAAGCTACCTGACAAAAGTCCTTAGCTTTGGCGGTATAGGATTGGAGGATTTAAGTTATGCCTTTTTTAATTGTGGCAGCCTGATTGATGTGCCTGATGACCTGCCATCTTCTGTAACAAATTTAGCATCGACATTTAACGGTGCAACAAATTTTAACGATACCATCGGTGATTGGAATACCGAAAATGTTACCAATATGAACTATATGTTTGCTAACGCATATATTTTCAACCAAGACATCGAAGATTGGGATGTTGGCAAAGTTACGGATATGAGCTATATGTTTTTTTGTGCATATATTTTCGATCAGGATATCGGAGATTGGGATGTTGGTAATGTTACGGATATGAACACCATGTTCTGCAGCGCTTTAGATTTTAACCAAGATATCGGGGGATGGAACACAGAAAAAGTAATGGATATGTCATGGATGTTTTGTGTAGCAACAGCCTTTAATCAGGATATTGGAGATTGGGATGTAAGCAATGTTACCAATATGGCAGGTCTGTTTAATTGGACCCCCGATTTCAACCAGGATATTGGTTCGTGGAATACCGGCAATGTAACAGATATGTCATACATGTTTGATGCAGAATCTGCCAGCTTAACCGCTTTCGACCAAAACCTTGGTGAGTGGGACATTAGCTCGGTTACAACCATGGATGCTATGTTTAACAATGTAACGCTCTCCACCGCAAATTACGATTCTACACTTATGGGTTGGGCAGCACAAAGTGTACAGGGTTCTGTAGTATTCGATGGCGGAAACAGCCAATACACTTGTGGTGTGGCAGCAAATGCCCGCGATACCCTTAGCAACGCACCCAATAGCTGGATAATTACTGACGATGGCTTGGCTGCCGACTGCCCCATGCAGCTTAAGTTTGAAAACTTCAGCTGCCCTACTTTAAATTTGCCGCTTTATGGAACTGTTAATTGTACCGTGGACTGGGGGGATGGCTCTTCGCCTGAATCTTTTACCACAGCAGGCATAAAAACACACGACTATAGCATTGGCAGCGATTTTATTATCAGGATAAGCGGTATCTTAACACAGTTTGGTTCTCCCTTAGGTGAGTACGGAGCATGGAAAGGCCATAACTATCTTACCGAGGTTATCTCGCTTGGCAATATTGGCCTAACCTCCCTGCATGGTGCTTTCCGCTCATCATCTAGTTTAGCTGCCGTACCTGAAGAGCTTCCCGCAACCATTACCGACATAAGCAGGTGTTTTCAACACATTGGTGCCGATACGATCCGGAACCTCGGCAAATGGAATGTTGAAAATGTGACCAAAATGGATTCTACCTTTTTTTACTCTGAATATTTCAACCAGGATTTAAGCACATGGAACACCGCAAATGTAACAAGTATGGTAGCAACCTTTGGGGGAGGATGTAGCGCATTTAACCAGGATATTAGCGGCTGGGATGTGGACAACGTGACCAATATGTCTGAGATGTTTGAAGGAGCTGAAAAATTTGACGTGGATATTAGTAGTTGGAACGTAAGTAATGTTACCAATATGTCAGGGATGTTTAGTGATGCTTTATTATTCAACCAAAATATTGGTGACTGGGATGTGAGCAAGGTAACGGATATGAGTGCCATGTTTAGTGATGCACAAGTATTTAACCAAAATATTGGCATCTGGAATGTGAGCAATGTAACTGATATGTCGGATATGTTGAGTGAAACTGATGATTTTAACCAAAATATTGGCAGTTGGGACGTTGCTGGCGTAACAAATATGTCCGGGATGTTTAGTGCTGCAGAAGCATTTAACCAAAATATTGGAAGCTGGAATGTGAGCAGCGTAACAAATATGTTCGAGATGTTTAAATCAACAGAGGCTTTTAACCAAAATATTGGTAGCTGGAATGTTAGCAGCGTAACAAATATGGAAAGCATGTTCCAGGAAGCATTGGCTTTTAATCAGAACATAAACAACTGGAATGTGAGCAGCGTAACAAATATGAAAGACATGTTCCAGAATGATGAAGGATTCTCAATTTACAATCAAGCACTTGGAAACTGGAATGTTGGCAAAGTAAGGGATATGTCGAAAATGTTTAAAGGAGCAGATTCTTTTAACCAGGACATTGGCAACTGGGATGTGAGCAAGGTTAAAGATATGAGTTTCATGTTCGCAGGAGACTCTGTATTCAATCAAAACATTGGCACTTGGAATGTTGATAGTGTAACATACATGGATTATATGTTCGAAAATGCTTCTGCCTTTAACCAGAACATTGGAAGCTGGAATGTTGATAGTGTAACCAGCATGTTGAGAATGTTTGAGAATGCCAGCTCCTTTAACCACGATCTGGGCAATTGGCAATTGAACAGCAACGTAAACTTATCCAAAATGCTGAAAAACTGTGGCATGGATTGCAGTAGTTACTCAACAACATTAAAAGGCTGGGCTGAGAACACCAACATCCCCACTGGAAGAAACCTGGGTGCCGATGGTCTTACCTATGGTGCCGATGCTGCTGTGTACCGTCTCATTATCATCAATTCGTTCAGTTGGACCATCAACGGAGATATTGCAGGTACTTCGGAATGCCTTTGTGCCGACCCCAACGATGGCGGAACCATTGCCGATGCGCAAACCATTTGTTACGGTACAGTACCCAATATGCTCACCAGTACAGCACTTCCCACCGGACATACCGGAGTCCTGGAATACAAATGGCAATCGTCAACCACCAGCGATGCCACAGGATTTACAGATATTTCATCAAGCGATGCCGCCGGTTTTGCTCCCGGAAGTTTAACTTTCACCACATGGTACAAACGTCTTGCACGTGTCGATTGCATGGCCAACTGGACAGGGGCTGTTGAATCGAATGTGGTGGAGATTACAGTAGAAGCCACTCCAGTTTCGGGAACACTGGCAAAAACTCCCGATGTGGATACTGTTTGCAAGGGGAACTACGTTTCAGCAGCATTAAGCGCAGGAAGTGGCGGCAATGGCACCGATTCAAGCAATTACCGGACAAATAACGGAACTGACTGGTCGGCATGGGCTGTCTATACTCCGGAAACTGATATTTCAACATCCCAAAAAACAGCAGTAGAAATCCGCACGAAGCGTGTTGCCGATTACTGCAACGATGCAGCTTACAACACCGAAAGCTGGACAGTAGAACAAACACCCGTTTCGGGAACACTCGCTAAAACCCCCGATGTGAATAATGTTTGTGAAGGCGATGATGTTTCGGCAGCATCAACTGCAGGAAGCGGCGGCAATGGAAACGATTCAACTTTTTTCCGGACAAATAACGGAACTAACTGGGCGGCATGGGCTATATATACTTCGGAAACTGATATTTCAACATCTGGCAAAACAGCCATTGAAATCCGTACAAAACGTGCGGCTGATTACTGCGATGATGCGGCTTACAATACCAAAAGCTGGACAGTAGAACAAACTCCCGTTTCGGGAACGCTGGCAAAATATCCCAATGTGGATACTGTTTGTATTGGCGATGATGTTTCGGCAGCATTAAGCGCAGGAAGCGGCGGCAACGGAAACGACTCAATTTCTTTCAGAACCCATGATGGCTCTGCATGGTCGGGGTGGATAAACTACACCTCAGGAACCGATATTTCTACGACAGGAAAAACAAACATCGAAATTCAAACGATCCGCCAAGGCACATACTGCAATAATAATGGTGCTGAAACTGTTAGCTGGAATACCTTCCCCAAACCTGTTGCTTTTGCAGGTAATGATGCCTCCATTATTGATGGTGAGAATTATATCCTCTCGGAAGCATCTGCCATAAATTACACATCCATTAGCTGGTCAACTGCAGGTGATGGTGGGTTTGATAATGAAAATGTACTAAAGCCAAGCTATACACCCGGAACAGATGATATTGTAGCAGGAAATGTTGAGCTTACACTTACTATTCAGGGGCTTGCATCATGCAACTTCACCGATGATGACCAGCTTACGCTCACTATTTTCAGGGCACCAACAGTTGTGATTTCTTCGCCATTGGAAAGTGATAATATTTATGATACTGTGGCAACATTTTCAGGTACAGCCTCCGATCCTGATAATGATCTTTCGGAAATATATGTCAGGGTAAATGAAGGCACCTGGCAACTGGCCACAGGAACCGAAAACTGGACTATTGATCTTCCGATGGATTTTGGCAACAAAAAAATTGAGGCCAAAGCCGTGGATGCCCAAAGCCTCGAATCTGAATTGGTTGAAGTTACCATTTTTGTTGGGGTTCAGTTGATCCCCCTGCACGAAGGCTGGTCGCATTTCTCTTCCTTCCTCGATCCTTTGGATGGCGATATCGAAACCATTATGGAATACCCCGTGGGGCTAAACCTGTTAAGTATTATGGTAAACAACTCCGGGAAGTTGTATTGGCCTTCACAAAACATCAACCTCATCGGCAACTGGAACTATAAAACTGCCTATAAAATATTTATGGAGCAGCAAAGTGCAATAGTTATGAAAGGAAACCTTTTAACTGAAACCACACTGCAATTGGGCAGCGGGGCAAAGTACCTCCCGGTTTTATCAAATGTTGAAGTAGCTGTGGAGGATGCTTTCGAAAATCCAATGCAAGACATACGTGTTATGTTCAACCACATTACCAACCAAATATACTGGCCCGAAGGTGGGTTGTTTACACTGCAGACCTTAAAGCCCGGCGAAGGTTATCTGGCAAACCTAATCAATCCGGCTACGGTTACTTTCCCGGATTATGACCTGGATGCAAGTGAAATCAAATCCTCACAAATAGTGTTTGATCAAAACAGTCCCTGGCAAGTAACTAAAACTGGTGATGTGCATTTAATCTCCATTTTCAGCGAGGCTTTGGCAGGACTAGAAAACTTTTCACACATCGGGGCTTTCGATAGCAATGGAAATTGTATCGGTTTTGCCGACATCACGGCAAAAGGTCAAAACAATCTTTTAACGGTTTATGCCGATGATATTCATACCACCTGTAAAGATGGTGCAGAAGAAGGTGAATTTATCACTTTCAGGGCTTACCATCCTGCAAGTGGAACCGAAAATGAATTATTGGCAAGTTACAATGAAAGCTTCCCAAATCATGATGGTTTATTCGCCATCAGCGGGCTGTCGGCAATTACCGGCTTTAAGGAGGGTTCAACTGGCATTGGTGGTTCTGCCCTGCTTTCGCAGATCAGGATATATCCAAATCCTACCTCTGATGAATTAAACATCATATTTGATGCGTTTACAAACAATGGTGATGCAAATATCGAACTTACCAATTCAAACGGAAGCATTGTTTTAAAACAAGACATCCTGCAAAAGCAAACCAAACTGGATATCCAAAATATCCAACCCGGGATGTATGTTTTGAAGATCGCCCAAAACGGAGCATACTCGTTTAGGAAAGTGGTCATTCAATATTAGCGTGTAACTTTATTTTAAATCCCGGATCCATTTCAAAATGAGTTCGGGATTTTTTTTTGCTTTTCAATATTATCAGAGTGGCCAAAATTATATTTCGCTTCAAATTTAATAAAGGCAAAGTGCAAAATATTTCAATATAAAAAACAATTATAATTAAATTATTTATATGATGATTTCCATTTTTGCATCAATATATTTTTAAGTGTTCTTAATTATTATAAGTTGCAAGAGAGTTTTTAGGTAAAATATTCCTTGCAAAGTCTATTAAACAATCGAAAAAAAACTTCGGAAATAAAATTTCCACATTATCTTCACAGTAGCTGGTTTTCAATCTCTTAAAAGATACTAAAAAATATTTTTTAACATATAAAAAAAGAATCAATGTTTAATCGCTAAATTTAGTAATGATAAGCCTTTCACAATAATTCATCATTTAGATTAATTTAAAATAACAGAATAATGGATAATATATATCCATATTAACAAATAATTAACATATTTTCGCGACGTATTTTACCTTAGTAAACTTATAAATAAACCCAGCAAATTATGAAAAAGCCTATTTTACTATCCATCGTTATTCTATTATTTATTGTCAGCTGTTCTAAAAAAGAGGAATTGAATACATTTAAGGAAGGCAGCCTAATAAAAAATGAACTTGATATTGCCCTTAGCGAATTGTTAACAGAATCTTCTGGAGGAATCGGCAAAAGCTTTTTTCTTTTACCAGAAAGTACTAAATTTAGTCAGATTCCACAAGACCCGAAAAATCCACTTACGATTGAAAAAGTGGAACTCGGAAAATTATTATTCCACGAAACCGCCCTTTCTGTTAACTCAAAACTAAAACCGTTCAAACACACATACTCATGTGCAACATGCCACCACCACCAAGCAGGATTTCAATCAGGCAAAGCCCAGGGGATTTCCGAAGGAGGTGTTGGATTCGGCATTATCGGTAATGCCCGTGAAAAGGATGCAATGTGCCCGGAAGATTCGCTTGATATTCAGCCTATACATACGCCAACTGTAATAAATAGTGCATATCAAAAAGTAATGCTTTGGAATGGTCAGTTTGGGGCAACCGGCCCAAATATTGGAACAGAAGCATTGTGGGCGCCTGGAACCCCACTCGAAACCAATTTCCTTGGTTACGAAGGTATTGAATCACAGGCAATCGCAGGATTATCAGTTCACAGAATGGGACTTACAACTAAATTGATTTATTCAACCGAATACAAAAAATTGTTCGATTTGGCATTTCCTGATGTACCCAAAAATGAGAGGTATTCCATCCTCACAGCAGGCCTGGCAATTGCTGCTTACGAAAGAATTGTCCTTGCCAATGAAGCACCTTTTCAGAAATATTTAAGAGGGAATACAAATGCTTTGACTGATGTACAAAAAAAGGGAGCAATACTATTTTTTGGAAAAGCTGCCTGTGTTGCATGTCATACAGGCCCAGCACTTAATTCGATGGATTTTTATGCTTATGGAATGAATGACCTTGGAGGACCTGGAATATATGGTAATGAGCCTGACATTGCTACCAAAAAAGGCAGAGGAGGTTTTACAGGAATTGAATCGGACAATTGCAAATTTAAAGTGCCTCAATTATACAGCTTAAGTCAAGCAAAATTTTATGGTCATGGTTCATCCTTTACTTCACTTATGGATGTTGTGATTTACAAAAACTACGCAATTAAAGAAAACTCCTTTGTCCCGGATTCGCACCTTGCCGATGAATTTGTACCACTAGGGCTTTCCAAATCAGAAATAACATTTCTAAGTGCTTTCATTGAAAATGGACTAAATGATACAGAATTGGAGAGATACGAGCCCTATTCAATTCCTTCCGGGCAATGTTTCCCAAATAATGACGAACAATCAAAAATAGATTTGGGTTGTATCTTACCATAATCATCATTTCTCAGAAAATGAAACCTGATGGAAAACTATTCCATTAGGTTTTTTTTTTGGTTTATTTCAACCAAATGAAGCTCCCCGCTGCAAGCGGACGGGGTATCAATAAGAAAATTATTTTCTTATCGCCGCAAGCGGCGGAGAATAATACCCTAGAGATCCTTCGACTTCGCTCAGGATCAGTTCGACTAAACAATTTCAGCGCACTATCGTTCCTGAAATTATAGTCTCCCTGATTTAACCATACCCTCAAAGCTGGGAATTTATAGACGTTTACATCCACGTTCAATACAATGCCCAAATAGAGATGTAGATAACTTGTGTCTAAATTGACCGAATAAAATTCAATCCATCCAAACAAATCAATGGATATTGTTATGTATTGTATTGAGGTATCATTTTCAATTGAATAAAAATCTAAACACATAGCCGTTTCCGCCAGATGACAAACAGAATTAAGCTATTTTAGAAATTAGACTATAATATTTGTGGAGAAGTTACATAAAATGATTCCTCAGGTCATTGAAAGAACAGAATTATGAATTTTTTGCATCAAAATATTTTTGTTTATCAAAAAATAAATTCTACTTTTGCAGCCCCATTTTTTGGGAGGTACGTATTTTTGTATTGAAATAACTGATTAATAAATGGATACCTTAAGTTACAAGACGATAAGTGCCAATAAAGAGACCGTTCAAAAAGAATGGCTTATTATTGATGCAGAAGATGAAATTCTGGGAAGATTAGCCTCGGCAACAGCCAAAATGTTACGTGGAAAAAACAAACCCGGTTTCACCCCGCATGTTGATTGCGGAGATAACGTAATTATTATTAACGCTGAAAAAGTAAAACTTACCGGAAACAAAATGGATCAGAAAGAGTATGTTCGCCATTCAGGTTATCCAGGAGGTCAAAAAATTACATCAGCCCATCAGCTCATGGCAAAAAAACCTACAGCAATGGTTGAATATGCTATTAAAGGTATGTTGCCAAAAAACAGACTTGGCAGTGTGCTTTTTAAAAACCTTTATGTTTGTGAAGGTCCAGAGCATAAGCATGAAGCGCAAAAGCCAAGAAAAATAAATCTAAATGAAATTAAATAGCAATGGAAGTAACTAATGCTTTAGGTAGAAGGAAGACTGCAGTTGCAAGAATTTACCTAACACCGGGTTCCGGTAAAATTGTAGTAAATAAAAAAAGTGTTGAGGACTACTTCCCTGCAGCAACACTTCAATATGTTGCCCGTCAGGCTTTAGAACTCACCAACAACATAGACAAGTACGATGTTACTGCCAATATTGATGGCGGAGGTTTTAAAGGACAGGTAGAAGCTTTAAGGCTGGGTATTTCGAGAGCAATCATCAAGCTGGAGCCTGAACATCGTCCGGTTCTCAAATCGAACGGACTTCTCAGAAGAGACCCAAGAATGGTTGAACGTAAAAAACCAGGCCAGAAAAAAGCAAGAAAGAAATTTCAATTTAGTAAACGATAGATCCCGGATATTAAAGTGTTTAGTATCCAAACTTGTGAGACTTCAATATACTATGAACTACTTACAGGTTGCATATTTAAGGAAAGTAAACATAAACAAACTCATCAATGCCAAGAACAAATTTCGAAGAATTACTGGATGCTGGTGTGCACTTTGGCCACCTCACCAGAAAATGGAATCCCAATATGGCTCCCTACATATTTATGGAGCGCAATGGAATCCACATTATTGACCTTTACAAAACAGCAGCTAAAATTGAAGAGGCTGCTTCTGCGGTTAAGCAGATTACCCGGTCAGGGAAAAAAATACTTTTTGTTGCTACTAAAAAGCAAGCTAAAGAAATAGTTGCCGAGAAGATTAAAAGTGTCGGTATGCCTTATGTTACTGAACGTTGGCCCGGAGGTATGCTTACCAACTTTGCCACCATCCGTAAGGCGGTTCGCAAAATGACATCCATCGACAAGATGATGACCGAAAACGGATATGCAAATATTTCAAAAAGAGAAAGACTTCAAATTGTACGTGAACGTGCGAAGCTTGAAAAACAACTCGGAAGCATTTCTGACCTTAACAGGTTGCCGTCTGCAATTTTTGTTGTGGACATATTAAAAGAGCATATTGCTATTGCTGAAGCCAAAAAATTAAATATTCCAACTTTTGCAATTGTTGACACAAACTCTGACCCAAAAAAAGTTGATTTCCCCATTCCTGCAAATGATGATGCTTCCAAGTCAATTTCGCTCATCATTCAAATTATGGCTAAAGCTATTGAAGAAGGATTGATGGAAAGACAAGCTGACAGAGACAAACGTGCGGAAGAGCAAGAGGAAGAAAACATAATTAAAACACGCTCGAAAGAAGAACTTGAAGCGGAAATGGAAGAAAAAGAGGAGAAAAGAAAGAAAGAGAAAGAATCAGGAAAACGCCCAAGAATTAAAACTGATTCTGATGGATCTGCTCCTGTTGCTGACAAAGATAAAAGAGTGCGCAAGGGAACAGCGGTTAGAAAAAAATAAACATATTTAAATTGAATTAAATGTCGATTTGAAAAAGAGATGATGAATTTTTTTCCACATCTCTTTTTTATTTAATACAGAAACTTATCATAACTAACTCATAAAAAAGTATCAAAATGGCAAATATTACTGCTGCTGAAGTTGCAAAACTGCGTAAACAAACCGGCGCGGGGATGATGGATTGTAAAAAAGCACTCCAGGAATCTGAAGGTGATTTTGAAAAAGCTATCGAAATTCTTCGTAAAAAAGGGGCAAAAGTAGCTGCTAAAAGAGCTGATAAAGATGCTACCGAAGGATATGTACTGGGAAAAACAAGTAACGATAACACTTTTGGTGTATTGGTAATGGTTAATTGCGAAACTGATTTCGTAGCAAAAAGCGAAGATTTTGTAAATTTCGTTACCGGAATTACAACTGCTGCACTCGATAATAAAGCTGAAACGCTGGAAGCTGTTTTAGCACTTACCTTAGATAATGCTACCGTAGCAGAAAAACTAAACGACATAACCGGAAAAACCGGCGAGAAACTTGAGTTTGATTCATACAAAGCCATCAAAGCGCCCTTTGTTTCTGCATACAACCACAACGGAAACAGAATTGCTACACTCGTTGGCATGAATAAAGCCGGTGAAGGTGTTGATGTTGCTGCCCATGACCTTGCCATGCAAATTGCTGCAATGAATCCGGTTTCTTTAGACAAAGAATCAGTTTCTCAAAAAGTTATTGACACCGAACTTGAAGTTGGCAAAGACCTTGCACGCCAGGAAGGCAAACCCGAAGCTATGCTCGATAAAATTGCTCAAGGAAGATTGGGTAAATTCTTTAAAGAAAATACCCTCATGAGCCAATCCTTTATAAAAGATTCTAAAATTACTGTAACTGATTACCTAAAATCAACAGACAAAGATTTGACTGTAAGCAAATTTTCACGTTTGGGTATTGGATAAGTCTTATATTTCAAAATATAGAAAAGCCGCATCTTTAATAAGATGCGGCTTTTTTTATGACTACATACCTGCATTGTTTTCATTACTAATGAACGATATTATGCATTAGTAATGAATATTGGTTACAAATTTCCACACAAAATATGATTTACTGATAAGTTCAGTCCAAAAAGACATAAAGTGCTATTTTTGTGCAACCTACATATTTACTTATCCGTATGATAATAAATATTTTAAGGTGTTCAATTAAATACGAATACCAATCATCTGATAATAAATTTGGTATAAATAATAAGTAACCAGTTTAACGCCTCATGAATATTATTCGTGCATTTCCCAAAGAATAGGGACAGGCTGTGACTTTTTAGACCTGATTTACTTATTATCTCTGAAAATTCTGACAATAGCGATTATTATCAGGAATGATCCACCAAAGAAAAGTGGCCAATTATAATATTCCGGAATAAAATCAGAAACGAGATGAAGGTATTGGTTGTTTTCAAGCAAATTAAAAAAATCACCGAAAAGCCCATTCCGGATTATTATCAAACCAAAATCATAAACAAAGGTTACAAATATGGCAGTTGCCCCAATCAAAATCATTGCCCAATCAAATAGTTTAAGTCTTTTGCCTGTATGTTCAGCAAATAAAAAGCTGTAGCCCAAAACTATCATTAATACTGAACTTATTACCGGGGCAAGCACAGGTCCTATCCAGGTAAGCGGTATAAGAAAAAGGATATCCCAGGTAAAAAAAGAGGAGGGCCAATCGAGAAAAGCCTTCAAGCCCAAATAATAAGAGATATCCCAAACTGCAAATGAAAAAAGAAACCAGGCAAACCTACTATAAAATGATTTTCCTGCAACTATTGCGAGAGTAAGAAGCATTAAAATCGTTGCAACTTCCCTGATGAGTTCTGCAATAATAATTAGATGCTTGTCAGGTAAAATTAATGGAAATCCAAAACCATTGGGGAAGTATAACTCCCGGAGGTAAACCACGATTATAGCCTCCATAAAACCCATGGCAATCCCAAAAATTGTGAGTGGAAGAATCCTGAATTTGAAATATTGTTTAAATACTGACATAAAATCCGGATTTAGCCCGAATGGTTTAATTAAGTTTAAGCACCGCAAGAATCCAGCTTGCGCGGATTCTGCACTCGGATTACAAATCCGAACGAGTCGAAAGCTCGGGCTTTTTTATGCTATCATTTTTAATAGTTCCTGAAGTTCTTTATCAGAAATATTTTCCTTTTCGGATTTATCAAAAACGGTAAGAAGATAAACATCTTCTTTAACAGCAATAACATGGCTTACAGCTCTTGCACCGCCTGATTTTCCTTTACCTTTAGATTTTACGGCAATACGAATTTTATAACAGTCGTTGCCAAGTGCAATACCGTATGTTGGGTCACCCTCCAAGGAGTCGAACAGCAAGGAAAGCTCTGTTTTAAAAGACTTGTATTTACGGGTAAGCCGTTTGGCTTGCCTGTCAAAATAAGGAATAGTTTTAATTTTATAACTCATTCAACAAGTCTTTAGCATCACGGGCTTTTAATTTACCTTGTTTAATCAAGTTCATTTCTTCAACAGCTTGCTGTAATCCGTGTAAAATCTCTACTTTTGATTGCTCGCCGAGCTCTTCATCTTCTAATCCTATAAATTTAGATTTAAGCCCTTCCCATTCTTGTATAGGAATAAAAACACCTGTTGTTTTTCCTCTATTATCCGAAATATACTGTAAGTTCATAATTAGGATCGTTTTTGTTGAGTTAAATTAATCCAATTTCAATACGGCTAAAAATGCCGATTGCGGTACTTCAACATTCCCAACCTGGCGCATACGTTTCTTTCCCTTCTTCTGTTTTTCGAGGAGTTTTCGCTTACGCGTGATATCACCACCATAACATTTTGCAGTAACATCCTTACGCATGGCCTTAACGGTTTCGCGTGCAATAATCTTTGTGCCAATGGCGGCCTGAATAGCTACATCGAATTGCTGACGTGGAATGAGTTCTTTTAGTTTTTCGCACATGCGCCGGCCAAAATTGTAAGCATTGTCAACATGAATAAGGGTTGATAATGCATCCACCGTATCGCCGTTTAGCAAAATATCGAGCCTGACAAGTTTTGCTGGTTGGTAACTGGTAATGTGGTAATCGAAGGAAGCGTAACCGCGCGAAATGCTTTTCAGTTTATCATAAAAATCAAATACTATTTCGGCAAGCGGCAACGAAAAAGAGATTTCTACCCGATCACTTGTCAAATAAACCTGGTTTTTCATTTCGCCTCTCCGGTCGATACAAAGGTTCATTATGGCTCCGACATATTCTGATTTGGAAATAATCTGGGCGTGAATCATTGGTTCCTCAACATGATCGAGCTCATTCGGCCCCGGCAAACCGGAAGGATTATGCACATCGATTACCTGGTTTTTAGTTGTGTAAGCTTTGTAGTTTACGTTTGGTACAGTGGTAATTACATCCATATCAAACTCACGGTCAAGACGTTCCTGAACAATTTCCATGTGCAGCAAGCCCAGGAAACCACACCTAAAACCAAACCCTAAAGCTACTGACGATTCCGGTTCAAAGGTTAATGATGCATCGTTCAATTGGAGTTTTTCCATCGAAGCCCTTAGTTCTTCATACTCATCGGCATCAATAGGATAAATACCCGCAAACACCATGGGCTTCACATTTTCAAAGCCTTCGATCATATCCCCGCAAGGATTATCAACATGTGTGATGGTATCGCCTACTTTAACCTCCTTCGAAGCTTTAATACCGGAAATAATGTACCCTACATCTCCTGCTTCCAGTGTTTTTTTAGGAAAATAACCAAGTCTCAACACACCAATTTCATCCGCATTATAAGATTTGTCGGTGGCAACAAATTTCACAAAATCATTCTTGCTGATTTTTCCATCGAAAATCCTGAAATATGCTATGATACCACGATACGAGTTAAACACTGAATCAAATATCAGGGCTTGCAACGGGGCATCGGGGTTACCCTTTGGATGGGGTACTTTTTCGATGATAGTTTCCAGAATTACATCAACACCATAGCCGGTTTTGGCACTGGCTTCAAGAATGTCGTCCCTGTCGCATCCAATCAAATCTACAATTTGATCTTTCACCTCATCGGGCATTGCATTGTCCATGTCCATTTTGTTGAGCACCGGAATTATTTCAAGGTCGTGCTCCAGGGCAAGGTAGAGGTTTGAAATTGTTTGTGCCTGAATGCCCTGCGTTGCATCTACAATAAGCAAAGCGCCTTCACAAGCAGCAATTGCACGAGAAACTTCATAAGAGAAATCTACATGTCCGGGAGTATCAATAAGATTAAGTACATAATCCTCACCATTCGTATTATAAAGCATCTGGATGGCATGGCTCTTAATGGTGATGCCACGTTCCCGTTCAATATCCATACTATCCAGTACCTGTTCCTTTTTATCTCTGTCGCCAATGGTATGGGTCAGGTCAAGCAAGCGATCGGCCAATGTGCTTTTGCCATGGTCGATATGTGCAATAATACAGAAGTTTCTAATATTTTTCATCGGGTGCAAAAATAGTATTTTGCAATGATTAATGTTAGTTGTAATTTGTTAATAGCATCGCCAAACAAAACATTTTTATTGGGATAAATGATTGAATTGTTTTGGTGAATCTATTGTTTTATTTTGAGAAGGAGATAGCGGTAGAAATGTTTCTAAAAGTGTTTATGAAAGAATAGGAAATTTCATCGTCAGATTTTAAATTCAGACATCCTGACCCCGCGTAATCATCATGAGGCAATTTGTAGATTTCTTTCCGCACGTGCGGCATTGAAAAGATTTCTCCCTCCAAAACTTGCTGCGCTGCGTTTTTCCAGTCGAAATGACAAAGCCCCAGACTGTGAATGGGGTGGGTCCCTCTCACAAAGTGTACTCCAACTCCATTCAAATACTTGTCATTGGTAACAAAGCGAGGAATCTCATAACAATGAGGAATTAAATTACCTCTGATTTTGAAGGAGAAATCTTATTCTATGAAAATGTGATTTACAACTAAGTATCTATAATTGGCGGAAAATCAACCATCAAGTCAAGATTGCTGAAATTACCACACCTCTCTACAAATCGATAATTTCCTCAGCATCCAGTCCTGTTTCTTTAATAATATCTTCGATGTCTGCTCCACTCTGCTTCATCTGTATTGCCAGTTTCAGCGCTAAAGATTCTTTTTGCCTGCGTTCTTCTTCTTTTTGCCTGCGTTCTGTTTCTTCTCTTTTCTTCGCTTGTTTTTCCCTTTCTTCGGCCTCTGTAATCTGTTTTAAATATTTGGCCTCCTGTTCGTCAAAAATGGTGTCGATTTCTTCTTCGGCTTCCAGGTTGCGGCGAAAGGCATCATCCATCAGCGGGCCTTGCAGGTAGTGGGCAATGTCGCTAAACTCTTCGGGGGTTTCCTGCAAGTCGATGATGTAGTTCTTGTCGGTACACCAGGCTTGGTTGAACAATACTAAAAAGTTTTCGAGTCGTGTCCGGCGTTGTTCGGGCAAGCGCCGCACTTGTATAATATGCGATTGATGGGTAAGGTGCTCGATGAAAAAACTCTTTACATTAATTTTTTCTTTGCTCACCGAGTTGATCACCTCACGGTTAACCGTTACAGCCATGTAAGGCAAATCTTCAAGTTTGTATCCCAAAATGTAAATGGTAATAATAGGAAAAGCTGAATGATATTCCGGTGAGGGTTCTTCTACTTTGCTCAAATCCTTTTTCCTGGTCATGTAATTAGCGCCAAGATAATTGCGAAATCGTTGAATATCGGTGGCATATTTTGATTTTTGCAGTTCGATGAGTACAGTTTTTCGGCTGCCATCAGCTTCTTTTATTACAGCTTTAAAATCGAGCCTGAACAAGGTTAAACTCCGTTTTATATCCGGGAAAACCGTTTCCTGCTGACCCAGGGTAACTTTCTCTACTTCCACATCCATTATTACCGACAATACTTTGCGGGCAAACTTGGTGTTTTCCATCAAGTATTTAAAGGCTTTGTCGTAAAGGGGATTTATAATTTTCATGTCGTGTTAGTTTTACTGTTTGTCAATCAGGTTATCAAAACAAAAGTACTACAAATTCATCGTTATTGTAATTTCAGTTTCACAGTTTTAAATCGCTCGAAAAATCATATACACAAACAAAATCTGATAACACTGCAAATGCGGTGATTACTATCCTTGAACCAAACAAAATATGCGGAGAATGAAGTTTTATATACATGAACAAGAAAACTGGCCTAATTTTACCGGGAAGCACAAACTATGAATTATCAGAAATGCCAGGGCGGTAACAAATTGCCTTGCTTATCTGCCAATGACACCATAATCCACCTCCAGCAAAGTTGGGTGCATCGAACTCCCGGCTCCGATTTTTCGGGGAAAGCCGGCATATTTGGAAATATGTGTTTTCATATTGCAGAACTTTGGCAATAGTTTTAAGAGCTTGGCATTACAATAAAAATAATCTACTTTTGTTATTTAATAAATAATATTATCAAATGACAACAATAAAAGAAACGACTTCTAAAGAAACAACAACCGAGCATTATAAAGCTCTAATAAGCATTCTTGGTCGAAAATATATTAGAACAAGTATTGAAAGTCCTTATGATTTTATAAATATTGCTTCAAGAGGAGTTGATGCCCAAATGATTGCAAATTTCAGAACGCATTTTAATATTCCAAGAGATCAAACCGCAGAAATGTTAAATGTTTCTGCTCCTACTATTTATCGGTGGATAAGGGAAAAGAAAAAACTTGAAAGAAACTACGCTGTTCAGCTTTTTGAATTGACCGATTTATTTTTATATGGAATTGAAGTATTTGAAAATAATGAGGACTTTTTTAAATGGCTAAGATTACCCAATACTGCTTTAGGCGGACTTGAGCCACAGGATTTATCAGGCATTCCCGGTGGAATATCTAAAGTCCGGGATCTTTTAGGCAGAATTGAATATGGCGTTTATAGCTAGTACCTATGATTATTTATCGAATTACTAAACGAAAGCGGGCATCGGATATTCACGGAACGGGTGCAGCATTGTACCCTGGCAGATGGAATAAAAAAGGAAGCCAGGTATTGTATGCCGGGGAAACTAAAGAAATAGCTCTTCTGGAAATTATTGTTCACACCCCGCCAATGTTTTTACCCAAGCTTGACATATTGACGATTGAGATACCAGATGATTCTATTAATGAGATAAAAGAATCTGATCTGCCTTCAAACTGGTTCAGATATCCTGCTCCATCCATATTAGCAGAAATTGGAGAAGAATGGCTTGTAAAAGGTCACACAATAGCTCTTAAAGTACCCAGCGCTATAATAGCTACATCCTTCAATTACGTTTTGAATTGCAACCACAAGGAATATCATAAAGTGAAAGTACTGGCTCATCGACAGTTCCGGTTTGACCCAAGACTGGTCTAATAAAAAACGATTACCAACACCCAGCCATGATTATTCGCCAATGCAGCATTAATCCTGCCCTACCGAGGGTGAAATATGGACTGCTTTTTTTCAAAAAATAATTATGTGCTTGTCCATAAAGTCGTCATTTTTCAATAATCTTAGAACTCCTGACCTAATAGTTGCTTTTCAGACAGTTAATGGTGTAGAGTCGTAAATCGTATTGTCGCGGTGAACATCACCCCCAAGCTGATGAGAAAATTCATGAGATTCCTCACTTCGTCTGGAATGACCGTTTGCGGGCGTGAAAGGGAGGGGAGGCGGGATCGGGATCGGCTTCAGTTTCGCGATAAACCAAAACTCCACTTTCGAATGCAGAACCAGCCTCGGTTCCATACATTGGTGCCCATGCGCCCTGATTCACGAGGAATTTAAAGCCTTCCATTGCATAAGAACAATCTTATCAAACAAATTAAAAAAGCCTTCCCGCTATACAGGAAGGCTTTGAGGTAAAGAATATAATTTCAAAAATCAAAAACCAATCAGGAGTTTAATTTTTCACAATAGTACACGAAGGTACAGATGTTAAATAAAAATGGATGGTATAGTTTCCATCTTCTGCAATCGGAATATTGGCACCACCCGGGGTGAGGGCATTAATATCACCACCATAATCCAAATCCCATGCATCATTTGCCCTGAATTTAATTTCACCGGCTACAAGGTCGAGTGTAATTGTCAACGATTGGGTCTCAGCATCCCAGATCATATCCTGGTCAGTTTCCCAACCATCGGGAGTTGCGCTTCCAATAAGTCCCCAGTAGTTTGCTGTATAAGTATAGGCATTCGGGTGGCTCAAATCCAACACGAAGAAATAATCAGCCTCGAAGTCAACGGGAATATTACCTCCATCAAAATCGAGGGTATCATTTTCGGCTGTGCTGCCATAATTGTAATCCCACGTATGATTTGCCCTAAACTTGAAGTTAGCTGCCGTTAAATGCAAACCACCTCTCCAGGTCATCGAAGGTGGATCATAGCTTAGTGGGGTTTCGTCCTCCCAACCACCTGGAGTGGCATCGCCAATTACGCCCCATTCGGTGGCAACAGCGGTGTATGTTAAAGCAGCAGCATCAACATTTAGTTTATAATAACCAGCTGGAGATGAAATATCTCCTCCTTCAGGGTCGAGTATTCCTTCGCCACCATCGCCATAAGTTGTTCCATTCCAATCGGGCTGGGTGGTAAGCTTCCACAGGTTCGATTCGTTTATCATATAAACATAACCTTCCAGGCTATCAGGACTAGCTTCTAAACTTTGTATGAACGGCGAGTTAGCAGGATTCCAATCAGCAAAGGTTGAATCGGGATAACTGGCTGCTACATAATCGCCGGGAACGTACCATGTGCGGGAGGTTATGATAATTTCCAGTGTTGTAAATTCAAACGCTTCGCCATAAACGGTACCCACGCTATTGGTGGCATAAGCCCGAACATAATACTTGGTGCTCCCAGCCAGGTTGGTGAGTTCGCTGATAAATTGGCCAATTCCGGTACTATCAGAAGTGTGAGCATCATCGATGCTTGGCACAATAGTATCTGCACTGAAACAAACTCCGCGGGCAGTAATTTCGGCACCGCCATTACTCGTTACCTCACCACCACCAGTTGCAGAAGTACCGGTTATCAAAGTAATTTCGGCAGTGCTAACAACAGGAAGTTCCGGTAAAGTTGTAAAGTTGTATTCTTCGCCATAAATTGTACCACCCGAACCTGTGGCATAAGCTCTTGCATAATAAGTAGTAGCAAAATTTAATCCGCTCAGGACTACCGAAAAAGTTGCATTATTATCCTCGCCGGTGTAAACAACTTTACTGTTGCTAATGGTAGGGTTAGCCTCTGTATTGTAGCAAACACCCTTTTCGGTAAAACCACTTCCCTGTGCAATAACAAAACCTATAACGGTGGCAGAGTCGGAAGTAACATTTAAAAGCTGCGATGTAGATAAAGATGGGTCTAACCTAACATCCGGGCTCTCCTTTGTGCATGAAACAAAAACTGCCAATGCAACAATAAGGACGGCTAAAATTCTATTTATCATTATTCTTTTCATAAAATTATTATTTAAACTATTTAATGATGTTGTGCTTTTAATGGTTTGCAAATGGTTTGTTGCATAAATTTTTCGCAATTTATGCAACAAACCATGCTAACAACCATGCTAATTATTTACAATAGTATATGTACCGGTTTCTGAGCCGGCTGTATCATCGGTAATATTCAGTGTAATGGTATAATTACCGGCTGTAACGGCAATATTAGTTCCATCGTGTACTAAATTATCAGGAGTGCCACCGAGATTCCAGGCCCAACCATCGTTAAGTCTGAATTTAATTTCACCATCAATTAAATCGATGGTTATGCTCCATTTTCCGGTTTCTGTATCATAATCCATTTTTTGGTCGGGAGAATCCCAACCGTTTGGAGTAGCAGAGCCAACAAGACCAATCATGTAGGAATCCATACTGTAGGTTAAATCGACTGTATTTGCCGACATTTGGTGCCATCCGGCAGCTGGTGCGACAATTCCTGCTCCATCAATAGCAAGAGATGATCCGTTAGCGCCGTATTCAATATCAGTATCAGGATCTTTCAGCGTAAAGGGCATGGCCGGGTCAAGTTTTACAAAACCAAAATATGCACCATCGCCTAAGGCTGATTCGATTTTTTGATCCATACCAGAATCTATCAAATCCAATTTTGGAAGTCCATATAAAAAAACGTCTGCTGTTTTGGTTGTGGAAATATACTCAAAGGGATCGGTACTTGTTCCCGGAGCACCTGTTCCGGCATCAACAATCAGAACAGACCTTATTCTAAAGTCAGCCGTATTAACCTGATCGGCAGGAAAACTCTTCAATAATATTCCGTTAAGATCACTCACTGTGATGTTCATCTCAACAACCTGCACATCGGAATAAACAGTAATGGCATCAACAAAATTATTTCCCTGTGGACATGCTTCAAGAAAATAGTTGGCCGAAGCTGTGAAACCGGGATTTAAAGGTGTTCCAACAAATGTAAGCATGTCAGTACCATTGGCTCTTTCCAGAGTTAAATCCGGTATGCTTGTCAACTCAGGTGAAATTGGATCAGTAAGCATGGTAACAGTAGTACCATCCTTTTCGCAACTTGATAAAAACGCGATAAATCCAATTATGCTTAAATACAAAATTATAGTTTTTCTCATCGTTAAAAATTTTAAAATTTTAATAACCAGGGTTTTGATTTATATTTGGATTTGCAGATACTTCATCTCCGGGAATGGGGAAAAGATTCAGGTGAGTACTTGTAGCAATACCATTGACTGCTCCACCTTTCCAGGCCCAGGTATAAGTACCATTGGTGAATTGTCCGAAACGGATCAAATCGGTACGTCTTTGTGCTTCATAATAAAACTCCCTGCCACGTTCATCCAATAAAAAATCATCAGTAAGTTCGGCAGTTGTAATATTTCCTGAATCATCGCCAAAAGCACGTTCCCTGATTACATTAATATCTGCAACAGCACCGGCAAGATCACCTTGACGATAAAGTGCCTCGGCACGCATCAAATATGCATCGGCATAGCGGAATATTGGAAAATCGGTACAGGCATAAGCCGGATTGTAAGTTGCAGGCAAAGTACTATCAGCATTACGTGCAGTAAATTTATAAACTCCTATGCCAAAATCGCCACTTGAAGAAGCGCTAGGAATATCAGGACTTTGCTTAACCCTAAGGAAAACCCGTGTATCATTACTTTGGGTAAAGAAGGGGTCGGTATCCCAGGGAACAGGATTTCCACCATAGGTAGCAAGCGTATCAATCATTACATCAAGGAACTGTTTTCTGGCCCTGTTTCCGTTCCAGTTTGTATTGGATGTTAGTCCATGAAAATCTTCAGCTCTTAAATACACGGCATCACTGCTCGATTCGATAATAAAGGTTGTACCAACATATCCCTGAATATTGACACCATCCTGTGCCCAGGCAAAAATCATTTCATTATTCCCGTCATCTCTACCGTTATCAGCGCTAAAATTCCTACGATAATCAGCAGCCAAAGTATATGCTCCACTATTTATCACTTTATCGGTATAGATTTTACAACTGTCCCATTCTGCAGTTCCGGTGTAAACTTCTGCGTTAAGATACAACCTCGCGAGCAACATCCATGCAACGCCTTTATCAGCCTGCGGATAGGAAGTCCCCGGTTCACCAAGTATGTCTTCAATATCCTGCAATTCAGAAACTATGTAATTAAATAATTCTGTTCTTGCAATAGTAACATCAGGGTTCAACTGTGTAGGAAAGAATTTCCCAACTTCGTTTTCCTCTGTAGTAAATGGCGGGTTTCCAAACAAATCCATGTGCCAGTAATATGCCAGGGCCCTCAAAAAGCGGGCTTCCGCATTGTAGCGGATAACATCAGGATCGGAGTTTCCTGCTGTAATTCTAATATAGTCGTTGGCATAAGTGATGCTCAAACCAAGACGCTGATAAAGTGCTGTAAGAAACGGGTTACTGGCACTCCATGTTTGTGTATTCAAATCAGCAATTCCCACATCGCCCCAGGCGCATATTGCTTCATCAGTGGTTATTTCCTGAACATTCCATAATGCCCTCATGGTAGTAAAGAAGTTTTCGTCGGGAGCGCTAATATCGGCACCCCCATTAGCTCCCTGGCCGGCAATAATAAAACTGGCATAAATTTTACCTAACACCTGCTTCATATAGACAGGGTCATCGTTTAAATTTCCCGACAAGATCGTGTCAGGGTCTTTGGGAGTTACATCGAGGTCTTTCACGCACGATCCGATGAATAATGCAGAAAGAACGATTCCTAAAATAAATATTTTTTTGCTCATAATTATTTTCATGTTAAATATTAATAGCTTAAACTAAGACCTATCATAAATGTTCTCGGTCTCGGATAGAAATTATTGTCAATTCCACCGCTCACTTCAGGATCTATACCAGTGTATTTTGTGATGGTAAATGCATTTTGGACGGTAAAACTAAGATATGCATTCAGCTTGCTTACAATATTTTCAAATTGATATCCCACACTTAAGTTATCCAACTTAAAAAATGAACCATTCTCAACAAAATAATCGCTGGTAAACTGGCGCTTAACAAAATTTGTATTGTTCAGAAAAGTAGCCTGATTGCGCCAGTATCCAATTTGATACATCTGGTCGTACGAAGCGCCGGCAGCAACCTGATTGTAAACATAATTGCCAATATTTGCACGCCCCGAAGCGGAAATATCAAAGTTTTTGTAATTGAATCGGGCTGATAGTCCAAAGGTATAATCGGGAGTCGGGTCGTGGTAAATATATTTATCCTCATTATCGCCGTTTACCGCGCCACCCTCGCCCGAAAGGTCAGTATAAAGTCCTTCAATTGGATTTCCGGCGCCATCATAAACTTGCTCATTAACAAAGAACGAATAGGCTGGATAGCCCACCCTGGTAACCTGTTTCTGTCCTGTAAAAGCATCTCCGTAAAGGATACCAATAAAATCAGGATCATCAGACAGCAGTAGTTTAGTTATCTTATTCTCGTTGTAGGCAAAATTGAAGCCGACATTTAACGACATATCTTCTTTTGAAAGCGGTATTAAATTAAGATCAAATTCAAAACCTTTATTTTCAAGGCTGCCAACGTTTGTTATCAATGTATTGGAAAAGTTACTTCCTGTAGGAATTGTTATTTGGTTCAACAAATCATCGGTAACACGTTTGTAAACATCGAACGAGCCGGTAATCCGGTCATCGAGAAATCCAAAATCTATCCCGATATTTTGGGTTGTGGTTTCTTCCCACTTAATGTCAGGATCGTAGGCGTTTGGTCTAAGCGTTGGGATGTATTCTCCGCCAACAAGGTAATAACTCCCTTCGGATGATTCAACATAAGTTGCCATGTAAGGGTAATAGGAACCGATGTCCTGTTGGCCGGTAACTCCCCATCCCAGGCGTAGTTTCAAACTGGAGATAAAGTCAGCATTTTGCATAAATGCCTCTTCATTAATTTTCCAGGCAAATGCTGCTGCAGGGAAAATCCCCCAGCGGTTGTCTTCTGCAAAACGTGATGAGCCATCGTTACGCAGCGTCATGGTTAAGAGATATTTATTTTTAAAAGTATAATTTAAACGACCAAAAAATGATACGAGAAAATTTTCGTTGATATACGAAGAACTGTCTGTCATTTGATAGGGGTGTGTTTCGTCAACAATACCCCGGGAATAATTATCTCCTTCCAGTTGAAAATGTTGCCATGAATAACCGGCCGTAACATCAATTCTACTGTCAATCTCACTTAATTCTTTGGTATAGTTCACATAAAATTCAAGAAGGTCGTTTGTGTTTTTTGAGCTATAGTCGGTTAATCTTCCCCATAAAGGGCTGGTTAATACTGAAGGTGAGGTTACAGGCCGATTATTGTGCCCATCGCTTTTCGAGATGTCAGTTGCCAAATTCAGATTGGCTCTTAAATCTGGTAAAAAGGGCAGCCTGTAGTCAAACTGAACATTTCCAATAAAACGATTTACGGTAGATGTATTGTCAGCAGCAAAAAGTTGTTCAACCGGGTTAGGTGTGCCCAAATTAGCTCCATAATTGCCCCATTGGAAATAACCTGCAGACGATTCATTTCCGTCATACACGCCATGGCTGGGATCCATGTTAACGGCTGAGCCCACTGCTCCGGCATCACCAAAATTTTGGTTGGTACTCATGCCCTTAGCATTAATATTCAGTTTTAAATCATCGTTGAGTAAGGTAGGAGTAAGACTAACGGTTCCTGTTACCCTTTGCATATCAGTATTGTCCAAAATACCATTTTGATCGGTGTAACCCACAGAAACCCTGTAAGGTAAAGTTTTATAAGCCCCTGTAAGACTTAGGTTATGATCTTGCGACACTGCTGTTCTGTAAACCTCATCCTGCCAGTCTGTATTTTCATTTCCAAGCTTGCTATAGGCATCGGTACCAAAAACATCCTGATAGTCGTAAGCAATTTTACGAATCTGATCGCCTGAATACACATCCATGTATTCGGTAGGTACTGAAATGGATGTACTTCCATTGTATGAAAATTGCATCGGAGCTCCCAGTTTCCCTTTTTTGGTAGTGATAAGTATAACACCATTGGAGGCACGCGAGCCATAAATAGCAGTTGCCGAGGCATCTTTTAAAATAGAAAAAGTTTCGATATCGTTGGGATTTACAAAAGATAAAAAGTTGGAACTTCCCGATACATTATTATTATCGATAGGCACTCCATCAATAATAATTAAAGGATCGTTGGAGGCATTTAGAGATGAACCTCCACGGATACGGATTGTTGATCCGCTGCCAGGCGCACCGCCGGCACTTGTGATAACAACCCCGGCACTTTTACCAACAAGCAATTCCTGAGGCGAAGTAATGGCACCTTTGTTGAAATCTTTTGAGCTTACAACGCTTACAGCACCCGTAGCATCTTCTTTCTTTTGTACACCATAACCAATCACCACGAACTCTTCGAGTGCTGTTGAGGTCATCATAAGTGCAACATTTACAGTACTACCGGGTTGAACTGGCATTTCCTGCGTTTCGTAACCCACAAAGGAAAAAACCAGTGTGGTGTTGGGCTCAACCGTGATACTGAAATTTCCGTCAATATCGGTAACCGTTCCCTGTACAGTGCCTTTTATTACCACTGTTGCACCGGGAAGCGTGGTACCATCAAGCGCGTCGCTTACCACCCCGGTAATTTCGCCGCTCTGTGCATAACCCGTCAGGCTGAATACAAGCACCGACAGGAGCAAAATCATTTTTGCTGTTAGATGTTTTACCATAACACAATGTTTAATTAGTTCTCATTTTATTTAAGTTTAACAATAATATAATTCTGAATAATCTAATCCGAGTGCAAAATTAATAAAAACTTGTTCTCATTTTCTTCACTGTGGATTATATAAATTTTGTACAGCAATAAAATAGTTAACAATTTAATTAACAATTATTTAACATTTTTCTATCCAACAATTTATATAAATTTTATGGTGCGGTTATAGTAAATAAATACATTTGTTAACTATCTATTTTATCCAAATAGATTTTATGATTGAAATTTATTTTATTTTTGCATTGAAACAAATCAAATATTTAAGTCAAATTAATATAGTTGTTGTACTAAAAATTAAATTATTATGAGAAAACTATTACTATCAATTTTGATGCTCACTGTGCTTGGGCTTTGGACAAATGCACAAACAATCGAAAACTTCGAGAGTATTACCATGAACATTTTTTCCGGTGGTGAAAATGGCGCCATAAGCGTTGTGGCTAACCCTGATACCGTTGGAAATCCCAGCATGTATGTAGGTAAAATGGTACGCGGACATGATGGCGACCCGTGGGCAGGCTGGTATGCAACCTTACCAACACCTGTTGATGTAACTGCTAACCGCTATGTCCACCTAAAACTTTGGAAGCCTCGTATCAGCCCCATCGTTTTTAAGTACGAACGTGAAGGTGGAAACTCAGGTGATGTAAATCCCATGACACCCCAGACAAGCATGGGTATGTGGGAAGAATTTGTATTCAACATGGATACTGTTAGCGGTGATTATGTAAAAATTGTTCTTATCCCCGACTTCGAAGATCCTTTGACACTTACCGAAGACATCGTACTTTATTTTGATGCCCTTTATGTAAATGATGATCCTACCGTTGGTAGCGATCCCGTACAGTGCATGGAAAATTTTGAAACCATCCCCTTGAATTACATGCTTAACGGTGAAAATGATATGAGCTACATGGAGTTGATTCCAAATCCTGATCAATCAGGTGTTAACCTTAGCCCTTATGTTATTCATTTCTTCCGCGATATGGATGGTTTCCCATGGGATGGCTTCTGGTCGAATTTACCGGCAGAAATTGATGTTACCGACAACAAATACGTTCACGTAAAAGTATGGAAACCCCGCATCAGCCCGGTTAAATTTAAAATCGAAGGTGGCGCTGCCGGTACAATAGAAATGGAAAGTATGTATCCACAAACTATGACCAATGCCTGGGAAGATATGGTATTCGATTTCAGCGAGAAAACCGGTACTTATCCCATCATTGCCCTCATGCCCGACTTTGCCGACCCGGTTGGTTTAACCGAAGATATTAGTATCTATTTTGATGATATTGTTTTAAACAACGACCCAAACCCAATCACCCCTCCTTCACAAAAAATCAATGTTGACATGACCGAAGCAGGTCTTGTTGAAGGTGACTCAGTTTGGCTTTCCGGAGCACTTGGTGGAATTCATGGCACTTGGGAACAGCCCGGTACAAATATGAATAATTTAATGTTAGATGATGATGCTGATGGTGTCTATTCTATTACTTTAGCATTACCTGAAGGTACGGTAGCTTTCAAATTCTTTATTGGTGGAACGTGGGACAACGGCGATCCCGCTCCTGGTGGAGACAGAACCCTCGATTTAACCAATACCATGGATGTTTTTTACAAGTGGGGTGTTGATGGCGAAATTACTCCTCCCGAATCACCAACAATTCAATGGACAGTAAATATGTCGTATCAAATTGCAGAAGGTAATTTTATTGAAGGTATCGATTTTCTTGACGTTGCCGGTTCATTCAATGGCTGGGGAGACCCGGGCAGTGAGCAATTAGAAGCACTTGGTGATGGATTATATGGAATTACAATTCCAGACTTTACCATTGGTGATACTATTGAATACAAATTCCGCATTAATGGAGACTGGGCTACCTCAGAATTCCCAGATGGTGGCGCAAACCGCAGATATGGTGTTGCAGACGGTCTTAATGAAATCAATGTATGGTACAACGATGAAATGCCCCCTGTAACTTCAACAATTCAATGGACAGTAAATATGTCGTATCAAATAGCAGAAGGCAATTTTGTTGAAGGCACCGATTTTCTTGAGGTGGCAGGTTCATTCAACGACTGGAATGGCGAAAGCCATCATTTAGAATCCTTAGGCGATAGTTTATACGGAATTACAGTTCCCGATTTTACTGCTGGAGATACAATTCAATACAAGTTTCGTATTAATGGCGATGAAGCTACCTCGGAGTTTCCCGATGGACCAAACCGTACTTATACTGTTATTGAAGGACAGAATGAGATTACAGTTTGGTACAACAATGACGTAACCGGAATTAACGAACTTGAAACATTCGTTTATAACATCTATCCAAACCCGGTTAATGAAACCCTCAATATTGATAACCTGGTTGATGTTACTACAGTTGAGATTTTCAATGTTAACGGACAATTGGTAAAATCATTTATCAATACTAATGCTGTTGAACAAACACAGATTAATACAAGCGATCTGAAATCAGGCATGTATATTTTAACTGTTCATTCAGGCAATTCATCAGCTTCTACCAAATTGATGAAGTACTAAGTAAAGTTTTTCATAGTGGAAAGGGGGGGCAACTTTGCCCCCCTTTTTTTATGTGAATTAATACGCTTATTTTATTAATCAAATTTTATTATTCATATTTTTGCACCATAAGATATGAAGTTTCAAAAAACGTCAATTTCGTTAATAATTAATTTTTACAATAATGAGAAATATAGTGAAATGGAATGTGGCAGCTTTAATGCTTTTCGCTTTTGCCTTTTTGTATTCCTGCGATAAGGATAATAACGACCTGGAAATACTGGCGAGTTTTACTTACCAGGCTGATTCGAGTGACTATAAAAAGGTAGCTTTTACCAACTGGTCGAAAAACTACTCATCATTGTCATGGGAATTTGGAGATAATTCAGCAATATCCACCGATGAAAACCCTGTACATTCCTTTGAAAGTGTGGGCGAATATAATGTAACGCTCAAAGCCACCTGGCTCGATGGTGGAGAAACTACCGACACCTATACAAAAAAAGTAACGGTTAGCGATCCAAACGCTGAACTCACAAAACTGGTAGGCGAGACTTCAAAAACATGGAAACTGCTCCGTGATGTGAGTACCGGAGATTATCCCCTGGAAGTAGGGCCAATTAATCACTCTACAATATGGTGGGCAGTTGGTTTAAATAACAACGAACTCGAACTTCGCCCTTGTATGTTTAACGATGAATGGACTTTTGGGCGTGATGGTTCGCTGGTATTTAATACTAATGGAGACTTTTGGAGAGAGGGTGGTATTTTTACACCTGCAAATATTTGTGATAGCACCGATAATATGGTCAACACACTTGGCGAAGATTGTTCGCCCTGGGGAAGTGGAACACACCAGTTTGAACTGGTAAACGGAATAGAACCAAAACTTAAAGCTTTTGGTAACGGTGCTTTTGTTGGCTTTTTTAAATCAGCCACCGAATATGAAGTTACAAAATTAAACCCGATGGTTCAGGATTCGGTGGTTTATGATGTGATAAAATTGACCGATGGAGCTGTTGACACACTCATCATTCAGGCCAATTATAAATTTGAATTGCCCGATCCTGATCCCAGTGGATACTGGCGCTATGTTTTGGTTCATTACGACAATCCTGATGATGAACCCCCACTCCCCGGCACGAAATAGCAAAATGTATTCACTTTTAAACAACACCAAATTATTACTATCCAAAATGGCTCAAAATAAATTCTAACTCCAATTGAAGATGAAAAAAATATTTACACTGTTTTTAACTATCGGCTTAACGATTTCGCTGCTTGGACAGGAAAGGATGATTTCGGGTAAAGTTACCGATATTAATGGCGATGGAATTCCGGGTGCAACGGTTCAAATAGTCGGAACACTGAGTGGAACAACCACCGATATTGATGGGTCTTATCAAATATCAGCCGCTGAAGGCACTTTAAAATTCAGCTATATCGGGTTTGCAGCGCAGGAAATATCCATCACAAATCAAACAATTATTGATGTAGTTTTAATGGAAACTGCACAAACCCTTAATGAAGTAATTGTGATAGGCTATGGAACACAAAAGAAAAAGGATTTAACAACCGCTGTTTCGGTGGTTGGTGAAAATGATATTAAAGACCGACCCATTACTTCGCCGGCCCAGGCATTGCAGGGCAAGGCTGCCGGCGTGCAGGTTGTGCAACCCAGCGGAAAACCGGGGGCAGGTCTTTCGGTTCGCGTTCGGGGAGCCACCTCGGTATTGGCAGGCAACGAACCACTTTACGTGGTTGACGGCGTGCCTACCACCGATGTAAACGGCTTAAACGCAAACGACATCGCGACCATGAGCGTTTTAAAAGATGCTTCATCGGCGGCCATTTACGGGGCTCGTGCAGCAAATGGCGTTGTACTAATTACTACCAAACGCGGTAAAAGCAGCGAACCTACCTTAAGTTTCAATACTTATTATGGTATCTCGAACCTTCGCAAAACCATCGACGTTTTAAATACCCGGCGTTACCGCGATTTGATGGAAGAAATTTCGCCAGGAAGCATCGACCCTTCGCGCACCGATTTTAATAACTGGAGCGACAAAACCTTTGGCACCGGCCAAACCCAATCCTACCAGTTTTCGTTTTCGGGAGGATCGGAAAAATCGCAATATTTTCTTTCGATCGGTTATTTGAGTGATGAAGGAATCGTAAATCCGGCAAAATTTGACCGTTATTCTGTAAGGCTAAATCTTGACAATGAGATCAAACCCTGGCTCAAAATTAAAACAAGCATTAATGTACTAAGAGTTGATACCAAAGACACCCCCGACAATGCAAGCTCAGGCAGGGGCGGTGTAATTATGAGTGCCTTGAACACACCTCCATTTTTAAATACCTGGCAGGGAGAAAATGACCCCGGTTTTGAACTAACCGATAAAACCTGGTATGACCCCAATCCTTTTCAGCCTTCGTGGGAAAACCCCATCGCATACATGGATGGCCCCAATCAGCAAACCATCAACAACCGAATGACGGGAAACATAGATGCCGAAGTGCGGTTGATGCCCGAACTAAAATTCAATACCAAAATTGGCGCTGATGCCCACAACAGCCAGTGGGATTATTACCTTGATCCCTTTCGCACAAATTATGGCCGTGTTAACAATGGCATCGGGCGGTCGAACAAATGGGTTGGTTTTACCTGGCTATGGGAAAACACCCTGAACTATGCAAAAACCTTCGGCAAACACAATGTTTCGGCATTGCTGGGAAATAGTTTGCAAAAATATCAGGGCAACAATACCTACATCGAAGGCAACGATTTTCCGGCTGACATATCTGTGCAAACAATCAATGCTGCCAATACGATTAGCGGAAATACTGCCCGCGATGAATGGGCACTGGCATCATTTTTCGGTAGAGCAACCTACGATTATTCCAGCAAGTATTATCTTACCGTAAGTGTCCGTCGCGATGGATCATCCAAACTGGCACATCAGTGGGGAACCATGCCATCGTTCTCGGCAGGCTGGCGCATCTCATCCGAAAAATTTATGAAAGATATCGAAGTTATCGATGATTTGAAGATTCGCGGCGGCTGGGGTAAAAATGGCAACCAGGAAGGCATTCCTAACTATGCACAATATGGACTAATAGGCTATTCACGAGTAACACCTACAAATCCTCTTTCGGGACCTGCCACCTATCAATATTCTTACGGAAATCCTAATTTGCGCTGGGAAACCACAACACAATCGAATATCGGTTTTGATCTTACCATGTTCAATGCACGATTAACATTTACTATGGATGCCTACATTAAAAAAACAAATGATGTACTACTCAATGTGCAGTTGCCGAGTACACTGCCCATCACCACCATACAAACCAATGCCGGCGATATCGAAAACAAAGGGATAGAATTTGACCTGGGTGCCGTAATGGTTGATAGAGAAATTAAATGGAACACCAATTTTAACATGTCCTTTAACCGAAACGAAGTAACAGCATTGGAATACACCCCGGTATATTATTTCGGAAGGATTTATAGCAACAACTCCGATGTAAGCATTGTTAAACCCGGCCTGCCCCTCGGCTCATTCTTCGGCTATATTTCGGAAGGTGTTGATCCCGCAACCGGCGATTTAATTTTTAGCGATGTGGATGGCAATGGCACTGTGAACAGCAGCGACCGCACCGTGATTGGTGATGCACAACCGGATTTCATCTTTGGATTTTCCAACAGCCTCTCGTACAAAAGATTTGATTTGAGTATTTTCTTCCAGGGAAGTTATGGCAACGATATCTTCAACGCCACCCGCATCGACCTGGAGGGAATGTTCGACAGCAAAAACCAGTCAACAGCCGTATTGAACCGATGGACTGAACCCGGACAAATTACTGACATCCCCAGGGTAGGAAACATGGACAACGTAAGAAACTCAAACCGCTTTGTGGAAGACGGTTCTTATGTTCGCCTTAAAGCAATTACCCTTGCCTACAACCTGATAAAGGCCGGCGATAAATTTAAGGCCATCAAAAAACTTTCGGTGTATTTTACCGGCCAAAACCTGCTTACCTTCACCAATTACAGTGGCTTCGACCCCGAGGTGAATGCCTTTGGCAACAGCGCCACCGAATTAGGTATCGACTATGGCACCTATCCGCAAGCCAGGACTTTCATTGTTGGATTAAATGTTGAATTCTAATATATACAATCATGAAAAAGTTATTTCAAATACTATTATCCGCGATAATTCTCACATCCTTCATTTCGTGCGAAAAGTTTCTCGACCTCAAACCCGAATCAAGCGGGATAGCCGTTGAAAACATAAGCTCCGATTCAGTTTTGTACAAATCGGCCAGCGAGGCCGAAGCTGCCCTGGCAGGTGTTTACGGCGATTTTAGAAATGAGTACTGGGAATTGGATTATTTTGTGAATGGCGATGCGCAATCGGACGATGCCTACGCCGGTGCCGATAACTCGGCCAACTTCCAGATTGATGATTTTAACATTGATGCCACCAACTTAAACATTACCCGCGATTGGGCTTATTTGTATTCCACCATCGGAAAAGCCAACCTGGTTATTAACAATGTAAATCTGGTTACCGATACACTCCTTACCGAAACCCGAAGATTAGAGATTATCGCCGAGGCTTCATTCATCAGGGCTTACATGTATTTTTACCTCGTGCAGCTTTATAGCGATGTTCCCCTGGTACTCGAATCGGTGGGCACTTTTAACCTTGAAATCTTACCAACATTATTTCCACCACGAACCCCGGCAGACTCGGTTTATACACAAATAATCGCTGACCTTGAAACTGCGCTTCCGAATGTGCCGGTAACAGCAATAAACAAAAACTATATTACAAAAGGAGCTGTTAATGCCGTGTTGGCAAAAGTGTATGCAACTCACGAACCCCACGACTGGAGCAAGGTTTCGCAATATTGCGATGCAGTAATTGCCGGGCCATACAGTTTATTACCCAATTACGATGAACTGTGGGACAACATGCACGAAAATTCTGAGGAATCGATTTTTGAGATAAACTACGATGGAACAAGCTCAAGCGGGAACTGGGGTGTGAGCATGTTTCGTGGCATGGACTGGAAAAAATTCAATATCCCGTCCAACGATTTGGTAAAAGCTTTTGATGATGAACAGGATAATATTAGAAAAACGTCTTCAATATTTTTTGATGATGTAACGGGCAGTTGGAGCGATTCCAAGTGGCCACAAAACAATTATCCCTTCATCAACAAATACCGGATAGCGGAATCACCAAGTCCGCAAAACTATATATTCATCCGCCTTGCCGATATCCTCTTGCTTAAAGCCGAGGCTTTTAACGAATTGGGCGGTGTTGCCGGAGCCGCTGAACTGATGAATCAAATCAGAAGCCGGGTAAATCTGGCCAATACGACAGCTTCCAGCCAGGATGCCATGCGCCTTGCCATCGAAAAAGAACGCAGGCTTGAGCTGGCCTTCGAAGGCCACCGTTGGTTTGACCTGAAACGCACAGGCCGCGCCATCGAAGTAATGAACAACGCCAAAGGCCCGGATGGGGTTACTCCATTGGGCTATAACTTAACTCCCAATCGTTTGATCTGGCCAATCCCACAGGCAGAGATGGATAAAAATTCCAATTTGGAGCAGAATGAGGGGTATTAGAAAATAGAATGTAATGGAAAGTCATTGGTTGTCATTGATAGTCATTGGTTGTCATTGATAGTCATTGGTTGTCATTGGTTGTCATTGATAGTCATTGGTTGTCATTGATAGTCATTTGTTGTCATTTGTTGTCATTTGTTGTCATTGGTTGTAACCGATAAATTACGCCCAAAGGGCAAATAACACGCGAAGCGCAAATTACGGCGAAGCCAAATGACGCGAAGCAATTAATGACACGCGAAGCGCAAATGACGATCTATTACATCCGAGCAAAGCGAGGATAAATCTAACAATTCACCCCAAAATGAAAAGTCCATTTACAGGTAAAGAAATGAGCATTGTAAAAGAGTTGAGAACCATGAGTTTTCGAAAAGATGAATTCAAGGTGTTGTTTCATTCGTACAAATGCGAAGATACAGGCGAACAATTTGAGGATGATGATTTTGCCCAATTAAACTACATCCAGGTGATAAATCAATACCGGGTAAAATACAGCATCCCTTTTCCTGTCATTGAATAAAATTAGCCAACATATAAACATACTGTAATTAGAATCTAACTTTAAACACCGAAAAAAAATAGAAATATCTATTTTAATTCTTTACAATAAAATGTTCCCGCCATGAAGACGGGCAGGCAATTATAATTATTAACACCCACAGGCATAAATGTCCATAGGACTCCAATGGAGTAATATCATTCAATTTCATCCGTGCATCTGTGGCCAATTTTTAGTCAAATGAAAATTATTTTTAAGCTGAGTACTGTAATTTTGTTCTTTATAATCCTTTCCCAAACCATAGCTTGTAAGGAAGACAGCCCGGAAACACCCGATCCGGAGCCGGAAGTTTCAGCCAATTTTAGTTTTGCTTTTAATGCTTCCGATTTGAGGATAGTATCTTTTACAAGCCTGGCACAAAACTATTCGGAACTATTCTGGGATTTTGGAGACGGCTCGGCAGTGTCAAACGAAATAAACCCGGTACATATTTATAATTTACCAGGAAAATACACAGCTACTCTAACTGCAAGTTCACCCGCCGGAGCTACTGACACCGACAGCCAGGAGGTGACCATAGATGAAATTCCAAACCCGGAACTTGGAAAAGCGGAAGTGTGGCTTACCAGGGGCGATAAATCAAAACTGTTAAGCGAAGAGCCTGAACTTACGATTTCTGAATCCGGCTCGGGCTATCCACTGATAAGTGTTGATACTGCTACCAGGTTTCAATCCATCGAAGGCTATGGTGCAGCGCTTACCGGTTCATCTGCTTATCTAATCGATGAAGTTTTAGATGCAAATGAACGTTCTGCCTTGCTCACCAGCTTGTTTGATCCTGAAGAAGGAATTGGCATTTCTTACCTGCGGTTAACCATTGGCGCTTCCGATTTTTCGCTTTCCGATTACACCTACGATGATATGCCGGCAGGAGAAACAGATTTTGACCTTGAACATTTTTCGCTTGATAATGATCGGACAGACTTAATTCCCGTTCTGAAAGAGATTATCCGGATTTCGCCGGAAATTAATATCATGGGATCGCCATGGAGTCCACCTGCCTGGATGAAGACCAACGGCAGTATGATAGGTGGCCAGCTTAAAACAAACAGCTACAGCGTGTATGCTGACTATTTTGTTAAGTATATCCAGGAAATGGCTTCGGAAGGCATCACCATTGCAGCCATCACCCCACAAAACGAACCCCTCTACTACTGGGCTAATTACCCGTGTATGCAGATGCAGCCCATCGAACAGCTCACCTTTATTAAAGATCATCTTGATCCTAAATTTCAGAATCAGGGAATCAACACCCAAATCATTATCTACGACCACAACTGGGACAACACCGATTACGCCATCTCCATTCTCAACGATCCCGAAGCGAAATCCTTTATTGCAGGTTCTGCATTTCATGCTTATGGCGGCGAAGTTTCGGCTATGACAACCGTTCACAATGCGCACCCCGACAAAGGCTTGTACTTTACCGAAATCTCGGGTGGCGCATGGGCAACTAATTTCAGCGACAATTTAATGTGGAACACCCGAAACATTTTTATAGGCACAGCCAACAACTGGTCGAAAAATGCCTTGCTTTGGAACCTGGCATTGGATCAAAACTGGGGTCCGCAAAACAATGGCTGTAATGATTGCCGCGGCGTGGTTACCATCAATAATCCCAGTGGACAGATTACCAACAATGAAGAATATTATGCCATTGCACATTTTTCGAAGTTTGTAAGACCCGGAGCAGTGAGGGTAGCATTTTCCTTGCCCCAGGGTTTATCCGACATTGATGCAGCAGCTTTCCAGAATACAGATGGAAGCAAAGCATTGGTTGTTTGTAATAACGGCAATGGCGATAGTACGTTTGGGGTAAAGCAAGGAAACAAGTATTTCAGCTATACCATTCCTGGAAAAGCTGTTGCTACTATTGTTTGGTAACTTGCTGAATGATTCAATTTCTGTATGACACAAGGCTGATATGATTAGGATATCTAATACCATAAAAAACTACTCATTATTCCTATCGGTCGTTAAAATATTTATCTTTGCTCATAATGAAAAATCAAGAAAATAAGAGTCCACTTGCGGAAGTATTTGGATTTCCTATCGAATGTGAATCCACGAAAGCCCTGCGATATAGAAAACAGAAATTATGCCCTTTCAACAACAAGGTTCCAAATTGCACCAAAGACAAAACAAACAATCCTTTGGGGATTTGTAGTGTTTGGCATAACAATACCGCTGTTATTACTTGCCCAACCAGATTTAGAGAAGATTGGATAATAATTGAAAATGCTGCTAATTTTGCATTTGGTTCAAATTCAAACTGGACATCGCTTTCGGAAATAAAACTCACTGACAAAAACGGACAATCTGCCGGCAACATAGATTTCATATTGGTTCAATACAACGAAAAAGGTCAATTGATCGACTTTGTATCTCTTGAAGTCCAAGGAGTTTATATTTCAGGTAATCTACGAAATCCTTTTGAAACATATATAAAAAATCCATCAAAAGATTTTGAATGGCCTAAAGGATATAATTATCCAAAACCTGATTATCTTTCTTCTTCACGAAAACGACTTATTCCTCAAATGCTCTACAAAGGCGGAATATTTGAATCATGGAAAAAGAAACAGACCGTTGCCCTGCAAAAGTCGTTTTTTGACACACTACCAAATCTTCCGATGACCTCTAAATCTAAAGCAGATATTGCCTGGTTTTTATATGACCTTGTGTACAATAATGAACAGAAACAAAATAATTTAGTTTTAGTTGATACTGTCTATACAGCATTTGAACCTGCACTTTTAAAAATAACAACGCCTGAACCAGGCGAAATTTTTGATTTTATAAATATTTTACAAAACCGACTTAATGAACATTTGGATAAAAATTCGCCAGATACACCAACATTAACTGACCTAATAAGTATTTAATTATGAGTGGGCAATTATCATTATTCGAAACTAAGGATAAGAAGGTTAGCAGTCTAAAAGTTGTTAATGTTGCTTCTATACCACAAAGAAGCCCATTCAGATTTCCCGGGGGAAAAACCTGGTTAATCCCTATTGTAAGAAAATGGCTTAAACAATCCAATGAGCAAAAAAAACTAATTGAACCATTTGCCGGTGGCGGCATAGTAAGTCTTACTGCAGCTTTTGAAAATTTAGCCAATCAAATTAAAATGATTGAAATAGATAAAGAAGTTGCAGCAGTTTGGGAGGTTATAATTAATGGTGATTATCGGTGGCTGGCAAACCAGATTTACAGTTTTGATTTAACACCTGAAAATTCCAACAATATTCTCCAGAAAGAAAAAAAGACCTTAAATGAACAAGCATTTAGTACAATTTTAAAAAACAGGATTTATCATGGTGGTATCATAACCAAAGGTTCAGGGTTAATTAAGAATGGTGAAAACGGAAAGGGGATAAAATCGCGCTGGTATCCCAAAACCCTCAGAGATCGAATACTTGCTATTGAACACATTAAACATAAAATGATGTTTAGGACGGGTGATGCTTTTGAAGAAATGGAAAATACTAAAAACGATAAACAGTGTTACTTTTTTATTGACCCGCCTTATACTATTGCGGGTAAAAGACTTTACACACATTATAAAATTGACCATAATGAATTATTTTCATTAACTACTGAAATCAAGGGAAAATTTATGATGACCTATGACGATACACAAGAAATCAGAAATTTAGCAGAAAAATATAATTTAGACTATCGGACAATTCCGATGAAAACAACCCATCATATCCAAAAGAATGAAATTATTATTTCTGACAATTTTAATTGGTGGAAGTAAAAGCTGATCCGAAATCCCATTCAGTCGATATTATTAAAAAAAGGAAGCAACTTTTGAATTGCTTCCCTTTTTTGAATCCGAAATAAAATTGTCAGATTTACTTTTGAACGATCACCTTTTCGATTACAATACCCCCATCAATATTTGCCCTTATTAAATATATCCCCGAAGGGATTTCATCCAATGGAATATTGATTTTCAAATTATCCGGATTACCTGATGATTGTGCCACCACAGTTTTAACGATCTCACCATAAACATTCAACAAATCCAAAGATATCAACTGGTTTTGATCAAGCTTTAATTGGATGGTAAGATCGGTAATTACCGGATTTGGATAACATGTCATGATACTATTCTCAATCAATCCATTTTCATCCACAGCATCAGGATCAGCCTCAAAGCCAATGGCATCCAAGGCGGGTTGAATTTCGGGATTGGCCATGAACATTTCCCATAAAAGTCCACTCCTGTAATTCTCGATCATGTCGATGATAGGACCCTGGTCGATGGCGAGATAAGAATTTGCATACCAATTTACCTCCTCGTTAAAGGCATCCACAAAGCCATAATTCCCCCAGATTTTATCACCCAGGTTTCTGTAAAAATGCTTGAGGGCAACCAATGATTCAGTGGGTGTATATGGCATCGACGACAGCGCTGCCGTTGGTGTTATCGTTCCGTTATCGCGGGTCGAGGTTGGCTCATGAGCCATGTAGCCCCACGGGTCATCGCTTGCGGTCAAACCCCAGCAATTTTCACCGTAACCTTCATATCCTTTAGGATTCGTAATACAATAATAACGGTTGATCAATGTATGATTCCGGTTATTTTTAAAATAATTGGCATACTGATCTTTTATATTTCGCGGGTCGAAGCCGAGGTAAGAATAATGTGCGAAAAACAGCGGGCCGCCATAATCCCAACCAACCCAAAGTGGTATTCCATAAAAATATTTGCCATTTACATAATATGACGAGCTTGCCCATCCATCGTGCCAAAGCGAAGCCGGAACACCATGCGTTGGTGATGCAATGGCAAGCAAATAAATAATGGCTGCCTCGTTGGGTCCCTTCACCTGCATATTCATATCCCATCCATAGTTTGGCGACCAATGCCAGTACAAAAAGTTTCCTCCATCTTTGCGATACCAATCCCATTCAACAGTTTCCCATAATTCAGTTATTGTTTCAACAATGGCCTGCTCCTCCTGGGTTGGCTCATCGAAGTATTGCCTTGCAGCCAGCAGCCCCTGCACAAGAAAGGCAGTTTCCACCAAATCGCCGCCATTATCCTTTTCACCAAAGGGGATTACATTTCCGGTATTTCCATTCAACCAGTGCGGCCATACCCCATGAAAACGATCAGCGGTTTCCAGGAAGTTCAACATTTTGGTTATATGTGCCACGCCCTGTTCACGGCTAATAAATCCACGCTCAATACCTACAAGCAAGGCCATCATCCCAAATCCTGAGCCTCCGGTTGTCACTGTATTTCCGGATGTATTTCGATCGAGGGTCATACCTGATGCCGGATGGGCAAAATCGTAAAAATACCTGAAGGTAGCTTCCTGAACCATTTCCAGCAATTCTTCATCGCTCATATCATAAGTTAGCACATAAGCAATATTTGAAAATTCGGAGGGTTCATTTACGTCATTCAAGGCAGTCATTTTATAGACCAGGTTCAGGTTTGTTCCCTGTGGCCTGACGAAATGTGTGAAAATCGTATCGTATTTACCCATAACCACAACCTTATCAAAGTTCCCCCCTCCGTCAGTTGACTGATAAATTTCGTATCCATTGAGATTAGCTTCTGAATTGGGCTGCCAGGTAAGATAAACATGACTGTCGTAGCCCTTGGCTGATAAACCTTGTGGGGGTGCAACAGGTTGTGAATTACCATCACCTTTGTAAATTCGCATATCGTCCACATACAGGATATGTTGGGTATTATCCGCCGCATTTTGCGCAAATCCAATAGTTTTAATCGAGGTAAAATCCACGGGATCGCCTGCATTGAGAAAAATCTCCATTGGGATTGTAATCCTGAACCACACGTTGGCAGGAATATTTCCTGAATAATCACCCACATCAACGCCGGTTGTTTTTCGGTTTTGGGTATCCTCCATAAAAACAAGCGGCAAGTTTGCAGCAAGCATTCCGGGCAAGGAGTAAAAATAAAATACCAGGGTATCGGTATCAGAAACATTTTTGGCAGTCCAGTCGGTGCCGGCAGCAATGGCTCCCCAATCTCCACCTTCAACCGATTTCCAATTCAAGCGCAATGAATTTATCCCTTGCTGGGGCGCTAAAGTACTTTCAACCGGGAACCTGCGATTGTCGTCACCCAAAATCTCCAACTCGCTGGGTGCGTCCACCGTAAGCCAACTGTAGTCATAATAAACCGGGCCGGGCGAATCCTGGAAATAGCGGTAAGTCTGGGCATTGGCCATGTTCAGAAATAAAACAAAGATGAACAGGTTTATAAAACTGAATTTTTTCTTTAAATAAATCATGATTAATATTTTTGAGTGAGTGATTTAATGGTTTGGCTTATTCATATCTTCTTTAATATGTGGAATTGCTAGCTTGTTGTGGAATTGAAAGTGTTCAACAAGCGGTTGTGTCCCCAGGGAATTTGTACCACGCTTTGTGGCACAAACGGATATTTCTCAGCATAGAATTTATACCACTGTTTAATTCACTTTGGATATAGGAAGCAGACGCTTTTAAATCTCCTACACTGTTCAAATAATGCTTTACTCTATCAATGAGGTCTGTTTTATTTTCCAGAATTGGAATATTATGGCCTCTACGGAGAAATTCTGCCGGGTGTAAGTTTTTCTGCAGGCTTCGGATGAAATAAATGAATTTTTCTTTCTCGAAAGGGTTTACAAAAACTTTGGTGATGATATTTTTTGCTATGGATAACTTCATATTACATTCCCTTTAATTCCTTTTCAATGTGCTGTTGCAATATTTTGGCATCGGGCAGTTTTAACATGTATTGTTGCACGAACAGGTTTTTGTCCATTCCGGCAGTGGCATATTTTACCAGGGCATGGTCTTTTTCGGCAACTAACAGAATTCCCACAGGCAGCTTATCTTCCGGTTCGTGAATCTCAGCTCTATAATAATTCAAATAGGTATTTAGTTGGCCAATATCGCCATGCTCAAATTCTCCTATTTTTAAATCAATTAAAACATGGCATTTCAAAATCCTGTGATAAAAAACCAAATCAATAAAATAGTATTTTTCGCCTATCAGAATGCGCTTTTGTCGCGCTTCAAGGCAAAACCCATACCCCAGTTCAACAATAAACTGTTGTAAGCTATTGAGCAAAGCTTTTTCTAAATCAGATTCCTCCAAAATTTCTTTTATTGGTAAATCAAGGAATTCAAAAGCATAAATATTTTTGATGATGTCTTTGGTTTCCTGCGGCTTCGTTTTTAGCTGAACAAGTTTTTCCAGTTTTTCCCGATTTTGAGATAAACCACTCCGCTCAAAGAACAGGCTATTAATTTGTCTTTTTAGTTCGCGTACACTCCAAGCTCCCTTGATGCATTCAATCTCGTAGAATGTACGTTTAAGAGGTTCTTCAATCCCGAGCAGCATTTCAATATGAGAATATGAAAGCCGTTGAATAATTTTATCTCCCGGCACAAATGTTCCAGGTTTTAATTGCGGGGTCATTGCCCCCACTTTGTCGATACGTTCCAAAATGGGGGACAGTGACCCCCGAATTTCATTTTTCTCTAAAGCGGGGGACAGTATCCCCCGAATTGGATCGGTGATTTGTGGGTAATAAAGATAAAACAGTCGAAATCTCCTTAGACTTCTTTCATCCAAACCCTTGATATGACTTAAATTCCCGGCAATAGATTTTAACAATGATTTTCCATACTCTGCATGATCTTTCCCGTTTTGCTCAAATTCAACAATGTAATAGCCAATCAACCAATTCCGAATTGTTAGCCTTTGATTCACTGCGTTTACAGCCGATTGTTGTAATTGGAAATGCAGTTGCTGTATGGTTGAAACAAGGCTATTAAAACTATTCATAACAATATATTTTATAAGGAATTCCGACAATATCACCTTTTTTGTGATGCTCAGAGAAACGTCTTTTGCTGATGCGGTACGATTGAATAATTGTAAGTGCAACTTTTGTTTGGGCTGCACGAATTTTGGATTTTAATTCATTAATCCAGTGAAAATATTCTTGCGTTTTTATAATTTCAATCATGCGACTAAATTAACCAATTTAAATCTGCTTCGTTTTTCATTTTTAAATCTATTTCAAAAATTGACTGGATTAGCCCCCTAAAAACCGATAAAATCTGATGAATCTATTTTGCAATCGTTAAGCGTAATTTTATCTCCATACCATTTGTATCCTTTATTGTTCTTAAACGTACAATTTGTAAAAATAATGGGTTTATCAAAATCTTTCCAATTATCCATGAAATTAAAGGCCGGGTTTCCTGCCATCTCTGGTTGGTTATCAAGAAAATCACAATTTAAAAAGCTTATCTCTTTGGTCGAATTCGTAAAAGCCCCAAGTACTGAAATAGATAAATTGTTATTGTAAAATTTAGAATTTTTGAATTCAAATTTTCGGCTTTTTTCGAGTTCAAATATTAAAAATGTAGATTCTGTAATTTCTGAATTCGTAAATTTTAGATTGTAAACATCGTAGGTAATCAAACCAAATGTGCCTGAACCAAATAATTTACAATTGGAAATATTAATATTATAAGCATGGCCAATATTTACAATACCATGTTCACCTTTATGTCCCGGACTTTCAGCATGTCCTATGATTAAACTATCGAGATGAATATTATGAGAATTCAACAACTTTACTACAGTTGCATTTCTCTCATCAATCATGAGTTTTGAGGAAGTTGTTCCAATTATTTTGAGGTTTTTGATGCTATCGATAAGTAATGTCGATTTTAATATGTATTCATTATCTACCAATTTAATTATCCTGTTGCTTCGTATTTGTTTGATTAGTTCTTCGGCAGTCTGAACAGTTACAGCATCTTCATAATATTCATTGTTGTCCAAAATATCATCAGACAGGTCATAGTAAGAACCAATGCTAAATTTGTCGTCATTCGGGGATTTGCTTTTATTTTCATGATCTCTACATGAAGAGAAAAGAATTAAAAGACAAAAAATAATATTTTTCGAAATCAAATTTTGAAAAACCCATATCTCTATTTTTTTAATTTATCCCAGATTTCTTTTGCTTTCTCAGCCATTTATCAAACTCATCTGTTTTCTCTAAAAAGTACATTCAATCCGTATCTAAATAGATACAAATTTACATTGTTTTTTTCAAATTTGAAAGGATAATTTCCATAAGGGCGACTACGAAGTCATATAGTACAATAATTTATTAGCTACCTTTGCTTTTAATTATCATGATATTTCAAACCATAACTTTAGCTTATCATGTATATCAGAAAACAAATATTTATTGATTCAGGAAATGAAAGCCTGTTTTTATGGGGAGCCAGACAAACCGGAAAGAGTACCTTATTAAAAGCCTTGTATCCTGATTCACTCTGGTTCGATCTTTTACTTTCAGATGTTTTTGAACGTTTGCAAAGAAACCCCTCGCAACTCAGGGAGATAGTCATAGCCTCTCAAGCAAATGAACCAATAGTAATTGACGAGGTTCAAAAAATACCTGCCCTTCTCAATGAAGTGCATTGGTTGATTGAAAATCAACACTCCCAATTCATTTTAAGCGGTTCAAGTCCCAGGAAGATTATCCGATCGGAAGCCAATCTGCTTGGAGGACGTGCCCTCAGATATAAACTTTTTCCACTTGTTAGCGATGAAATCCCTGATTTCGATCTTATGCGGGCATTAAATCATGGATTATTACCCCGTCATTATCTTGCAGAAAATCCCAAACAAATGATCTCATCCTATATTGGTAATTACCTTAGAGATGAAATAATAGCTGAGGCAAGGATTAGAAATATAGCAACATTTTCCCGTTTTCTTGAGGTAGCAGCTTTCTCAAACGGAGAAATGGTTAACTATTCAAATATTGCAGCAGAATGTGGAATTAGTGCACCAACAGTAAAAGATTATTTTCAAATTCTTGAAGACACGCTTACCGGTCGATTTCTACCTTCATTTCAAAAGAGGCCAAAACGGAGGGTGATATTAGCTCCAAAATTTTTCTATTTCGATGTGGGAATTGTTAATTTTCTATTGAAAAGAGGAGAAATAAGGATGGGGAGCGAAGCAATGGGAAATGCTTTTGATCACTTAATTTATCAGGAATTGTATGCGCATAGTCAATATTCAGGGCTTCAATATCCCATTTACTATTGGCGTACTGCCTCTCAACTTGAGGTCGATTTTATTTTAGGCGACCACGAGGTAGCCATTGAAGTAAAATCTACTTCCAATGCAATTCCCCGACATGTAAAAGGTCTGTATAGTTTTGCTGAAGAATACACGGTAAGGAAACTGATTTTAGTAACTAATGATCCATTCCCACGACAGATGGGAGATGTTTTGGTTTTACCCTGGAAAATCTTTTTACAAAATCTATGGGCACAAAAAATTATTTGATTTTACTTGTTAGTTAAAAAAAAGATTCTACTTTTGCACCCTCAAAAAATACAGGAACTATGAGTAAGAGAACATTTCAACCATCGAGACGCAAGAGAGTAAATAAGCACGGTTTCAGAACACGTATGGCCACAAAAAATGGCAGAAAAATATTGTCAAACCGTAGGGCTAAAGGCAGAAAGAGGTTAACTGTTTCTGATACAATGGGCGGAAAATAATTAATCGAAACATATTTTTTCACTTCAAAAAAGAAGATAATCCTAAGTTATCTTCTTTTTTTGTTTGTGTTAACCGGGCACAGTTGTCTCATCAAAACAAAAAAGGGGAAGAAGCATTCATATTTTCCCACAAAAACAATTCTTAAAATCACGCTAACAAAATGGTGAAAACTGCCTGAGCGTTTTGATATGATTCGATAACTTAATCTGAAAAATTCATGAATTTTTCACTCTGCAGGCTAAAAAGCCTGCAGAGC
>CAZQIV010000005.1:0-106203 GCA_964593705.1 uncultured Lentimicrobiaceae bacterium | reverse complement strand
AAATGTAGAGTGTCCAGATTATATCACTGGGATCGCCCAATACTTCAGGCCAGTGATTCACAACAAGTTCCGTTGGGGAAGCAGACTCCCAGGACAACTCTACAGCATTAAAACCGGGTATTGCAGATAAGAGTACCGGTGCTGGTGGTGCAAGAGGTGTGCTACATAAAACATTGGAAGCCGCTGATAAAGACCCATCCTCCATAATTTGAGTAAGGTAAAAACAATACTCTGTCCCGTTTTGGAGACTGCTCATCTCGTATGCAGTTCCTTCCAAACCCGCTTCGATAAGGCTCCCATCATTGAAATAAAGATTAAATGTTGGAACATAGGCTCCCGATGGAACAAAACTAAATTGTGCTGCTGTATTCAAATTATCATCAGGAAACACATCTCCCTGATACCCGCCCTCAAGAAAATTATATGTAAATGAATTGGATTCGACAGATTCACTCGCATCCCAGCATTTTACCGTAAAGGAATTCCCAGGTGTATATCCGGGATTATTTGTCAGCGTTTTCCATGCCTTTAGTGCATAAGACGGATTTGCCCCCCCGGGAGGAGTACCCGGTAATACCAGGCTTCCTACCAATAAATCCCCATCAAAAATAGCAACTTCATCTCCTTCTTCCATTGCAACATTATTGATATCCGCATCAAAAATGTAGAGTGTCCAGATTATATCACTGGGATCGCCCAATACTTCAGGCCAGTGCTGATCACTATTACTCTGTGGTGGGATTGCAGCCCAATTTAAAAGCACAGAGCCATCACCGGCAAAAGCTGAAAGAAGTTGGGGGGCTTGAACAATGACATTAGAAAAATCAAACTGCGAAGCAGTATTAGCATTGAAGTCAGGGAACACATCTCCGGTATAGCCCGGCTCGATAAATGTGTAACTAAAAACATTAGATTCGACATCTTCGGAGGCATCCCAACATTTTAAAATAAATGCATTTCCAGGAGTATAGCCCGGGCCATCTTCCAAAGTCATCCATGCTTTGAGTGTATAGTCAGGATCAGGTTCCCCGGGAGGTGGGCCTGGCATAACCATACTTCCAACAAGCAAATCTCCGTCATAAATTGCAATTTCGTCACCTTCCTCAAGTGCAACACCATCAAACCAGGCATCAAAAATATAATGTGTCCAGATAATATCACTAGGATCCCCATGAACTACCGGCCAGTGAACACCTATTATCTGATCGCCTTCATTAAAAGTATTTTGAAGTGGATGAGAGGTAATTGATTCTAAAGGGTGATAAACTTGTTGATCATTTGAGACTTGAGTTGAACAATCTCTATTTGTGAGATTTTCAGTTCCATTTTCACCATACAAAGTAAAAGCGAAAACAAGAAGTGTTGCGATAGAAAGTAGTAAATTTTTCATAATTTATTTTATTTTATTAAAAACTAAATATTTCATTTTACTTGATAATTTTCGTCCTGGAATAAATCATCATTAATTTTACAATAAACGGCTAATAAGATGGGAATGTGTGAGTTAAGAATATTGGAATCATTATTGAATTTCAAAAAACGTAAATTTTCTTTACACTAAACAAATAATTGCATCGAAGATAATTCAAAATATCTTAAAAATCAAAAAAAAACTTAAAATATTTTTTGTAAAAGATGGCTCTGATTAAATACAAATGTTAAATAATGTTTTGATTTCTTAAATTATTTTATATTTTTACGGAATAAAATGGATAATGTAAATAATTTTTACAATCACTTAAAATATACAACAAAATGAAACAGAAATCACTTTTTTCATTTATGGTCATCTTTATTTTTGCATCAACTTGGTTAAATGCACAGATATATGACTACCCGGATGTAAATAAAAAACCGGGTATCTCCATAAAAAACGAAATCTCAACAGGTATAGAAATTTCATTTGCGATAAGTAAATTTACATTATCGGATATTTCTATTGATGGGGAAAACATGAAGCACATCGAAGTTCCGGGTAGTTTCCTCCCTAACGATGAAGGGGCACCTGATCTGCCAGGATTTAGCAGTTATATTGCCATTCCTGAGGAGGCTTCAGCTACTATCGAAATAATAAGTTATAAAACTGAGACCATAAAAAATATTGATATTTCTCCTGCTCCAAGGATACCACTGGACACTGAGGATGGCCCAATGGAATATCGAAAAAACAGCAAAATTTATTCAACTGATTCATACTTCCCTGCACAAGCATTTCAACTGTCGGAAATAACGGAAATAAGAGGTGTTGATGCGGTAATGCTTGGCATTACACCTTTCCAATACAATCCGGTTACAAAAGAGCTAAGGGTTTATTATGATGTAGAAATTAAGATCACCTTTGTTGGAGGATCGGGATATTTTGGTGATGACCGAAAACGTAGCCCATGGTGGGATCAGATTCTTTCGGGTGAATTACTAAATGCAAATTCACTTCACAAAATTGATTACAATCAAAATAGATTGGCACCATCCGATTCGCCGGATTATGATTATATCATCATTACCCCGGACCTGCCTGATTTTCTCTCATGGGCCGACTCGATAAAAGCATTCAGGACACTTCAGGGTATAAAAACCGGGATAGTAACAACAACTGAAATTGGTGGAAATACCGTTTCGGCCATCGAAAGTTATGTGAACAATGCATACAACACCTGGGCAGTTGCTCCTTCGGCAGTGCTGCTTTTGGGAGATTACAGTACGGGGGCGGGCGGCATAACTTCTCAAATGTACACTCATCCGGCAGGATACCCTGATTTTGTTTCTGATAACAGATTTGAGGATGTTACAGGCAATGACCTCCCTGATATTGTATTTGCAAGGATTACCGCCAATAATGCCGATCAGCTTGAAGTAATGATTACTAAGTTTTTAGATTATGAAAGAAATCCCCCGACAAACCCTGACTTTTACAACCATCCAATTACTGCTTTGGGCTGGCAAACGGAACGATGGTTTCAGATTTGTTCGGAGGTTGTGGGTGGTTACCTGAAAAATGAACAGGGTAAAAATCCGGTGAGGATAAATGCCGTTTACGTTGGCGACCCAACGAGTGACCCATGGTCAACTGCAACAAATACCTCAACTGTTCTCAATTATTTTGGACCCAATGGCTTGGATTATATTCCGGCCACTCCCGCCGAGTTGGGTGGATTTTCGGGTGGCACAGCCACACATGTTGTTAACGCGATTAATGCCGGATCGTATTTGCTGCAACACCGCGATCACGGTTATTACCTTGGATGGGGCGAACCTGCATTTAATACCTCAAGCATCAACTCATTACACAATGTAAATAATGAATTACCTTTTATCTTTTCTATAAACTGTCAAACCGGAGCCTTCCATCGCTCGACCGAAAGCTTTGCTGAAAAGTTTCATCGTTATACATACAACGGCCAAAATAGTGGAGCACTTGGGGTAATTGCTGCAACAGAGGTTTCATATTCTTTTGTGAATGATACCTACGTTTGGGGCGTTTTCGATAACCTGCATCCCGATTTTATGCCCGGAAACTCAGCAGAATTTCCGGTAAATTTTGTTATGCCGGCCTTCGGAAATGCCGCCGGGAAACACTTTCTATATCAATCATCCTGGCCTTACAATACCACCAGCAAACAAATTACCTACCGCCTGTTTCACCATCATGGCGATGCATTTATGACACTCTTTACTGAAGTTCCTCAAAATCTAACGGTAAGTCACGCCAGTGTTCATCCAGCGGCATCAACGGAGTTTTCAGTAATGGCTAATGCAGGATCAATGATAGCATTAACTTCGGAAGGAGAAATTTTAGCCACTGCCACAGGAACAGGTTCACCATTAAATATTATCATCCCACAACAAAATCCGGAATCTATAATCAGCGTAACCGTTACCAAACAAAATTATTACAGGCATTCAACACAAGTTGAAGTGATTTCTACAGGACTTTTTGCGCAATTTTCTGCTGACCCAACAACGCTTTGCCCGGGCGGGGAAGCTATTTTTACTGATGAAACTTACGGAAACCCGATTTCATGGGACTGGTCTTTCCCGGGAGGAAATCCACAAAGTTTTAATGGGCAATTTCCACCTGCGATTAGCTATGCAAACCCCGGAAGTTATGATGTTATTTTAACTGTGGATGATGGCGCATCAAACGACACCCAGGCAAAATCGGGATACATTACTGTGAATAGTTTGACTGCCGATTTTACTGGCAGCCCAACAACCCTGTTGACAGGAAGTGTGGTAGCATTTACCGATAATACCAGTTGCAATCCTACATCCTGGACTTGGTCATTCCCCGGAGGAGCACCTTCATCATCAACGCTCCAAAATCCTGTTATTACCTATAATTCTCCGGGAGATTTTAACGTAACATTGATGGCTTCAAACGGATCAGAAAGTGACACTGAAATAAAAACCGGCTATATTTCTGTAAGTGAAGTACCATTAAACTACTGTAGCTCACAAGGTAGTAATGCTTCTTATGAATGGATTAGCAATGTAGCATTTAATGATTTTTCAAATACATCGGGTTCGGCAGGATACACTGATTTTACGAATCTTGAAATTGATTTGTTAGCAGGAGAAGATGTTGATGTAACACTGACTCCTGCATTTTCGGGCAGCACTTATGTTGAATTCTGGAGGGTATGGATAGATTATAACAGAGATGGAGATTTTGAAGATTCGGGTGAGGAGGTTTTAGCCCCGGCATCAAGCAACTCACAAGTCAACGGAAGTTTTACAGTATCTGGTGAGGCTATTGGGAAAACAAGGATGCGTGTTTCAATGAAATGGAATGCTACACCTACGTTTTGCGAAACATTTGGCTATGGTGAGGTGGAAGATTATACAGTGAATTTTATTTCATTGTTACAACCGGAAGCAGATTTTGAAGCAAATACAACTTCAATTCTTGAAGGGCAAAGTGTGAACTTCACGGATTTGTCAAGCAACAGCCCTACAAGTTGGTTATGGGAATTTAGTGGTGGTTCACCCACGAGTAGCACCCAACAGAACCCTACCGTTGTTTACAATAATGCCGGGAATTTTTCGGTAAAATTAACAGCAGGCAATGCAACAGGTTCTGATACTGAAACGAAAATAAATTACATCACTGTCGGCTCATTGCCCGAATGTGCAGGAATTATCGCCCCATTAAATGCTGCAACTGATGTGGCTCTAACAAGCAATTTGCAATGGAGCCCTGCAGACGAAACTACCGGATATAAAATCTATTTTGGCACAGACAATCCACCAACTAACATCGAAAATAGTACTGACCTTGGGAATGTATTATTGTATGATCCCACAATCCTAAACTATGAAACCATGTATTTCTGGAAAATCATAGCCTATAACCAATATGGTGATGCTACAGCTTGCTCCACATGGTCGTTCACAACAGAAGATGAACCCATTTTAGCTCCTCCATGTGTTAGTTTTATTACTCCGGAAAACGAAGCTACTGAAATATCAATTTCGAGTTTACTGGAGTGGAATTTGATAAATGAAGCCGATGGATATAAAATATTTTTTGGCAGCGATAATCCTCCCACAAATATCGAAAACGGAACAGATCTTGGCAACACCGAAATCTACATCCCAACTGCAGCCCTTTCCTATTCCACAACATATTTCTGGCAAATTATTGCTTATAATCTGGGTGGTGAAGCCACGACTTGCGAAACCTGGTCGTTCACTACCGAAGACGAACCCCAGCCACAAACCCACTTTGTACCGGTTTGGACATCATCTTTCAATCCGATGAGTGTTTTTGTAGTTACGGCCACGGTTGAGAATATTGATTTACTCCCCGGTGATGAAATTGGCATATTCGATATTGATCCCACCTCAGGAAATGAAATTTGCGTAGGTGTTGGGATATTATCCGAAATCCTTCAGGGAGGAGATTATCTGGAAATTATTGCCTCGATGGATGATGCTTCTAACCCGAATCAGGCAAATGGTTTTACCCCCGGAAATGAAATCATCTACAAATTCTATAATAATGCACAAGGTGAAATTGGCAACATTTCTGCCAATTATCCTTTCCAGGGTTATGACGAAAACTACACATCCCAGGGAACCGCTTTTGTAGAATTGTCAAACACAGCATCCATTTCACAAACTATAGCGTTACAATCCGGCTGGAATATGATATCTTTCATGGCAGAACCTGAAAATATGGATATGCTAATCATTGTTCAGCCGCTTATCGATCAGGAGTTGTTTTATAAAATACTGGATGAAAACGGTGGTTCAGTTTTCCACCTTCCATTTCCACCACCCAACGGACAATGGTCGAATACAATTGGCGACATGGCCTGCACCGAAGGATATTACCTTAAAGTTTTTGATAATTGTGAATTGAGTACCCAGGGATCGCCTGGCATCATGCCCATGGAAATTGCATTGGTTGAAGGCTGGAACATGATTAGCTATCCATGTATTGAACCAACTGATGCGATGAACGTACTGCAAGCATTAATCGATGCCGAGGTTTTGTACAAAGTTGTGGACGAAAATGGTGGAAGCATATTTCATCTTCCATTTCCGCTTCCAAACGGACAATGGTCGAATACCATCGGGAATTTCGAAAGTGGTGAAGGATATTATATAAAAGTAACAGATAATATCATTCTTACCGTTGATGAACCTACGAAAAACAGCATGTTTGAAGGCCAATTGTTAAAATTACCAACAAAGCACTTCCAGCCTGTTTACGCTTACAATCCTTATATGCCAATGCACATTGTTGTGAATACGAACGGCCTGTTGAGCGAATATGATGAAATTGCAGTTTTTGATGGTGATGTTTGTGTTGGGGCGGAGGCATGTACAGAAAATACCGGGGACTTTATTATTATAACTTGTGCGGCTGATGACCCCGAAACTGAAAGCATTGACGGATATCAAGCAGACAACAATATTAATATCATCGCCTGGGATAATTTAAACCAAGTGATTTTTGAGAATGCATCAATAAATTACCTATCGGGCGATGAACAATTCAATCAACTTGGTACTGGAATTTATAATCTTAACTGCTTGACAACAGGATTGTCAAACGGAAATAAAGGAAGGATGTCATTAAGAATTTTCCCGAATCCTGTAAAGGAAAATGCAACAATAGCTTTTGATTTAATTGTTGGCGGCAAATTAAATATTGAGATTTATGATATCTTTGGCACCCAAATAAAACATGTTTCTGAATCAGAATACTCCACAGGAAATTATCGGATCGACATCAATACACAAGAACTCAACTCCGGCTATTATTTATTAAAATATAGCCTGGATGCTGATAATGTATCAACTATCAACTATCAAAAATTTATAATTATCAAATAAAACAAATAAGCATGCAATTCAAATATTATTTATTACTACCCATAATTGTTCTTCTTACAATTTCCGGGGGAAAGATTTTAGGTCAGAATAATAAAATTCAAAACGAAAGGAAACAACTTTACCAGGATGGTAAGTATTCACCCTACGATGTTTTAGATACCAGGGTTGACAATATGAGATACTGGAAAAAAGCTGCCGAACTTGGGCTCACGCCTGTTGAACCCTATCATGACGTTCCGAAAGGCACATTTCTATCCACCAAAATTGAGGCTAAAAGTGTTGTCCGCGCTGATTCGCCGGATGTGCCGGTAACAAGTCAAAGTTCAACCCAAAGCGAAAACTCAATTTTTGTAGATCCAACGAATCCTGACCATGTTTTGCAATCCAACAATTCTACCCAAAATCCGGTAGGTTCGCTTTATGGAGCCAATTATTTTTTCTCTTACGATTTTGATTCCACATGGGGAGGATCAATTCAGGGTGCCGGCGGAAACAATTCCGGAGACCCGGCCACGGCTATCGGACTGGGTGGAAGACAATATGTTGGATTTATAAATAGCAGCGGTGGGCAGGGCGTTTCCTGGTCTAATAACGGAACTACCTGGGCTGCCGTGCAAGCAGGAACACCACCGGGTGATGATGACATTCTCGACAAAAACCACCTTTGGATTGACAACAGCCCAACCAGCCCTTACGAAGGAAATGTTTACAATGCCTGGACAGCTTTTGGAAATGCAAACAATTTGGATATAGAATTTGTCCGTTCAACTGATGATGGCTTGAGTTATTCATCACATCTTAACATTAGTTCTGCTATAAATGCAGGAAGCCACAACCAGGGTGTGAATATATCGACCGGCCCCGATGGAGAAGTTTATGTTGTTTGGACTATTTACGATAGCTGGCCTTCGGATGAAACAGCGCTTGGTTTTGCAAAGTCGGCCAATGGAGGCCAGTCTTTTGCTTCGGCCACACGCATCATTTCAAACATTCGTGGCATCCGCAACAGCGAAACATCAAAAAACCAAAGAGTTAATTCATTCCCTTCGATGACCGTAGATATTAGTGGAGGTGCTTACAACGGAAATATTTATATCGTATGGACGAACATAGGTGTGCCGGGAACAAATACCGGAAACGATATTGATATTTACATGATACGTTCTGAGAACGAAGGTTCCACATGGTCCACACCAATACGTGTAAATCAGGATGCAATGGAGCTGGACAATGAACACTATTTCCCATGGATTACCTGTGATCCGGAGAATGGGGCTTTGAGTGTTGTATTCTACGATGATAGAAATGTTGGCAGCACCCAATGCGAGGTTTTCTGTGCCAATTCTTTAGATGGTGGCGACACCTGGGAAGATTTCCGCGTAAGCGATGTTGGTTTCACTCCTACCCCAATTTCAGGATTAGCAGGCAGTTATATGGGCGACTACCTGGGAATTTCGGCAAGAGGTGGAAAAGTTTATCCTGTATGGACCGACAACCGTTCTGGAAGTGCAATGACCTATACTTCGCCTTATGAAACCAACACCTTAACGCATCCCGAAAACCTAACAAGCATCCTTACTTTTGAAACAGGACAGGTTGACCTTTCGTGGGATTTTGTGCCTGTACAGGGTTTTGATTATTTCATTGTTTATCGGGATGATGTTGAACTGGGAACAAGCACCCAAAATTCATTTATCGATATACTCCCGGATTATGGTTTTTACACCTACCAGGTAACTGCTATGCATACAGATGGCGAATCGGCAGCCGCAATTACAGACCTTCAATGGGGAAATGCGCAAATTGCAGTTACACCGGAATCCCTTAGCGAAAACTTGCAAGCGGGCGCAACAAGTACCCGGCAAATCACCATCGAAAACACAGGGCAACTGCCACTCGAATTTTCTGTAAGTTCTTCCTCTGAGCCTTTTGATAATACTCGCGCGTATTGCCAGCCAACTGCAAATTGCTCTTTTGGTGATGGGTTTACAGGGTTTTCAATGGCCGACATCAGCAACCTGAGTAGTGGATGTAGTGCAAACGGTTACGGAAACTTCACAAATATGAGTACTGATATTCTGCCGGGCAACTCCTATGAAGTTTCCTTTATGACCGGCTACGGTGATCAAGATGTTTGCTTATGGATAGACTTTAACAAAAATGAAGTATTTGATGATAATGAGTTGTTGTTGGAAGATTTTAACCTTGCAAGTGCCGACCAGCTTTATACCACCACAATTACAATTCCTGATGGCTTAGAAAGCGGTACAACCCGAATGCGAATAAAGGCCAATTGGCAGAACTCGGCGAATGATCCTTGCGCTGACATTACTTATGGCGAAACCGAAGACTATACGGTAAATGTTTTAGGGTGGCTTTTTGTTGACAATACCTCGGGCATACTTGCACCGGGAGCTACGCAGGATATTGATGTAACTTTTGATGCTGCCGATCTTTCGATAGGTTCGTATTATGGAAACATCCACATCGAAAACAACGATCCTGATGCGCTTGCCATAGATGTTCCGATAACATTAAACGTTGACAACGCAATTCCACTTTCGATAGAAGTTACTGCTGTTCCCGAAAATATAATTGCCGGTGAATCTACACAATTAAATGCAGTGCCCGATGGTGGTTCAGAAACCTACACATACTCCTGGACTTCCGATCCGGCAGGCTTTACTTCTTCAATTGCCAATCCGCTGGCTACTCCTGATGAAACCACTACCTTTTTCGTGGAAGTAAATGATGGTGTGGATGTGGTTTCAGGATCAGTTTTGGTAACAGTTGAAGCAGCCCTGTCAAGCCAGGACATTAATTTAATCGAAGGCTGGAATCTCTTCTCATCGAAAATTATCCCCGAAAATCCTGACATGCTGGCAGTAGTTCAGCCTCTCATTGATGAAGATTTACTTTTTAAAGTTATTGATGAAAACGGCGGCACTGTTTTCCATCTGCCCTTCCCTCCCCCCAACGGACAATGGAATAATTCAATCGGAGACATATTACAAACCGAAGGCTATTATATAAAGTTAAATGCAGATGCCACACTTTTGTTAGAAGGAACATCAACAGAACTTCCCTTGCAAATACCACTTAACGAAGGCTGGAATATGATAAGCTACCCTTGTGATATGCCACAAGATGCACTTCAGTTGGTTCAGCCTTTGATCGATGCCGATCTGCTTTACAAAGTTATCGATCAACAGGGTGGCGTAGTGTTCCACCTACCCTTTCCACCACCCGATGGCCAGTGGTCGAACTCTATTGGAAACTTTGAAACAGGACAGGGCTATTACGTTAAAGTTACTGCCGATGCAACATTAACCATCAATAATCCGGCTGATGGATACCAACCTCCACAGGTAAACATTATCCGTCACGATCCGGTATTCTTCAATCCAATTTATCAAAACAACCCATATCAGCCAATGGCTGTGATTGTAAAAACTTCAAGCTGGATGGAGCCTGGCGATGAAATCGCTGTTTTTGATGGCGATATTTGTGTTGGAGCCACAGTATTTACAAACGTCCGGGATGAATATCTGATAATACCTGTTTCGATGGACGACCCCGAAACAGAAGCTTTAGACGGAGCAACTTCAGGGAATAATTTTAACATCAGTCTCTGGAACAGGAACGGGCAAAATGTTTATTCAGATATTGATTATGATCTCATCGGGGGAAGTAATTTATTTTCGGCGCTCGAAACATCTGTGATAATATTAAATCCGCTACTCACGCAGCTAAGCGAAATTGATAAGCCGATTGGCATTAGCCTGCATCCAAACCCAATGAGCACGGATGCCTTGCTGAAAATTTCCGTTCCGAAAAAAGCTTTTGCCACCATCAATATTTTTGATGCAATGGGAAGCACGAAGGCTGAGGTAGTTTCAAATATGCCGATTAATGATGAAGCATCAATCACAATTCAAAAATCAGCATTACACCTCCAACCCGGAATTTACACCCTCCAAATTATACTTTCGGAAGGCAGGGACACCAATCCGGTAATAAAAGTGATGAAATTTATTGTGTATTAAACAATCCAAAATATCAAACCAAAAGAACCTGATTTTGCAATTTGCCACTTTCAGGTTCTTTTTTTATGGTTCTACTACCATTTTTGTGGATACAAAATCAATGTACATAAAAGAACAGATTCCCGCTTGCTCGCCTCGCTGGCGAGGCAGGTCTCAGTCCCCGATGGGTCGGGGCAGACCTGCCGTGCTTCTACCAATAACAAGTATTTGAATGGAGTTGGAGTTTACTTTGTGAGAGAGACCTCTCAGTCGCCCCGATAGCTATCGGGGCTCCTTCGAGGTGACAAAGCATTGGTGGGATTTGGGGGTGGGTGAAAGTGGGCGCAAAGCGCCCACTTTCACCCACCCCATACAAGACCCCGGACTTTGTCATTTCGATGCCGCATTTGCGGCAGAGAAATCTATTAACAATATTTCATTAGAAAAAAAATAGGGCGTATTTGAAAATACCTTTCAATGAAATTCGCAGTTGAATCTTTTTTTTTAAAAATAAACATCAACTACTTCTCAGCAAATAAAAAATCTTATCTTTCGGCACTTTTATTATTGAAATCTCAAATACTAATTAATTATGTACAAACACATTTACCTCACCATCCTCATCTCAATTTTTACAAGCATTGCAATAGCTCAGAATTATGCAGTTGTTTACCATGAGCAATCCAATACACTCGAATTCGAAATAAATGATTTTAGTTTGAGATCAATCACTCTCGACAAAACTGACTTTACCAAAATCGAGTTTGAGGGTTCGGTGTCAACAAATCAAAAAGGTTATGCCGAATTACCCTTCCTTCATGCAAGCCTGAGTTTGGATCCAATCAAAAACATTCGGGTTTCAATAATCAATTCAGACTATAAAGATTACCAACTTGAATTCCCGCTTGTCCCTTCCCGCGGTGTAATTTATCGCGATCAGGATCCAAGCCAAATACCTTACGAAATTTCTCCTGAATCGATGGTTGACAGTTTTTACCCGGAACATATTTCGAGCCTCACCGATCCGTTCATTATCAAAGACGAAAGAGGTGCAAGCATTTATGTTTACCCATTCCGTTACAATGCAGTTACACAAGGTTTAAGGGTTTTTAAAAACATCACGCTTCTAATCGAAGAAGATGATTCAAGTCCAATTAACCCGCTTGGTAAAACTTCAGGTAAAGTTTTTAAGGAAATGGAAGGGATTTACAAATCGGTTTTTATCAATTACCAAAATAATCTGGACGATCTATCGGTAGCTGAAGCCGGCGATATTCTGGTAGTAACCACGGCAAGGGACGAATCTGCCATTCAACCTTTTATTGATTGGAAAAGGGAAAAAGGGTATGAGGTATTTAAGGAAGTTGTTGCCACCGGAATCAACGTAAAATCGACCATCCAACAAAACTACAATTCCAACCCCGACCTGCTTTACGTTCAGCTTGTTGGCGACTGGGCAGATATTAAATGCGATCTTGGCGGAGGCGAAAATGCCCCAATGGATCCCATGCTTGGTTGTGTGTCAGGTTCTGATAATTATCCTGATATTGCAATCGGGCGCTTTTCGGCCGGCAATGCTGCGCAGGTAACAATCCAGGTAAATAAAGTATTGAATTATGAGAAAAACCCGGCGGGCAACTGGTATGCCGATGCCATAGGAGTTGCAAGTAATCAGGGGCCGGGAGATGATGATGAAATGGATTACCAGCAGGTTCAAATAATCTACGACAGCAAACTCGATCCCTTTACCTACGACAATTATAGTTATGCTTACGACCCAAGCGCGAACTCCACTATGGTAAAAAACTACATTAACGCCGGTGCAGGTATTATAAATTATTGCGGCCATGGCTCCATGACATCCTGGGGATCGTCGGGTTTTAGCAACACTAATATTTCACAGCTAAGCAACGGAAATATGTTACCCACCATTTTTTCGGTGGCATGTCTTAATGGCGCGTTTCACTCGGGAGAATGTTTTGCCGAAGCCTGGCTAAAAAAGGAAAATGGTGGGGCTATAGCAACTTTGATGTCCACCATAAACCAACCCTGGGATCCGCCCATGCGCGGGCAGGATTATTTTAATGATTTACTTACCGGTGGATACGATTATAGTACAAACCCCGGAACTGGCACCAGCACTACCGAAGGCCGAACAACCATAGGCTCAATCGTAGCCAACGGCCTCAACTTGATGTACACCGAATCCAACTCATCGTCCGACCTGGAAACCATCCAAACCTGGACTATTTTTGGTGATGCTTCAATGCAGGTAAGAACAAAAGCCCCAACTGCAATCACATTGTCGAATACAACGCTTTTTGTAGGAACGCCATTTACCACTACCATCAGTGGAGGCGGTAAAGCCATCAGCAATGCCATGGTATGCCTGACGCAGGGCGGGATTTACGCGAGCGCTTACACTGATGCAAGTGGTTCGGTAACCCTGCCAAACCAATTTATTCCGGGGGATGTTCAACTGGTAGTAACAGCCTTCAACACCGAAACCATTTTTGAAACATTAGAAAATTTACCCCAGAGCGGTTCATTTATTACTTTAAACAATGTAGAAGTAAACGATGAAAACGGGCAACTGGACTACGGTGAAACTACAAACCTGAATATTACATTTGAAAATGTGGGCATCGAAGCCGCCACAAACCTTATGGCAACATTAAGCTGTTCTGATCCTTTTATAGAAATCAATGCAAACCAGGCTAATATCGGAACTATCAACGCGGGGGAAATTTCCATAGTGAATGAGGCCTTTGAAATTACTGTAGCAGGAAATATTCCCGATGGACATGCATGTGTGTTTCAGATTTCGGTTACAGACGGCATGCAAACCTGGGATAACAGCTTTACTTTAACAGCCCATGCTCCTATTCTTGAAATGGGAGATTACTATATGAACGATGAAGCAGGAAACAACAATGGGAAACTGGATCCCGGCGAAACCGTTCAACTAACGATTAATGTTGAAAATACAGGAACATCCGGCGCAAGCGGAGTAAGCGGCACACTTACTACTCTGAGCCCCTATATTTCGATAGCCGATGAAGAACAAATTTACGGGGATATTTTGCCCGTAAATGAAGCACAGGCAACTTATGAAGTCTTTGCAAATATTTCGACCCCGATCGGAACCACCATAACTTTTAACTTTGAGATGATAGCAGATGCCGGCACGACAAGCAATACATCTTTCTCCCTTGTTGTAGGGCAGATTCCAGTATTGATTATCAATATGGACGGAAACAGCAACTCAACTATTCTTATGGCTCAATCGCTGGATGACCTTGGCATTGCTTATGAAGAAACAAGCTCAATACCTGCCATTACCAGCTTGTATTCCACTATTTTTCTCAGCCTCGGTGTTTACAATAATAATCATGTACTCACAGCCTCAGAAGGCACTTTGCTCGCGGCTTTCCTGAATGCGGGCGGTAATCTTTATATGGAAGGCGGGGATACCTGGGACTGGGACACCCAGACTACTGTGCATGGCATGTTCGGGATTATCGGAGTATCGGACGGCTCCGGGGATATGGGCGACTTACTCGGCCAAACAGGCACCATCACAGACGGGCTCACACTTTCATACACTGGCGACAACAATTATATGGATCACATCGAGGCAGAGGGTAGCGCTGAACTGATTCTCACGAATCAAACTCCATCTTATGGATGTGGCGTTGCAAATGATGCCGGAACATACAAAACCATTGGCACTTCTTTTGAATTTGGGGGCATCACCAATTCTAAATCCTCACGAAATGAGCTCATGGAAGCTTATGCTACCTTTTTTGGCCTTATAAATCCAGAACCTCTTTTTGCTGATTTCTCAGCTTCGCCCACCGAAATTGTGGCCGGAGAAACCGTGTTTTTTACCAATCTCTCAACAGGGCCAATGGAAAGCTGCGCATGGGATTTTGATAATGATGGGAATATCGATAGCGAAGATGTAAACCCGTCATTCGTTTACAATGGGGTAGGCACGTATTCGGTAAAATTGACAATTTGGGATGCCGGCGGAAACAGCACTCAAATGATGAAAGAAAATTTCATCGGGGTGAGCGCTCCTTTACTAAATTTCCAACCCGTTTGGGAAACGCCTTTCAACCCCATGAGCATTTATATAACGCAGGCAAAAGTAAATGGCATTGACCTGGAAGCCGGGGCACAGATCGGGGTTTTTGATATCGATCAAAATACAGGCAACGAAATATGCGTGGGCACCTCAATGCTCACCGGTGTGATTAACCAGACGGATTTTCTTGAGGTTATTGCTTCGATGAATGACGGATCCAATCCTGAGGAAGCCAATGGATTTACTCCCGGAAATGAATTTATCTTTAAATATATCGACAATGAAAATGAACTTGTGGAAGCTGTGGAATTCACCTTTCCCTTCGCCGACTATGATGAGGTTTTTACTTCGCAGGGATCGGCCATTGTAAATCTTTCGGCAAATTTACTACCACCACAACAGCAAATTATTCCGCTGTTGCAGGGCTGGAATGCAGTATCATCGTACCTGGTACCTGCCAATGCCTCCATCGAGCATATTGCAAACTCAATTACTCCGCAACCGGAGTTCATCCAAAATACCAGTGGTTTTTACCAACCCGGAAATTCGGAAAGCAATTTATTAAGTTGGGATTACAAATACGGATATTTTATTAAAACCACCGTGAATACCAACATGACTATCAATGGTTTTATTCCTGATGATAAATCAATCACCTTACAAACCGGCTGGAATCTTATCAGTGTTTTATCTGAAAGCGATGTTGAAATCATTAACCTTTTCAGTGAAAACTTACAGAATGTAGAAATTGTAAAGGAAGCAGTTGGGATGGAAATTTACTGGCCCGAAAAAGGTATTTCAACCCTAAAAACACTTAAGCCCGGCAAGGCTTACCTGATGAAAGTAAATCAGGGTTTTGTGATAACTTACTAAGCATAACCCAGGGATTAAAATGAATGCTTGAAAAGACGGGGGAGGCTGGTTTCGCTGATTAGCGCAGATAAAATCTGCGCTAATCAGCGGTACTTATCCGACTTTTGGCGAATCTGCAGGAAAAATTTCTAAAAAGGCAGGCTCTTATTTAAAGTTAATTGTCGCGCCAAAATATAGACTTATAGATTTTAAAAAAGTATCCATTGTATTTTGACGGGTACCTTGCAAAGGGACAAGTTCTTCGGTGTTAAACTCTACCGGATTGGAAAGATTTGCAAACTGTTCCTGATTTTTTTCCTTTCCTATTGTATATTGAAAACCCGTAATTAAATCCTGACCCAGAATGTTCCAGGATAATCCTGTGCTGAAGTGGTACAAATCCAGATCAAGTCCTTTTACTTTTTTGATTCCCGGCATTGGGCTGTAATTTATGTCTTTACGATAATTAAAATCTGTTCTAAAACCCGCCATCATCATCACATTTTCTTTTACATTCCAACGATATCCAATTGCCGCGTTCAACAGCGGCTTTGCTCCGCCCACAAAGGTCAACCATTCATTATTATCGATAAGATGAAGAACTGAACCAGAAATAATGTTTGGCGATTCATCAGCCTGTACAAGGCGATAGGGATCGATACCCGAAAAATACTCAAGCGAAGAATAAATGATATGAGAATTCTCAACGAGGTAGTAAGTAAACCCGACCGCGATCGATAAAGGACTTTTTGCATTGACCATTACTTCCTTTTTTTCTTTGTAATCCACTACAACATAATCAGGCAAAGGCACACCGGTTTCGGTAAATGAAATATTACTCTGTTTTTGTTTTCTTGAAACTTGCTTTCCATCTGAATAAATTCCACCAACTGACGGGGTTGTAAGAGAGAGGCCAAAACTAAACCGATCGTGCTTATAAAGCATGCCAAACTTCCAAAGAAGCCTGTAATCATTAAACTTTATGATTTCATTTTCCTGGGAGTTGGCCGAATAAAACGAATAATCATCGCCTAAATAGCTGGAGTCCAAAATGGGGTAAGCTTCAATATCTAATGAATATTGATACCTGCTCTGTTTTACTGTTATAAACATACTTGCGCCCATACTTAATCGTGGATTTATTTTCCATGAACTTCCAACTCCAAACCAGTCATCCCGGTATCGATTACTATAATTAAACAAAGCGAAATATCGCTCTACACCGGGAAGATTAGTAAGGATATCTATTTCCTTGTCAACTGAGCGTGCAAATTGCTGATGAAAATTTTCATTATTTAAAAACGCGAACTCAAAACTCAAATCAGGATTATTTTTGGGCTGAAGCATGTAGGAGACAAACCGTGGTTCTATTGTTCCTCGTGATGATGACAGGTTAATACCATCGCCAAGTGCATTTTTAATATCAATAAATTCGAACGAGAATAAACTTGTATGAAATGAAAATGACGATGCAGTAATTTCTGAAATACTGGCAGGATTATAATAAATGGCACTTGGCCCGGCACCACCACCAACAACAGCGCCTGAAAGTAATGACGACTCTTCGTTGAAACTGCGTGTCCAATAATTATGTGATTGGCTATAAGATAAGAAAGGAACAAAAAGGAGGGCGGCCAACAGAACTACCGCAGGCATTCTTTTTAAGCTTTGTACCCGGGAGATTCCATGGGGGAATTTACTATTTTCAAAACACCTGTATTTATTATTGATTATAATCATGCTCATTCCGTATGAAATTACTGCATCACCATCTGCATTCTCAAACCGATTAATAATTGGGGTAAGAATTTCATCTGCATTTTCTATTTTTTTTGCATCGAGAGCTTTGTCAGGATCAAGGCCATTATACCAATCCCGGTAATTACCAACAATCTCATCTTTTCTATCCCACAGTGTTATCAATCTCCGGTTTTTTACCTGCACCCACCGGTATATTTAATTTTAAGAAAAACGAACTATTTTTAGTTTCGGGACGATCTTTATAAACATCTACCAGGCCGTAGTAATACTTTGCTCCAATGGTCCAGCCGGTACCTTTAAACAATGTATATCCCAAACCGGCAATAATTCCGGCATCCAACTTGTTAATCTGATCCTTATTGTATTCTTTAATAATGGCATCCCGGTTATCAACATCCGAATTAAATTCTACCCATGCTTTGTACATAAGCCCAAATTGTGGGCCGGCTTCAACATATATATGGTTTTTGAATTTATACTTCCCAAGAGCCGGAACCAAAAAATAATTCATCTTCTGGCTATAATCACCCTCCGCCTCATAAGTAGTGGCTTTAAGGAAATCCAAATCTTTATCAGTTAAATTATCAACACCCAAATTTGACTTTACCAGTAATCCGGTATAAAGATACCATTGGTTTTTTAAGTGAATGTCGAAATAGAACCCCAGATTCCATTTCCTGGCAAAATCGTTGGTTTCCATTTCGGAAATGTTTGTCCAGTTAATCCCCCCCTCAAGGCCAAACTCCAGGCCGGGTTGATTCAATTTATCGCCGAGTAACAAAGTGATAAGTATTTGGGATTGTCCACTTATCCCGATAAGCAAAAAACTAAGGATTACTAAATATTTTTTCATTCGTTCGTGTTTATTTTGATTAACAAAATATCTATTACTTTAAATGGCAAAATTAGTTTTTTTACTCAGTGATTTTTTTGTATCCAACGGATGTCAAACTTGTTTTTAATCAAAACATTGTAATACTCGCTATTTAGTGCGTATCCATAAAGATTCCACTTTTCAGATTTTGCCCGCGCAACCCCTTAATCTCCACCAGCTGGCGGGGAGACCCCTCGCTACCAATGCGTTGGCTGGATCTTCCGCCAACTGGCGCAGAGTTAGGGGGGGGAGTGGTGGGTGGCAAGTTTATGGACAGGTACTATTTAGATCCTGTCCATAAAGTCAACTATTTCTATCCGAGGCCAAAGAATCTCCCGCAGATTTCGCTGATTTGCGCTGATTTTTTTCTGCGAAAATCTGCGTTATCTGCGGGAAACCTGACTAAAAAGACGAACTCTATTTAGAACCTGTCTTTTTAGTACTGTTTGCCACAAATCCACAAAAAGTCGGGCAAGTACCGCTGACCTGCCTATCCAGCCTTGCTCGCCTCGCTGTAGCTCCGGCGAAGCGGGCCGGGTAGTCAGGTCTGCGAAATCTGCGGGAGTTTTTTTTTCATTACAAAAGTCTCCACCGGAATTTTTATCTAATTTATGGCATTTTTCATTTCCCAGTTTACAAATTTAGAAAATGTTCACATTAGTAACTGATATTATTTCAACCTAACCCTTTTAGATTTTCTGATTCCTGTTTTTAATAACCAATTTTGCACTGTCCTGAGTGCTATTTCAATTCCCCATTTTTTTTCGAGGTATAACCGGATGAGTTTTCCGTTCCAATATTTTTCATCATATCCAAATTCAGCAGGAGCTTTAAGGATCACTTTTTTTAGGTTTGCCTCAATCTCAATGGTCAAACAAGATTTCCTGCCTTTTCTTTTTTTTGCAATTAAACCCTGTGGGCCTTCTCTTTTTAGGTGGTTTCGCCAAACCCTCAAGCTTTCCCTGGTTACATTCAGCACATTGCACACCTGGGTAACGCTAACCCCATTAGAAAGGGCAATTAATGACTGACATTTAATTGCTGCCCACCTCGTTTCATCTTGTTTTATCCAACTTTTCAATTCTTGTGGGTTAATACCAGATATATCAACTGGTTTACCTAATTTATTTTTTTTCGTTTTCATTTGGTAAAGATAAATAAAAGTATTTATTATGTCATAGTTTATAAAACGTTAATTAATATTTTTTATCTATATGGAAAAAATGGGAATGGAGAACAGTTCGGTTGGATGGATTAGCCAAAGCCTACAACAGGTAGGGGCAGGATTGCCAAACACGATAGAAATTGGTGATGGCAATATCCCATATGTATATTTAGCAATTGGCGCGTCATTTTCGGGGACAAACCGGCAGCCCGATACTTTTCATGCCATTTCGCACCGTCTTGGTAAATGGGTCAATAGCCTCGAAAAATCAGCGTATGCTGCTATTGCCGAAGAATATCAACGCCTGGAAGTATTTGATAAAGCAGGTAACCCATGCAACAGGGGGGGTGCGGAAGAAAATATTCGCGTAGCATTGGATTTTATGATCGGCTTACCGATAAATAAAATCAAAAAGCAAAAAGAACAATGGAATTATTGACCGGGAAAAAACAAAACAAAGTTTGGCTGGAAATGCTACTTGATATTTACAAGCTGGGCATGGCCGAATCAATGGCTGCAAAACAAGCCTTTACGTTTTCTTGGCATTATTAATATAGGGCTTATGGGGGTGGTGTCTCCAGTAACTTCGTAATATTGAAATTTGTTAACTACTTTTGAGGTGATATGAAAAATGCCGATTTATTTTGGGAAAAGTGTCGCCTATTTTAGAAGCTGATAAGTAAAAGTATCTCCCTTTTGAATTTTATATCGGGCGGACGAACCAGCCTTGAGTTCAATGACATATTTTGCAATATCGCCGGATGGAATGGTTTTCTCAGAAAAAGGTGGTGTATTTTCGTGAATGCTGACAATCTCAAAATTTTTGTTGGCATAAATAATATCCAGAGATGAAGGAGTGTTTTTCATCCAGAAAAAACGATGATCCTCCTTTGGGAAAATAAACAACATGCCAAGCGTATCGGGGATGTAGTAGCGATACATCAGACCCTTTTCGCGACTGTATGCTTCATCGGCAATCTCTATATAAAAATTTGCAATCATCGTGTTATTACTTAAAAATTGAAGTTTGCCTTCGATTTCAAATTGTGGTTGTTGCGTACTTGTATTTGGCTTTTTTATATCGGGTTGCCCACCCCACATTGATTGATTACTCAAAACATACACAAACACAAAAATCAGGATAACCAGTATGGCAAATATTCCAGTCCAGTTAAATTTTCGATTTTTCTTCCTTTTTATGTTTCCTGAATTTTTTACCATTATTGCTATTTTAACATTTGATGTTTAATCCTTAACGATGTTTGTAAGCTTTTGATTATCCTCGCGAATACGAAAAATATTACCAGTAAAAATATGATAGATGCCCCGGAGGGAATATCAAAAAAATAAGAAATGAGTAAGCCGGAAAAGCTGCCAAACATACCTACAAAAATCGAAATCAGGATCATGGATTTAAAATTATTGGTAAAAATACCTGCAATGGTTTGGGGAATAGTTAGCAATGAAAGTACCAGTATTATTCCTGCCACCCTGATATTAAGCACAATAGTCAATGCTACAAGTGTTATCATTAAATAGTTTACCATATCCACCGGGAGCTTTATGGCGCGGGCATATTGCTCATCGTAGGCTACAAACAAAATTGTTTTAAACATCGACACGAATGCTAAAATCAAAATTATGCCCAGCACAATCAACAACTGTAAATTTAAAGTACTTACTGTTAGGATATTCCCGAAGAGAAAACTCATTAAATTGGCTGAATAGCCCGGTGTAAGAAAAACGAAAATTATGCCCACAGCCATACCCAGGGACCATAGGATGGCAATTACAGAATCTTCGCGAACATCAGTTTTTTTTGACATGTATTCGATTCCCAAAGCAGAAAGCACACCAAAAACCATTGCCCCGAAAATTGGGCTAAATCCAAAGAAATACCCTATGCCGATTCCACCAAAGGAAGCGTGTGTAATCCCCCCACTGACAAAGACAATCCGTTTTGCGACAATGTAGGAACCAATTATCCCACAACTTACACTGGCGAGAATTGCTGCAAAAATTGCATTTTGAAAAAACTGGTAATTTAAAAGTTCAAACAAAAATTCCATGAGGAAAAGGGTAATGGGTTATTGATTAATAGTCATTTGGCTTCGCCGTCATTGGTTGTCATTGATGGTCATTTGGCTTTGCCGTCATTGGTTGTCATTGATGGTCATCCCAAAAAATAAAAAATCTTTGATTTTTGTAATTTTTCGAGCCCGCCTTGCTCGCCTCGCTGCGAAGCGGGTCGCCAGCGTTGGCTTTTGATAAAGCGAGGCAGGGATGTTGCAAATCCGGGATTCGTGAATCCTGGGCTCGAAAAAATATGAAATCGTATCCCGAAGTTTCGGGATGTTTTTTCGGCATTGGTTGTCATTGATGGTCATTTGGCTTTGCCGTCATTGGTTGTCATTGATGGTCATTTATTACTTATGTGCTCTTATGTGTACTTCTGTGGTTCAAGAAATTATTAATGTTTGTGTTGATGAAGAACTGTGTGCGGAATATCACCATGCGCTATTATTTGAATCGGACAGTTGTATGAGGCCAATTGCTCCTGGCTTATTTCGTTGGATGCGTGATAATGCAACTCCCTGTTTACACATGCAATGGTTTTGATATAATAGGTGATGGTTCCAACATCGTGCGAAACCATCATAATAGCCATCCTTTGGTTTAGTGTTTTTAAAGTTGCATAAAGATCGCTTTCAAATTTGTTATCTACAAAGGTGTTGGGTTCATCCAAAATTAGCAATTTAGGATCGGAAATGATGGCCCTGCATAGAAAAACACGCTGCATCTGTCCGCCCGACAGGTCTCCTATATTTTTTTTCGACAACAACTCTATACCCATTTGATGCAATAATGCTTTGGCTTTTGAAATTTCTTGTTTCGAAAAGCGCTTGAATAATTTAACAGAATCAGCCAGGCCCGACAAAACAACATCCAAAACTGAAATCGGGAACTTTTGATCGGTTCTGTTTATTTGAGGCAGATATCCTATCATTCGGCGATTAGACTCATCGTCATTTTGATGAAGAATTACCTTGCCGGATATGGGTTTTAATAAGCCGAGCATTACCTTAACCAAAGTAGTTTTACCTCCACCATTGGGGCCAATTACACCTATAAAATCCTCATCACTAACACTAAAGTTCACATCCTTTAAAATTACCTCATCACCGTAACCGGCTACAATATCTTTTAATTCGATTATTTTACCCATAACAATTATTGTGCTCTTATGTGTACTTCTGTGTACTTCTGTGGTTCAAGAAAGTAATTTATAGTCATTGATGGTCATTATAACTTATGTGATGATAAGCTGATTTTCTCGGCAATATCCAATAAATTTTTATTCCAGATTTCGGATAAGGGATCAATTTGAACAACCCTCCCACCTAATTCAATGGCAATAATCCTGGCATTTTCCATATCAAATTCTTTTTGAATTAAGATAGCTTTCAACCCTTCCCTTTTACCCAAATCAACTGAAGCACGCAACTGCGCCGGTGAAGGCTCTTTACCTTCAAATTCTACCGGTATTTGTTGCAGGTAGTAGTCCTGGGCAAAGTAAGACAGCGAAGGATGAAAAATCATAAATTTCCGCGTTGGTATGTTGGCGAGCTGTTCAGTGATTTCAAAATGCACCATGTCGATTTCAGCAACTAACTGATTATAATTTTCAAGAAATTCTTCTTTATGTTGCGGATACTTCTGCGATAAAATGCTATAAACATTTTTTGCAATAATCCTTCCATTCACAGTCGAAAGCCATGTATGGGGATCAATACCATGATGCTTGTGATCGTGGCCGAAATGATCGTCATCATCAAAACTTTCTTCATTCACAATAATTTCTATCCCATCATCAACACAGAAAAATTCAAGGTTTGGGTAATTGTCTTTCATTTTATCAATCAATGATTGCTCAAAGGTCAGATTCCCATTGTAAAAATATATATCAACATGACTGATTTTAGCCATTTGTCGTGGAGTGGGGTCAAAAGCATGTGGGCTTGAACCAGGAGGGATCAGCACCATTACATCTACCAGATCATCAGCAATATTTTCCACAAAGTATTTGTAGGGCAAAATGCTCACAAGCACTTTCGGATTTTTGGATTCTTCGGACTGTTGCTGCCCTGGTCTGCATGAAACCATGAAAGTCAACAATATTAAAAACGCCATCACCATTTTACCTTTAAGTAAATCGTAATGGGGCGTACTTTTTTTCCCGGGCATGTATTTATTCATATTTACTTTTTTAATAATAATCTTCGGAACCGGATCAAACCCTGATGTCCCCCAGGGATGACATCTGGCAATCCGCTGCACCGCCAATAATCCTCCCCTGCCGGGGCCGTACAACTTTAAGGCCTGCACCGAATACTCCGAACAGGAAGGTACATGTCTGCATGCCGCCGGTGTAAATGGCGAAATCGCGTACTGGTAAAACCTTACCGGTGCGATCAGTATGCTACTCATGGCCGATTTTAGTATTTGTGACAAGAGAATTGTTATTGGTTTCGAAAAATAGAAAATTGTAAATTTTCGTAATTTTTCGAGGATGCCCGGGCTTTACCCGGCATTAATAGTTAATCGTTATTTAGTTAATCGTTATTTAGTTAATCGTTATTGAGTTAATCGTTATTGAGTTAGTTATAAAATTGGTGGTCTTTGATGTTTATCGTCTGCGCCGTCATTTGAAGTCATTTGTGGTCATTGATAGTCATCCCGAAAAATAAAAAATCTTTGATTTTTGTAATTTTTCGAGCCCGCCTTTCCGCCAGCGTTGGCTTTTGATAAAGCGAGGCAGGGATGTTGCAAATCCGGGATTCGTGAATCCTGGGCTCGAAAAAATATGAAATCGTATCCCGAAGTTTCGGGATGTTTTTTCGGCATTTGTAGTCATTTGTAGTCATTAATTACTTATGTGAACTTATGTGTACTTCTGTGGTAATTAAAATTCATTTGCTGTTTTTTATATTTTGATGTTTTATAAAGCTGCCAACTGATCCCGATAGTTATCGGGACTGCCAAATGGAGACTTTGGGCTGCCCGCTGCTTAATCTCCCCCATCGTATTCCACAAAATTTCTTTCTGTTTCGTAAAGCACTATCGATAATTCGAATTCAGGATCGATCTTCTCACGTAAAATATTCCAAATCCTGATGGCAATATTTTCAGCGCTTGGATTCTGGTCTCTGAAATCATCCACATCAAGATAAAGGTTTTTATGGTCGTAGCGGTTTTCGATATTTTCCTTTACGATATCCTTCAGTACTTTAATATCGATTACATAGCCTGTTTCAGAATCAACTTCCCCCTTCACCTTTACAACCAAATCATAATTATGGCCGTGATAGTTCGGATTGTTACACGATCCAAAAACCTTTTCATTTTTATCATTGTCCCAGTTAGTATTATGCAGACGGTGCGTAGCATTAAAATGCGTTTTACGGCAAGCTGTTACTTTCATTTCATTCAATTTAAATTCAATATTATTCCAACCTATTTAATAAGAATTTATGGTTTCCATTAAAAAAATCAAAGCTTATTGCAAACATCACAAAAGCCATAAATCACAAAGTTGGCCTCCACTTTTTTAAAGCCCTCCGGTAAGGTAATATGCATAATCTCCTGATCGGTCAGGCATCTTACCATTTCGCAGTTCACACACTTAAAATGCAAATGTTCGCTGTATGCTTTATCCGGATTTACAATGCTTTCGGGTAGCACATATTTCGAATCTTGCTTATCAAGATAAACTTCATGCAAAATACCTTTGGTGGTGAATTTCTTCAAATTCCTATAAAGTGTTACCCTATCGCAATCCAAACTCATTTTATCTTTTAGCTCATTCATCGACAAGGGAAGGGAGCTTTCAAGAAATACATGCAGGATATCTTCCCTCACACTGGTTTTGCTCAGCTTAAACTTTTTTAATAATTCTTCGGTGGCCAATTCAATTATATTTTTGCAACAATGTTGCAAAAATAAACATTTTTTATCAAATGAATTATAATTTTTGATTTTGAAAATGATTGTGGAAATTAAAGACAAAACGTGCCTTTGCCCTACCATAAGAATTTAAATATGAATAATAACAAAAAAAAATCACATTTATCTAAATCGCTTAATTCGCTTCCTTCGCCTACTTCGCTTCGATCTCTTCATTCGCCTACCTCGCTTTATTCGCCTACTTCGCTTCGGTCTCTTAGTTCGCCTACTTCGCTTTATTCGCCTACCTCGCTTCGGTCTCTTAGTTCGCCTACTTCGCTTCGATCTCTTAGTTCGCCTACTTCGCTTTATTCGCCTACCTCGCTTCGGTCTCTTCATTCGCCTACTTCGCTTCGGTCTCTTCATTCACCTACTTCGCTTCGGTCTCTTCATTCACCTACTTCGCCTACTTCGCTTCGTTCGCCTAAGTCACTTAATTCACTTCGTTCGCTCAAATCATCTTCCTCGCTCAACTCGCTTAATTCTCCATCTCTATTCTTTTACCTAAATTTGCAGGCACAACAAAAAACATTTTAATACATAAAAATATACAACATGTTTAAAGCAGAAGTTTATAAAAACAGAAGAATCGCTCTAAAAGCAAAAATCAACAATGGTATTGCACTTTTTATGGGCAATGTGGATTCGCCGATGAACTACCCGGCCAACACTTTTCATTTCAGGCAGGACAGTAACTTCCTCTACTTTTTTGGGATCGACTTGCAGGGGCTTGCAGGTGTAATTGATTTTGATGAGGGCAAGGACATCATTTTTGGCGATGATGTAGAAATCGACGATATCATCTGGATGGGTCCTCAACCCTCGACGAAGGATTATGCAGCAAAGGTGGCCGTTGAAAATGTGCAGCCCATGAAAGATTTGGGTAGCTTTTTGAAAAAGGCTATAAGCAATGGCAGGCAGGTTCACTTTTTGCCTCCATATCGCGGCGAAACCAAAATTCAGATCGAAGGCCTCACCGGGATAAGAATTGCAGAACAAAAAGAAAAATCCTCGCTGGAGCTGATCAGGGTAGTGATTGCACTCAGGAATATTAAAGATGAACACGAAATTGCAGAACTCGAAAAGGCCGCAGCCATAGGTTACGAAATGCATGTTACTTCGATGAAAATGGCACATCCCGGCGAGCATGAGCGCAACATTGCAGGAACCATCGAAGGCATTGCCCTGGCGCATGGCACAATGGTTTCGTTCCCGGTTATCCTTTCACAAAATGGCGAAACCCTGCACAACCACGACCATAGCCAGATTTTGCAGGCCGGACGCATGATGATTACCGATGCCGGTGCCGAAACCGTAACCCACTATGCCAGCGATTTTACCCGTACAGTGCCTGTTGGCGGTAAGTTTTCAACCCGTCAAAGAGATGTTTACCAAATTGTTTTGGATACCAACAATGCAGTTACCGCAGCCATTAAGCCGGGCGTGAAATATCAGGACATTCACTTGCTGGCAGCACGTGTAATTGCTTCCGGACTCAAAGACCTAAACTTGATGAAAGGCGATGTGGACGAAGCTGTAAAACAGGGCGCTCATGCCATGTTTTTCCCCCACGGACTGGGACACATGATGGGCATGGACGTACACGATATGGAAGGTCTCGGCGAAGACCATGTGGGCTACGATGAAGAAACCAAACGCATTCAGCAATTCGGAACAGCATACTTACGCTTGGGTCGCAAGCTCGAACCTGGCTTTGTGCTCACTAACGAGCCTGGAATTTATTTCATACCGGCCTTGTTCAACATCTGGAAAAAAGAGAACAAATTCACCGATTTCATCAATTATACCGAAGTTGAAAAATATTTGGGTTTTGGCGGTATCCGTCTCGAAGATGACATTTTAGTTACTGAAACCGGCAACCGCTTAATCGGCAAACGCATCCCGATTACGGTAGCTGAAATTGAAGAAACCATGAAACGTTAAACCTTCTTCTTTGATAACAAAACAATAGCAATTTTAAACGAGGCTGAAAAGATTTTTTAGCCTCGTTCTTTTTTTAAATTTTAAAAATGCCTGCAAACAAGTACTTCTGGCAACTTTTTAAAACCGATAAAATAATTATGAAAAAGCCAATGCATGGCAAAATGATTAGCATTAAATTAAATTTGATTAAATAATAAAATGAATAAATTATGATCTGGTATATTTTAGGCGGAATCGCACTCATTGTGATAGTTTACTTGGCTTTTGGGTATAAAAAGATGATGAAAACTACTGAGAACACTCCACCCAGCAACAAAATCAGAACCTTAAACAATAAAAATTTCAAAACTGTAGTGCGGAATGGTTTGGTACTCGTGGATTTTTGGGCACCCTGGTGTGGGCCTTGTAAAATGATTGCACCGATATTGAACGAAATTGCGGAAGAATACCATAACCAGGTTACCATTGCCAAGGTTAATGTGGATCATAATAAACAAATTTCGAACAAGTATAATATCCGCAATATTCCAACAATGATATTATTCCAGAATGGCAGGCAGGTGAAACGCATTATGGGTGTAAAGCCCAAAAAAGCTTTATTAAAAGAAATTGGAATAATATAACTTTTCGAGTTCACCTTGCTCAATCCTTGTTTTTAATAAAGTTAGATTAACCATAAGCAAACATCATCATTGATAATTGACAGAATATGGGTTCGACTACCATTTTTGTGGAACTTCATTTGTGATTATAAAATTTAATGATTATCGGTCCACAGTGCCGGGCTTCGCCCACGCATCCCTGCCTCGCGTTAACAAAAGCCTGCATTAGCGACCCGCTTCGCGACGAGGCGAGCAAGGCGGGCTTGAAAAATTACGAAAATTGTCCGAAGGACTCCTTTGAAGAAAATTTTCTATTTTTCAGGATTGGCAGTTTCTTGTGCTTGTAAACCAAAGACTGAAAACTGAAAACCGTGAACTGAAGACTAAAAAAACCCTTCCCGACCCCGATACCCATCGGGGTTTTCGGGATTCCTAAAAGAGACTTTCTAAAACAAGCAATTGTTTTACATCACGATGATATCCAAAAAGAGGGAACTGTGCTTCCCTCTTTTTTTATGAAAAAATTCCTTCCCTTTGGGGGTCTAATGAAAATGTTCACGATAAATGAGGGAGCGCGTAATAACTTTGGCTTTGGATGCACACCCACAGGAACGGGAATTGGGCTTACTACTTTTCCAGCAATTTCCGGGACAAAAAATCTTAAATGCCACAGAGATTTACCCCGTTGGAATTCATTATCATATCCTACAAAGCATGAAAAACACTATGTTTTCCAACGGGGTAGACATACACCATCAAATAGGTGGAATATGTTCAATAAACATGAAAAAACATAAAAGAAATAAGATCAGATGTTAACATACACCAACCGTTATTGCGACATGATGTCGCATAAGTGATTGTTTTACTTAGAATTAGTTCTTTGATAAAACCTGTTGTTCTTCCAACAGTACCCTACCGGGACAACTGATGTATGGTGAAGTCCCGCACCTTGCGGGATTGAAGCTCCCGGGAAATTGTACCAAACGCTTGGATTTCGCATCCAAAAAGTGGGGCACGAAACCGCGAGGCAGACTGTCTTCGGGGTCTCAATACCGATTCAGGGCATGGGTTTGTGGGCAAGGCCAAATTAATTGAACACTCCGTAACTGCCGTAATAACGTAAGGAGCGAACAAAATGATACAAAATTGCCATTATCATTGAACACAACTCAAGTTGTGAGTAAAAATGAGACTGATACGCTTCAACCAAAATGGCAGACTGGCAGGATACAAGCGTTTAATCCCGCACATGCGGGAAAGATGCAGATCAGTCGGCAGACAGGATGAGCCTAACCCCTCGCATTTGTCACTTATGTGGAATCCCGAGAAAATCGGGACAGGCTATGGAAGCCCGATGCTCTCACCGCCAGTTGGCGGATAAAACCGTAACCGTAAGGCATCGGGAAACGTCGGAGAGAGAGGTTGGAAAAAGCAAATGAGCGAAAATGAAAATTTATCGTGTGCACAACCACACCACTTTGATAACTGGCAAACCATTCCATGGGGCAAAGTTATCTTCCAGGTGAGCAGGCTTCAAAACAGAATTGCCAAGGCTGTTACACAAATAACAGCCGGGTTTCCCTTCGCCGTCCCGCACGTGCGGGATTAAAAGTACTTGAGCCGTATACCGGGAAACTGGCACGTACGGTTCTTAGGGGGCGTAAGCTACCCGGTTGGGTAAGCTTAAAATGCAATCCAAAATTGTACGTATTGTATAATTTTAGTATCTTTGCATAACGACATGAAAATTTATGAATATCAAAATTCGAACAATAAAAGGAGGAATCTGGACTGACGCATCTATAATACAAGGAGCTAAGTTAAATCTTCCTGATATACAGATGGGTTGGAGATTTAATTTCACCAAACACTCTAAAGGAAAAAATACATTCACATACGCGTTAGTCACAAAACTTAATCCCGATGTAATTCAAGGCTGTTTAATTTATAAAATGCTCAATAACCAGGAACCTTATATGGCATACTTAGAGCTTGCACCTCACAATAAGGGAATCATGAAAGAATTCCAGGATATTGCAGGTTGTTTGATTGCATTTGCATGCAGGTTGAGTTTTAAATTAGGAGAAGGTGATTTTAAAGGATGGTTGGCATTTGATGTTTTAGAAGAAAAAAAAAAGATGAGATTAAACTAATGAAACTTTATTCCTCTAAATATGACGCTAAAAGATTTGGCGAAACTACTATGCTTATTGATCCTGAAGTAGGAGAGAAATTAATTGAGAAATTTTTAAAATAAAAACTCATATCGTTATGAAAACTCAAAAAATACATAAGGAAATTACAAAAAATGATATTTGGAATAAAAGTAAAGCTCAAAAACTTAGAGACCATATAATATCAGAATCTAAAAAACAATCTACTGAAAGAAGATTACGAAATGAATTATTATCAATACAGTATAAAATTGAAGACTATATAGGGAATGAAAATATTGATGCTGAGATAAAAATTCTTGATTTTGTGAAACTATATTTAGAATCGTTTAATATTACCAAAAAGAAGCTGGCTTCTGCTTTTGAGATGAAAGATTCTAATTTACACAAATATTTGAAAGGAGAACGAAAACTAAATCCGGATATAGTTTTCAAGTTAAGTTCATTTTCTCATACAAAACCCGAATTATGGTATTTCATACAAGCAAAAAATGAATTACTCAGATTAAGAAAGGAAAAAAGTAATTTTAAGCAATATGAAAAATATGATTACGAAAATATTTTAGAACATTCATAATAAGCCGGCCCATATTAAAAGTTGGCAGTAATGTGAAAAGAGAGCTTCATAAGAACAATTTTAACTTGAATCAAATACTTACGCTTTTTTCGTAAATTTGAAAAAAAATAAACTGAATTTATGAAACAAAGAATTTATATTGACACTTCAGTCGTTGGAGGATATTTTGACGAAGAATTTAAGGTTGCAAATAAATACATTGCCGAAAAAGTAGTAGGAAAATCAAGTATTGAAGATTGTCGACACATTGCTTTGGCGACAATCAACAAAGTCGATGTTTTGGCAAGCTGGAATTTTAAACATATTGTAAACTTGGACAAAATTAAAGGATATAATTCGGTAAACCTTAAATTAGGTTACCAAATGATAGAAATACGAAGTCCAAAAGATTTGAGAAATTATGAAAACGATTAGAAAAGAAAAAACATTTGACGCAGTAAAAATGATGCGTGACATTCGGGACAAAATAAGCTCTGAAACCCAAAATATGACTTTTGAAGAATTAAGAACTTATATAAAAGAGCGAATTCAGGAAAGTAAATTAAATGTTGTGGGAAAATAACACTACTGCCAACAGCAAATCATGGCACACAGCCAGTTAGCGTTCATCTGGAAAAATGATCCCGTCCCGATGGCGAGCGGGAGCGATCAGGAGAAACAGAAACATACAAATATTCAAAAATATCCTGCAATTGGACACCTGCGAGCCATATTTGTGAAGCGTTTTGGTGTGTAACCTACAACGATTAACTATTAACGAATAATGCCGAGCTTCGCTCGAGCATCCTCGAAAAATTACGAAAATTGAAAATTTTCTATTTTTCGGGACGATTAACCCACCAACTATTTCCTTCTCTCCTCCTGCGTGGGCATCCATTGGTAAGCTCCAATATCCGGGCGCTCGGTGCGGGGATTTCCATTGATATCTTCAGGAACGGTGTTGGCAACTTCAAAACTTCCGGCACCAATTACCGGCGATAAACTGTCGGGCTGAAGATTATTTGTTGCATAATCCACAAACAAAGGATCTTCATTTTTGAGGGTGAATTTAAAATTGGTATCCTGTGCAATGTTCATCTCTGTTTTTATCAGGCAATGGTCGAAAGTGTAAAGAAATTCTGCCACACTATCATCAATAAGCAATTCATCTTTTTGATTACCATAAATTATACTGTTGGCAATGTTGGCGAAAAATGGATAAGCCACTACCTGCTTATTCGAATCAATGAAATAATTGTTAAGGTAAACTGATTCGGTGGTTCTGATACCGTTGCGCCAATAATTCCCGATGGTCATCTGTCTGAAATCATAATCACCACCAAGTGTGAGCGCTAGCGCATATTGCCCGCAATTGGCAATTACACAATTTTGCCCTGTAACAAAATAATACCTTGAAAGAATGCCGGCTCCCGACATATTTTCGATAATGGTATTGTTGATAAACAATTGGTTGCCCATGTATTGCTGCAAAGTCTCCAACTGTAAACCAATAAATCCGTTACGGATTATTGCATAATTAATTTCATTGTCAACAGCCCCTTCGTTAATCCAAATCCTGTCCCATTGCCCGGGCAAATCGCTGTAAAAACCTTCAAGCCTGTCGCCCTGGAAATACACGGGTTCTTCCTGTGTGCCCATCACTTTGAGCGAACCGCCTTTGTAAATCCACAATCCCGAGCCGCTGTGAAAATGAATTTTTGTTCCGGCTTCAATAGTCAAACTTCCTGTTGAATCCACAACCGCAAAACCATAAACTACAATCGGCAATTCTTTTGTCCAGGTAGTATCCACACCCTCACCGGCAACAATCCTATATTTGGGAAGGTTTGCAGGATTCCTGTTCCACAAAATATATCTTGCATTTTGCCCCCAGGCCACCAGATCAACGTCCTGTTGGTTTCCGTTGGTTTCAAAAACTATCGAATCGGTAACGATAAACGGATTGGTGTTATCGTTGGGGTTAATCGTAACCTTGGCAAAAAGAAAAATGCTGTCATTTCCACGAATTTCGACATCCTGAAAACTTGTACCACTTTCGCCATTCACATTTATCGAATACCTTGAGTTGGCCCCGTTGGCAAGCCTGATGGATGATATGCTAATTTTATTGTCCGATTTATTATAAACCCTGATTTGCTCGGTAATTGAACCGATGGTTGAAAATACCGTATCAAAAATTATGGTGTCGGACGAAAAGCTCAATTGGATAGAGGGGCTGTTATCGATTGAATCTTCCTTTTTACAGGACGAAAAAACGATCATCAAAGCGATGAGAAAAAATATAGTGGCACTAAAAATTCGTGATATCATGTAGTCAGTTTTTTTGCGGCGGCAAAGATAGGCCGATTTTCAATGTAGCATTTACGATTTTTAGCCTGATTTATTGCAGTTTTAAAATCCCATAAGAAGTAAATGGTGTCTGTCCATAAAGCCCGACTTTTCAATTAGCAAAAAAAATCCTCCCGCAGATGTCGCTGATTGGCGCAGATAAAAACTGCATCAATCAGTGAAATCTGAGGGAAAAATTATTAAAAAGACAGACACAAAATAATTCCTACATTAGGAAAGACTTTACAGAGACCGACAAAATTTACTGTAAAAATTCATAAGCCGGGATTACCGCAATTTTGTATCCATTCTTTTCGATTTCATCACTATCGGCTAAAGTTACGACAATGGCTTTCTCAAAATTAAAAAACTTCATGGCATCCATCAAACCATTCACCTCCCTGTCGATATTATCAGGATTTAAATCATAACATACCTGGATCAGTTCTGTGACTGAGCCATTTTGAAATGCCACAAAGTCGCACTCCCCATGTTTATTATAGTAGTATAACTCATTATATTTACGGCGCAAATGCAGATACACCAAATTCTCAAGTTTTCTTCCCTTGTCATCTGTTTTACTTACCGACATTGTCTGTACGAGGCCGATGTCGATAGCATAGACTTTCCTCGGGTTAATTAGTTGTGCTTTGGACGAATAGCTGAACATGGAAATAAAAGCAAAAAGATAAGAATGCTCAAGATAAGATAACCAATTGAGAACAGTGCTGGTTGCACCAATCATCAAAGCTTGTTTAAGTTTTGTTGCTGAAATCCTGTTTCCAATATTGGCAAGCAGGTAGTTAGCCAATCGCTTAAGCGAAACCGCATCTTTTATTCCATACTTCGCCACAATATCTCTCACCAGAATATCATCGTAGAGCATCATAAGTTGTTCAGGAGCTTCACTTTTCAGGAATTCAGGAAAACCACCAAGCATCGTGTACGACTCCAGGCTATCGCCGGAAGGCTGAAGCGAACGAAAACTCAAAAATTCAGAATAAGAAAACGGGAATAGCTCTTGCGTGATATGTCTGCCCGTGAGGCGGGTACCCAATTCCTGTCCAAGCATGGAGGCATTCGACCCGGTGGCAATTATCCTGAATCCCTCATCCAACTTTTGGCGTACATACATTTCCCAGCCTTCAACCAATTGGATTTCATCAAAAAACAACAGGGAGACTCCTTCGCTGCTAATAATTTTATCCAACCTTGTAAAATCCCTTGTATTAAATCCATACAATTGCGGCGTATCAAAGTTTAAAAACAGGATGTCATCCAAATTTAGCGACTGCATCATTTGCAGCAACAGCGTACTTTTACCACAACGCCTGATGCCTGAAATGATTAATGCATGGGATGATAAACTTGTAGTGGCCGGAATTAATTCCCGTTTTAATCCGGAATCCTTTTGGTTTAACCGGTCTCGTTGCAACTCAAGCACCTGCTTTATTACACTCTCAAGAATCATAGCAAAAATATTGTTCAATGCAAAAATACAAAACTGTTTGATATAATCAAACATATTTGTTTGATTGTATCAAACAAATTTGTTTGTTCGCAAACTACAATTTCAATTGCCCAAGCGCTGCAACACTTCCTGTTTATAACTGCGGCTGATTGGAATTTCTTCATCGCCTACTTCCACAAATTCGTTGGTGAAAGAAACAATGTGAGCTTTTGAGATAATAAACGACCTGTGAATCCTGATAAAATCCTTGCGGGGAAGCCGGGCCTCAATACTCGAAATAGCTTCGCGGGTAACGACCATTTTGTCTTTCAGGAAGATTTTAATATAGTCGCTCAAACTCTCGATGTATTGAATTTCTGCAAAACCTATCCTGATCATTTTCCTGTCAGATCGCACAAAAATGAAATCCTGCTGCTCCACCAACACCTCCTCAACTTTTGTGTCACGAACAGGGCTATTTTCGTTCGCGTATTTTTGAATCGACTGTAGCAGCCGCTCAAATGAAACAGGTTTCAACAGGTAATCCACCGCCTGCAGGTCAAAGCCATCAACTGCATATTCGCGGTAAGCAGTAGTAAAAATTATTTTTACGTTTTTGTTGATGGATTTAGCAAACGACAAACCCGATATTTCCGGCATTTTTATATCCAAAAATATCAAATCAATCTGCTCATTATTGACCACTGCAAAAGCTTCGATGGCATTTTTACAACTTGCCACAACATCGATGGTATCAATCTTTGCCAGGTGACGCTTAAGTATATCGCGAGCCACTGGTTCATCGTCAACGATTATGCATCGAATATTTTCAGCCATTTTTTAAATGCTTTAAGTTAATGATGGAAAGATTTACCTGATACCAGTTTTGATTAATTTCAGTATTCAAATTGTAGTTCAGGCCGTAATTTAAATCCAGCCGTTTCCTGATATTTTCAAGCCCCAGCCCACCACGACCATTCTCAATATCATCTTGTAATACAGTATTTTTAATCATAAAATCGAGCTTGTCGCCGACAAGAGATATTTCTACTTCAATGCTTAAAAAACCATCAATGATGTTGCCATGCTTAAAAGCGTTTTCAACAAAAGGAATAAGTAGCATGGGCGCAACCTGGATATTTTCGTCAATTTTGTCCGAACTAAACTTTACGGTTAAGGTATCCTGAAATCTGATTTTTTCCAGGTCGATGTACTCTTTAATGTGCATCACCTCATCGTTTAAACTAACCATGGGTTTATCGATCTGGTAAAGAATATAATCCAACAGATTGGAAAGTTTTAGGATGATATCAGGGGTTTGTTTGGATTGCGCCAAAGCAAAACCGTAAATTGTATTTAGCGTATTAAAAAGAAAATGCGGGTGGATTTGTTTTTTCAAGTAAAGCAATTCCTGCTCTTTCAATTTCAGTTGTGTTGAAAGTATCTTGTTTTGAAGCTCCTTGTTTTGGGAAATTGTTTTGAAATTATGATTTAACACACTTATAAAAGAAACCATGCCGACAATCATGTAAACTAAAATTAATACAGAAACCACATTTTTTGCCATGGGTGGCATCTGTTGAACCTGGAAATTCGTTAATGTCATGTAGCTTCCAATAATGACAAGCACAATGAGATACGAAGAAAATACCAGGGTGTAAAAAGTTTTGAGTGCCAATTGATAATATTTGCGTGGAAGCAGGTATTTTGGTATCAAATCATAAATTACAAAATAACTTACAGCTATGGTGATTGGCATAAGGAAACTTGCAAACCAGAGCACATACTCCCGGTTGCCGGAGTTGAAACTAAAAAAATACACATAGAAAAACCATACTACAACCCACAAAACAATGTGAGTCAGCACCACCCTGGTTTTAATAAAATGCAACATATTCATCAAGGCAATATTAATTAAAATCTGATTATCATCATTATTTTATAGGCCAACTACAGGATTAGCTCCTCATTTTGCAATATTGATTGCTTACTATTGTCGATTTATAAAGTCGGTTCACTTCAATTGCCCCGGGTTCCCGCTTCGCAGCCCGCTTCGCCAGCGAGGCGAGCGAGGCGAGTTAACCCGGGGAATATTGAATTTACAGTAAGTTCTCCCCCGCCTGTTCGCTGTCAATGCCTTTGGCATTGACAGCGAACAGGCGGGGGGTTATTCACACAATAAATCCAAACTACATCCTAAAGGATGTGGCTAGTGATTTTTCAAAAACAAAATATCAAAGACACACTCTACTTTCCTTTTAATGTGTTAATTTTGTTGAAATGGCTGCTTAATCGTCTATTGGTCACGAATTATATTTTTGAGCAACAAGGCATCTTACTTTTGAATCATTATTGAGTTTGGTCTAAAAACCCCAATACTACTGATTTTTAGTCCTTTTTACCCCTAACCCTAAAGGGAGAAGCACTAAAAATCAGTAGTTTGGGAAAGTCCCCTTTAGGGGATTTAGGGGTTTTGTAGCTTTTTAGACTGGTCTCATTATTCATTTAAAACACAAAACGATTAACGGATTTATTTCAAAATTAAACAAGGGTGCTCCATTTACCTACCTCATTCTGATCCTGATTTTTATCATTATCGGGATTTTCATCAAAGGTCTTATCGAGAAAGGCTCAAACCCAAAAACCATTTCCCTGCTCACTTCCGTGGGATGGTTTGCCATTGCGATTGGGTTTTTAGGTCAAACTTTTGGTTTGATAATGGCTTTCGACACCATACAAGCCATGGGTGATCTCTCTCCACAAATGGTGGCAGGCGGATTAAAACTAACCCTCCTATCCTCATTATTTGGAGTGGTTTCATTTTTAATTGCCCGTCTCGAAATCATTATTTTGGTATGGATGAGCAAGGATAAAATGGAGGTGTCATAGACGATTGCCGGTGACAAGCACCAAATTAAGAAAACAATTCAAGGGGTTTTATCAATGTTTAAAAGCATGATAAAGCCTTTTTGTGTATTTATGGGTGTTTGGCCAAAAAAGCGGCATAAAAAATTTCACGATTGTCCGAAGGACTCCTACGGAGAAGATTAGCGATTTTCCCATAGATAAAGCCATTTGGCATAGATTTCAGATGTTGATTATTCATAGCAAGCTGAAACCTTCGATAGCAATACACAATTCTGAAATCAATACTTCTAACTTTATTGACAACATAGAACTATATGCTCTATTTTTTGTGGGCATTCGTGTATTCGTGATTTAGTGGCATCATTTTTTACTTTTGCCACAAAGCACAAAATTTCACTAAACGCTGATTAATAGAATAAACTTTTGGCAGATACATTAAGGAGTTCAATTCATTAAAAACTTTTTTCATATTTAAAAATAAGTAAAATTGCAAAGCTTCACAATTGCCAGGAATGACTGGCTGTGGACTGGCAACTGAAGACTGAGGACTGAAGACTGAGAATCCCGAAAAATAGAAAATTTATGATTTTCTTGATTTTTCGTGGATGCACGGGCAAAGCCCGGCACTGAAAACTAAAAAACTAAAAACATGGCATACAACGAACATTTATCCGACAGGATTGAAATCATTTTAAACCAAAAGCACGTAAATTTTGAAGGAAAGAAAATGATGGGAGGCATTGCCTACATGGTGGATGGCAAAATGTGTGTGGGAGTTATAAAAGACAACATGATGGCACGCGTGGGGACTGACGCTTATGAAGCAGCCCTGAGTCGCCAAGGTTGCCGCGAAATGGATTTTACCAAACGCCCCATGAAAGGCTATATTTATGTAGAACCCGATGGCTGGGACATGGATGCCGACCTGGAATACTGGATAGATTTGTGCCTTGCATTTAATCCTTATGCAAAGTCGGGTAAGAAAAAATAAACAGCTACCCATTTCTTTGATCATATTCCAAGTGGAATGAAAGGAGAAAGGGTTCTAAGCCCCACAGTACAGTTATTAGAGAAAAATCACAAGCTATTTAGAAGCATTTTCAAATCTTCATCGTTACGGATAACGTGACGAGATCCGGCAGGAAAACTATCCAACAGGTTTTGCTGTTTATCAGAAAGCGGCTCCTGATGATATTTGGCTTCAACAATTGTCCCATTCTCAAGTCTGAAATCGAGTTCAGTCTGGTTCTGGTAAATATACCCGGGCTTATACTTCTTCAGTTTTAGAAAAACATAATTTTCAAATAGGCTGCCTTTATCTCTAAAACCTGTGTAATAAACGCGGATACCGGTATCAGGGGCATAGATTTTTTTCGGTGAAAGCAAACGCTCATTGGTTGTACCATATCTGCTTACAGCATAAACCAGATGCGCCTGCTGAAAAAGGCTAAGGTACCTCGAAACGGTATCAACAGAGATTCCCAGAATTACTCCTACTTTGTTTAAGCTAATTTGTTTCCCTGATCGCTCCATAAGCAGCATAAACAGGTCTTTCAGCACCGCAGGCTGTTTTATGTTATGCATGGCGGCAATATCTTTCATAATGATATCGTCAACCAGTTCATGGATATAGGATGGTTCACCAGTAATTACATACTCAGGAATGCCACCGGTTTTCAGGAAGTTTTCAAACTCGGTTTCACGGATGTGCGGATCAGATCTTGAAATTTCGATCCCTTTAAACAGAAGATACTCCTCAAAATCGAGAGGTAAAACTTCGATAACTTTATTTCTACCAGTAATATATTGCTTTCGATCCTTGAGCAATGAAGATGAGGAAGAGGAGGCGTACACTTTTGCATTGTGCGAATCATACAGATTTTTGAGCTGAATTTCATAATCCGATTTATAAGTTACCTCGTCAAGAAAAATATAAATCCTTTCATCGAATTTGATGGAATGGATTTTTCTGAAATCCTCAATGATCTCCAAAATGGTTGCATTTTTCAATGTATAATCATCCAGGCTAACATATAGAATTTTTTTGGGATCAATTTTAATTTGATCGATTAAGTGCTGGATAGTAAGCCTCATTAGAGATGTTTTACCCACCCTGCGTAAGCCTGAAATCAGAATTATCCTGTTCGTATCAATAGCTTCATTCATCAGAGCCATATATCCTGACCTGGAGATAAGTTGAAGTCCGGATTTATTTTCCCACCAGGGATTGAATCTAAATAAAGTTTCTTCCATCATTTTTAAGTATTATACGATGCCATCGGACAAAAATAAGCATAATTATCCGATTACATCGGATAATTAAGGAAATTGATTTGACTGAATTTGAATAAAACCCGTTTTCATCTGGATAAAAATTCCAATCATTAAATTCAGCTTTCCCACCCTTAACACAAATTAACTATTTTTGCCCCTCAACTTTTTTGATCATACATTCATTTTTTAACTCAAATTAATCATGAAGAATTTTTTTACTCAAACACTCACATTTCTCGTCTTACTTACACTGATTTTCAGCTACTCTGCCCGGGCTCAGGAACAATCTGCAAAAGACAAACCTCTTACTTTAAAACATTGGATGACACCCGAAGAGGCAAAACTCAAGCATTTAATTGGCATCAACAAAGCTGTTACCGATCCTCCTGACGGGCCTGTTACCAATCTTGCCGAATTTGATAAAATGCAATCGGTACTCATCAGGTATTCCTTTGGGATTCCTTACAACCTTATTGTTGAAATGTCGCAGGCATGTGTGGTTACAACCATTGTGGCAAACACCAGCGAACAAACCTACGTTACCAACCAGTACAACAACCAGGGAGTAAACCTCGACAACTGTGAATTTCTCATTGCACCCTCCGATTCATACTGGACCCGCGACTACGGCCCCTGGTTTGTAATTGACGGAAACGATGAACTGGGAATCATTGACTTTACCTACAACCGCCCCCGCCCTACCGACAATGCAATTCCATCAAAAGTTGCCGATGCCTTTGGCTTCAACCTTTTTGAAATGGACATTGAAACTGCAGGTGGCAATTACATGACCAGCGGTATGGGCATAGCCTCCTCTTCGCAGTTAATCTGGGACGAAAACCCATCACATACCCACGCTGAAATAGCACAAATTTTTGAAGATTATCTCGGCATAGAAAACTACATGGTGGTACAAGACCCCAACAATACCTATATCGACCATATTGACTGTTGGGGAAAGTTCCTTGACATTGATAAAGTATTGATCCGCTCGGTTCCTGAAACCCACGCGCAATACGATGAAATTGAAGCAACAGCGGCCTACTATGCTTCACAAGCATCGCCTTATGGAACACCCTTCCAGGTTTACAGGGTTTATACTCCAAATGATCAGCCATACACCAACTCTTTAATATTGAACAAAAGGGTGTATGTACCCATCACAAATTCAGCATGGGACGATGAGGCGCTGGCCAGCTATGAGGAAGCCATGCCCGGCTATGAAGTATTTGGATTTACAGGCAGTTGGGAATCGACAGATGCACTTCACTGCCGCACCAAAGGAATTGCCGACCAGAATATGGTTCATATCAGGCACGTGGCTTTGCTTGGAGAACAAGCCATACAAAGTGAGTACGAACTGGAAGCCACCATCAAAGCATTTAGCGGGGCTGAACTTTACAATGATTCGGTACTTATTTATTATCGCTTTAACGGAGGCAACTGGCAAATGGCCAATATGGCAAATACTTCAGGACAAGTTTGGACAGGAGCCATTTCCGGAGCAGAACAGGGAAGCCAGGTGGATTATTATTTGTATGCTGCCGATCAAAATGGAAACCATCAATACCACCCATTTATCGGTGAACCTGACCCACACACGTTTTTTGCCGGCGAAGAGGCTTTTGCACAAATTAGTATTACGCCCGATGAGATTTCAACTTCTGCCCCGATGGGCCAGACAGCCAGCGAAACACTCACAATTTGCAACACCGGGGAACTGGAATTAATTTATAGTATAGAAAGCAATACTGCAGTTTTTGGAAATATTTCACAAACTGTTCCTGATAATCCCACAGCAAGCTCCTACAATTACAATACCTGGACAGAGGCCAACTGGACTGAGTTTGAAGTTTCGAACACCGGAATTCTTGCAGGTGCCGAGCTTAGTTTTACATGGATTACCGACAATTACCCCGAAGAAAGTAGTTTTCATTTGATGTCGCCCCAGGGTACTGCAAGCTCATTTTTTGCCGGATCGCCAAGTGGTAATTACACCATTGATATGATAGATTTTAACGGTGAAGACATGAATGGAACCTGGCGTTTATGGATTGAAGATACTTACGGCGATGGCGGCCACCAGTCAACAGGAATTGACATTACATTTACCTACATGGTAAGCGAAATTGATTGGCTTGGTGTTGAACCTGCCACAGGAACTCTTGCTCCCGGCGATTGCGTTGATATCAATATTATGTTTGATGCTTCAGAACTTGAACCCGGCATGCATGAAGGCTTAATGACTGTAAGCTCAAACGACCCGGACAATCCTGAAATAGAAATTCCTGTACATTTTGAGGTTACTGAAATGGGGCAACTTACTACAACCCCCGACACGCTCTGGTTTTTGGATGAACAATCACTTTGGGAAGGCAAAACCGCGACCATTCAAAATTCATCAAATGTTGACGTAACCATAACGGAAATACAACAGTCAGGATACGATCCAATTATGTGGTATGTACCAGAAATGTCTCAAACCTTACCTCACACTCTGATGCCCTCAGAAGAAATGACTTTTGTTGTTAATATTGATTTCCCCATAGGCGAAGGATTTGTTACAATGGCCTACGATTCGGTGCCAATTACATCGAATGCCGGGGTATATTACCAAACCATTGCCGTTGATCTGGATGTTATTCCAGGTATGGAGGAGAACATTAAAAGAATCGTCAACATTTACCCAAGCCCTTTCACCGATAAGCTCACCATCGATTTGAAAAATTTCAATGAAGCTATTGAAAAGGTAAGCATCACAGATTTGAATGGCCGAATCGTAAAATCATTTACCACAGAATCTATGCTTAACAATTCCCTGATCTGGAATACCGGTGAGGCAGTAAGTAAAATTGAGGCAGGCGTTTATCTCGTGCAAATTATTGCAGGAAATAAAACAGAAGTTTTCAAGGTGATCAAAATGAAATAGCTTTCACGATTAGCATAAGAAAAGCCCCCCGGTATGGGAGGCTTTTTTTTTGATCTGTATTAATCATCATTACAAAATCACAGAATTCCTTACTTAGCGAAAATTGAATGTCGTGGATAATGCATCTTAGTGAATCTTTGTGAACTTAGCGCCTTATGCCATAGGCTCGCCTCGCGAAGCGGGCATCACTATGTGGGTGGTAACCTTCTAAAATTCACCACTGAGACACTTAGATCACCCAGAACCACTAAGTAAAAAGAAGAAAATATAATTGAATCTACCTATCTATTTCTTCTTATTGGATGGCAGTTCCAAACCATAGCCTGCAACTTTATCTTCGCGCTTAAGCAACAAAGCAAAAACTAAGCCCACAACACCGAGGCCTGCAAGCATAAGTATTGCCCAGGTATAATCATAAACATAGTTTCCTGTGGCTTTTACCGCTTCGGTAATTTCAGGGTTCGTCCTGTCCAACACTATTCCTATCAATAGCGGAAAAGCCCACAGCCCAAGATTCTGAATCGAAAACATAGTCCCATAAGCAGTGCCAATTTTTTTCTCATCTACAATTTTAGCTACCGTTGGCCACATTGCAGCGGGTACAAGTGAAAAAGTTACGCCAAGCAGCACCATCGGAATTATGGGATTGATCATTGTTAATGCGAAGGTAAGATGGATAAGTACAAGCAGCACGGAACCAAAAATCATAAAGGTAGCGCTCCTCCCTATTTTATCAACCAGGAAGCCAAAAAACGGGGTAAAAAACATTGTACCCAAACTTAAATATGAGGCGATTTTTCCGCTTGCCTGCTCATCGAGACCAAACTTATTCAGGAAAAAATCCGGTGAAAATGACTGGAAAGGAAACACTGCCGAATAAAAAGTAAGGCAAAGTAGTGAGACATATATGAACGATCGGTTTGTCAGCAAATTCCCCAGATCACTCATGCTAAAGCGCTCATCCTGCTTTAGCAAGGTTACCTGATCGTTGGTTTGTCTATCTAATTTCTTATCAAAAATGGTATAATAAAGAAAAGCGAGAAAGCCAATCCCCAGCAATATTGAGGCAAACCATATAGCCACAGTCCAGTGAGAGGCATTATCCTTGATAATTGGAGAAAAATAAAAAGCAGCAAAAGAACCCAAGCGGGCAATACCTATTTTCAATCCAAAAGCAAGGGCAAGCTCTTTACCTTTAAACCATTTTACAATAATTTTACTAATAACCACAATGCTTGTTTCGGCACCCAGGCCATAGAAAAACCGTCCAAGAAGCATCATTTTTAATTCGGGCGAATACTGCGGCATAAAAGAGCTCATCAGGCCATACATTGGCCCGCCCGAAGTGTAAATTGTACTGGCTCCATAAGCTGTAATAAAACCGCCAATGGTCATCATGCCTATGAATAATGAGCCTGTTCGGCGGATACCCAATTTATCAAGGATAACTCCGCCAACAATGGCCATTAACAAAAACGTGTTGGGAACTGAATAAAACGAAACAAACAATCCGAAATCGGAGGAGCTAAAACCAAACTCTGTTTCAAGGGTTCGTTTCAAAGGGGAGATGGCATCATAAAAATAATAATTTGCAGCCTGCACAAAAGCAACAAGCAGCAAAATGGAAAACCTTACGCCGACTTTATCTTTGAGTGTTTGATTTAGGTTCATCTGTTTGAAATTATAAAAACTTATTTACCTTCTTGTTCCACACTCTGATTTGATGGCAGTTCCAATCCGTATCCCGAGGTTTTATCATCCCACTTTAGAAGCAATGCAAAAATAAAACCTAACACCCCAAAGCCAACAAACATAAGCATTGTGGGAGTATATTCGAGTGTAGCTCCTGCTTCTATCATTTGAGAAGTTACTCCGGGATTGGTCATGTCAAGCACTGTTCCGGCCAGAATAGGCACTCCAAACAGCCCCAGGTTTTGGAAAGAAAACATTGCCCCATAAGCGGTTCCAATCCGATGCTCCGGAACAATTTTTGCCACCGAGGGCCACATGGCCGCAGGAACCAGCGAGAAAGCGATTCCTAATAGCACCATCAAAATGTAAACGTTAAAGGTGGTAAGGCTAAACATAAGGTGAACAAATATCAATAGCAACGATCCATAAATCATGAGTGTGGCACTCTTGCCTTTTTTATCGACAAACCAGCCAAATAGCGGGGTAAAAAGAACAGTGCCATAGGGTAGCAGTGAGGCAATATCGCCGGCAGTTTTTATCGAAACCCCAAACTTATGATGAAAGAAATCGGGGGCGTATTTCAGGAAGGGAAATACAGCGGCATAAAAGGTAACGCAAAGTGCTGTAATAAAAAGGAACGAGCGGTTGGTAAAAAGTTTGCCGAGGTCGGAAATATGAAATTCCTCGTCCTTATCAATAAGTCTTGTTTTGGTTTGCATCTGCCGATCGAGTTTTACATCGTACATTATATAAACCAGAAATACAAGAAACCCAATGAGTAAAAGCATGGCCGCAAACCAAACGGGGGCAGCCCAAAAATCGGGCATCACTAAACGAGGTGAAAGATTAAAAGCCAATGCAGTTCCAATTCGGGCAATACCAAGGTTAAGTGCAAAGGCCAGGGCAATCTCATGCCCCTTAAACCACTTTACCAAAATTTTACTTGTTACTACGATGCTTGTTTCGGCACCCAGCCCAAATATCAGCATTCCAAACGACATCATTTTAAGTTCGGGAGAATAGGAAGTTAAAAATGAACTCATCAAGCCATAACCAAAACCTCCATTGGCGTAGTAATCGGTAGTTCCATAAGCCGTTAGCAAAGCGCCAATCATCATAAATACCGCAAACAAAAGTCCGGTTGGCCTGATACCCATTTTATCGAGAATAATACCACCCAGAATTGCCATAAGCAGAAAGGTATTCGGGAAGGCATAAAACCCTGCAACAATTCCGAAATCCTGTGAACTAAAATTTAGTTTTTCCTGCAATAAGGTTTTTAATGGTGAAAGCGCATCGTAGAAATAATAATTTGCCGCCATTAAAAAACTTACTAACACCATCATCGCCCATCTTGCCGAAGGCTTATCTCTGAGCGTTTGTTTTATGTATTCCATAATTTCAGATTTATTTTTATAAGCCGCCAAATTTACTATTAATAGTACCGTATTTCTAATATTCTGCCAAAAAATGGCAGAATATTAGAAATAAGGTACCCAAGAAAAGTTTAATTGCGATGATGAGACATGGATATTAGTTATTGGTTATTGGTTAACCGTTAATAGTTAATGGTGATTAGATATTAGTTATTGGTGATTAGATATTGGTGATTGGTTTATTAATTCAAATCACTATTGTCCGACTAAAAAACAAAAATATGAAAAAGATTCCTCACTTCACTTCGCTGCGTTTTTCAGTCGAAATGACAAAGCCCGGAGATTTATTTGGGGTGGGAGAAAGTGGGCGCTTCGCACCCACTTTCTCCCACCCCCCCTTCTCCCAAAGCCCTGTCACCTCGAAAGAGCGCAGCAGCCTGCCCCGACCCTTCGGGGATTGAGAGGTCTCTCCGGCAACCTGCACTCAAACTTCTTACACAAACATGTCATTGGTACCAAAGGGAGGAATCTGTTAAATTTACTCGGACAGTAGTAAATTCAAATAAAGAAATCAGTGTAAATCTGCTTAATCAGTACCTGCCCCGTTTTTTCGGGGTCATCCGTGTTCAAAAATTTATTGAGCTTATTGGCTTACTGGTTCAAATACCATTTTTATGTAATTACTACCGTCCAATCCATTTTTTTCTAATTTTGTAAATATCTATCAAAAACTAAAAATATGAACCGACAAATTCCTTTCTTTTTTTTCACGATATTTTTCACCTTTCTTTTTTCTTACGGTGTTAATGCCCAAATCAGTCAAAAAAGCACCCCGCCAAGTATCACACATAAAATAATAAACGATGATTTTCCGGAAATCACCATTCCGGCTCCAGATGTAAAACGCTTGCTTGATGAAGATGCTTTTACAGATAAATATGGAATTGCCATGCGTTTTGCTGTTTCAAGCGAAGTGAAAATCAATCTTGTTGAGCATGGAAAATGGATGCAATTAAGTGATGAAAGTAACATTTGCCGCTTATCCATAAACTCAAAGGATGCTCAGGCTCTGATCTTGTATTATGATGAGTTTTCAATTCCGAAAGGTGGTAAATTATTTTTATACAATGATGATAAAAACCAGACCATTGGAGCCTTTACGGATCAGAACAATAAAAATGGAGGGACTTTTGCCACCGAAATGATCTTTGGCGAAACCACGATTCTTGAATATTTTCAGCCGGACGGCTTAAACGAAAAACCAATTATTTTAATTGGTGAAGTAAGTTATGTTTACCGCACTGCCCACCATGCCTTAAAAAACAAAGGATTTGGCGGCTCTGACACTTGCGAAGTGAATGTGGAGTGCCCGGAAGGAAATAATTGGGAACAGCAGGCCAAAGGCGTTGCACGCGTTATTGTTAAACAAGGAATGAGTCAGGTATGGTGTACCGGAGGACTACTTAATAATACCCTGCAGGATCATACACCCTACTTTTTTACTGCCGATCATTGTGGCCCAAATGCTTCGGCAAACGATTACGACAATTGGATTTTTTATTTCAGATACCAGGGCTCAAGCTGTGACAATCCTACCTCCGACACTTCATTTAATTCGTTTACAATGGTTGGTGCAAGTAAATTAGCTGCAGCAGGTGGTGCCGGCGTTTTATCAGATTTTAAACTTTTGCAACTGAACGAACCGATTCCTTTAAATTATGAGCCGTATTACAACGGGTGGAGCGCAATTAATGAGCCCAGCCCGGAAGGCGTAAGCATACACCATCCTCAAGGCGATGTGAAGAAAATATCTACCTACACCCAGCCGCTTGTCTCTTCAAATTGGGGAAGTACACCAAATACACATTGGAAGGTAGTTTGGGCTGAAACCCAAACCAATTGGGGAGTTACAGAACCCGGATCCTCAGGTTCTCCCATTTTTAATGACGAAGGCCTGGTAGTTGGACACCTTACCGGTGGCGATGCAAGTTGCAGCTATGTTACCGGCCCTGACTATTATGGAAAATTCGCCTACTCCTGGGATCAAATCGGGAGCACGGCTTCATCGCAATTAAAACCCTGGCTCGACCCTGATAATTCAGGAGTTTTAAAACTTGATGGATTGGTAAGCGTTAATGTGGTCAGCCCTGAAAAGGAAATTATTATGATTTACCCAAATCCTACTAACGGGCAATTATTCATCAACCTGAAAGATATTATTCCTAAAAAAATTAATACCATTTCGGTTTTGGATATTACCGGCAGAAAAGTAATCGTAAAAAACATTGAACCTGATAACCCTTATATTTTAGAATTGAATTTAAGCGCTTTGAAAAGCGGGGCATATTTTATTGTTATCGAATTGAAAGATTCACAGCAAATAATCAAAAAAATAATCAGGTAGCTTTCCACCAGAATTCATACACCGCAAACAGAATACCTGTAAAAACAATAAATCCAATTATTGCTATCAGGTAACTTTTTAAAAGTTTTAACCCGGAAAAATCATAAATTTTTTACGACTAAGTAATACCATTCCCGAAGTTTCGGGAGGTACTTCGTTCCCCAAAAATGGGTATTTCTAAGTCGGGGTTTCCCGCATTGCTCCCCTTATGCCAGCACAAATTCATCCGATTCGCTACGTTTTCAGATGAATAATGCGGGTTAATATTTGCCGTTATTCACAAAAAACCCTCCGCGAGTTCATCACGGAGGGTTTTATTTTAAAATGCAATCTTTTATTTCAGAATTGGCATGATGGCCAATCCGGTAAATAACAATTTACTTCGAAGCTGGTTTTACAAAAATGGTTAAAACAGTGCCTACAAGTACCGCAACACCAGCAATAGTAAATGCTAATGGGAAATTGCCCATGTCGCCTAATTTACCACCGAGGATTGGTCCCATAATTCCTCCAAACCCGTAAGCCAGGAAAACGAAAGGATAGTTCTGACCAACGTTTTTTGCACCAAAAGTGTCAGCAGTGATTGTTGGAAACAAAGCAAAGTTTCCACCGAAGTTAAACCCGATAAGTGTTGCACCCAAATAGAGCAAATATTCATTTCCGGCCATATAGGTAAATAGAATAACCAGGATTCCCTGTGTGGCTGTCATGATAATAATAGAAGTTTTTCGGCCTAATTTGTCGCTGAGGATACCCCACAAAATCCGGCCTAATCCATTGGCCAGGCTAAAGAATACGGCAATGGCGGTTCCTGCGATAGCACTTGCCTGAATCTCTGTAAATCCGTTTTCCATCAAAGCCTGCATCGGATACAATTTCATAAGTCCGATTGACATAAGTCCTGCGCCGGCACTAAAAATGAAGGTGAGAAAGATCAGGTAAAACTGGTAGGTTTTTAACATGGAGTTGCTGTTGAAATCGGTAGTACCGGCAGGTTTGCTTGCTGCGGTTGCTACTGGTGGAGTATAGCCTTTGGGAAGCCATCCTTCCGGTGGAAAAACCATCCACATACCACCAATAATTACCATGATTGCAAAGGCAATTCCATAAACAATAAATGTAGTACTTAGCCCCATATTGGCAATAAGATTACCCCAGGAACCGGCTAACTTCACCCAGCCCATAGCTCCAAAGCCAAATCCGGCAACAGCCAGACCTGTAATCATTCCCTTTTTGTCGGGAAACCAACGCATACCCACAGCAATTGGCACCACATAGGCAAGACCTATACCAGCACCACCAACCATTCCGAGCAGGATTACTAAAGCCCAAAAACTCGTTCCCCCAAACAGGCCGGCTAAAGCATAACCCAAACCAAGTATTAAACCACCTGTGATAGCCAATTTTTTAGGACCCCAAATTTGGAGTTTTTTACCTGCAAATACCATGAAGATGGCAAAAAAGGCCAGCCCGACAGCGAAAACCCATTGTGTGTCTGTTTTTGTCCAGCCGTCAGCAGTTAAGCTGGGGGTAAATACCGACCAGGCATATATAGCTCCAAGAGCCAGTTGTATTAATATTGCACCCAGAATTACCAGGTTGCGGTTCATCACTTTTGTATTGCTCATAGTCTCAAAATTTTATTTGATTAAATTCAAAATAATTTGATTAAAAACAATAAAAGACATCCCGGACACGAAGTCCGAAATGCCTTTTACATTGATATGTTGCTTAATTTTTAGCGTGTTACCTTAACTTTAGCACCTTCAATAATTTCTTCAACAACGCCCGGATCGAGCAGTGTAGAAGTATCTCCAAGGTTGGTTGCATCACCTTCACCTATCTTACGCAAGATTCTTCTCATAATCTTACCCGAGCGGGTTTTGGGAAGTCCGTTTACGATTTGAATCATATCCGGCTTAGCAATAGGCCCGATGAATTTAGTTACAGTATCACGGATTTCCTTTTCGATGGTATCTAACTCATGCTCCGAAAGTTCATCGCAGGTTACATAAGCATAAATACCCGAACCTTTAATCGCGTGCGGATATCCTACAACAGCCGATTCGTTTACTTTTGGGTGTTGATTAATGGCATCTTCAACTTCTGCGGTACCAATGCGGTGGCCAGAAACATTGATTACATCATCAATACGACCGATGATTCTGTAAAATCCTTCCTCATCGCGCTTTGCACCATCACCTGTTAGGTAAAGACCTTTATAGCTTGAGTAGTAAGTTTGATAGCATCTTTGGTGATCGCCATAAGTACTACGCAACATCCCGGGCCAGGGGAATTTGATGCAAAGGATACCTTCAACACCGTTTCCTTTAAGTTCCTTGCCTTCGTTATCGATAAGAATTGGCTGAACACCCGGCAATGGTAAAGTGGCAAATGAAGGCTTTGTTGGTGTAATACCTGCAATGGGTGAAATCATGATACCACCTGTTTCGGTCTGCCACCAGGTGTCAACTATCGGACAGCGGCCACCACCAACTACATCATGATACCAGCGCCATGCTTCCTCGTTGATAGGTTCACCAACAGTTCCCAGTACTTTGAGAGAACTAAGGTCATGTTTGGTAACGAATCCGGTGCCTTGAGCAATCAGGGCACGAATAGCCGTAGGAGCGGTATAGAATTGATTTACTTTGTATTTCTCAACAACTTCCCAAAATCTGCCAGCATCCGGCCAGGTAGGAACACCTTCGAACATTATGGAAGTAGCGCCTGCCAAAAGCGGCCCGTAAACGATGTAGGAGTGGCCGGTAACCCAACCAATATCTGCTGTACACCAGAATATATCTCCATCGCTATATTGGAAAACATTTTTAAAAGTGTATTCAGCAAACACCATGTAACCAGCCGTTGAGTGCTGAACACCTTTAGGTTTTCCGGTTGAACCCGATGTGTAAAGGATAAAGAGTGTATCCTCCGAATCCATAACCTCGGCTTTATTTTCGGTACTCACACCTTCGATCACATCATGCCACCATACATCGCGGCCGGCTTTCATTTCAACATTTTCGCCTGTACGTTTGTAAATAATTGATGTCTCAATTGAAGGGCATGTTTCGAGCGCTTCATCAACGATGTCTTTCAAAGGAACGTTTTTGGTTCCGCGATAAGCGCCATCAGAAGTTATCACCAATTTACAGGTCGAATCGTTGATCCTGTCGGCTAAAGCATTTGCTGAAAATCCGGCAAATACAATGCTATGGATTGCCCCTATTCTTGCACAGGCCAGCATGGCGATGGCAAGTTCAGGTATCATTGGCAAATAAATAGCTACACGATCACCTTTTTGGATCCCATAATTTTTTAAAACATTGGCAAACTGGGCAACCTTTTCGAACAATTGACCATAGGTATAGGTTACATTGTCCTCTTTAGGATCGTTGGGTTCCCAAATAATTGCCGGCTGATCTTTACGCTGAAACATGTTTCTTTCAAAAATGTTCTCGGTAATATTCAGTTTTCCGTTTTGAAACCAGTTAACATAAGGTGCATCTTTTCCATCGAAATACCAATCCAAAACTTTATCCCATTTTTTTTGCCAATAATGGCTGTCTGCAATTTTTGCCCAAAATCCTTCCGGATTTGCAACACTTTCCTGGTACTTTTCAAAATATTCTGCCAGGTTTGAAATCTTGTTCGTCATAGTCCTTTTGTTTAATTATTAATTAATGAATGACTGAATTATATTATCTGTTAAAAGAAAAAATACACGCCTAAAAGAAACCTGAAATTTCCTACTGTTTTCGAGTCGGTAATCTTACCCTTCTCGTCAATGTTCATTACCCCATTTTCATCACTGGTGGCATAAGCGGCCACGGTGTATTCAATTTCAGGAGCAATCCTGAACTTTCCTGAATTATAAATCAAACGGGGTGAAATACGGTATAGATAGTCAATATCAGCCCCCCTGGTGTAAACACTTCCGGCAATGTCGTTGGGTGAACCTAAATTTTGGGAATAACCTGCAAACAGGCCAAATTGAAATTGTCCTCCATTGGTTTGCATATCTGTCCAAAGCGACAAATTCCTAATACATTTATATTCCTCTAACTTTCCGCTGGCATTGGAAGTATCAGATACTGCATAACCTCCAAGCATCGTCAGGTTGTAAGCATCTCCACCCATGTAGCCGTTAAATTGAATTGTAAAGTCTTTTGACTTGTATTTAATGAATCCCGAAAATGCACCACTCATGGCTGTCTCGCTTGTTTTATATCCTTCGGCAGTAACTATGCGCGGTGTTAAAGCTTTATAATTAAAACTGAATCCCATCAGGAATTCATTGCCATTATCATCATTTTTAGTGAAGTACTCCATCCTTAAATTTATGGCGGGATATCCTGTATTTCTTAAATATACTGTAGAAGGAACATTGGGTTTATCTTCCTCCAGATTTGGACCGGTACTGGTAAAATCTCTTTGTGCAAGAGCTGTAAGCGTAAAGTTAAACTTCCCAAACGATTGGGTTAAGCGTACCTGGGGATTCCTGGAAAATGGCTGAAATGGTGCACCGGTATTAAATGAAACCGTTCCGGGATAACACCTAACATTAAACATCGGATGCCAGTATTGCCCAACCAATAATTGTGTTTTGGGCCATGCCAGCTTAACAAAGGCATGGCGCAATCTGAAAGTATTAATATTGCCTTCGACCGCACCAAAAAATGCACCTTCGACAAAAGCCGAACTTTTTGCCCCCCAAACATCCGGCCCAGTGGCTAAAGCACGCAGGCGGGTTTGAATACTGAGCATATTAAAATTGGGTTTGGCATTAATATCCTCACCTCTCATATCCAGATTTTCGTTCATGGGGTAAAGATAAAAATGCCCCTCACGGGCAGATACTCCCTGGCGGGAATCCCAGATAATATCATTTTTTACGAAGCCACTAAATTTGACTCCAAAATTTGATTCTTCCTGCGCGTTGGAAATTGTAAGTGCCACGAAGATGATGATGATGCTAATTAAACTCCTTTTCATAACTGAATATTAAGTATTTACATTGTTATTTGGTTAACAATAGATCAATTAGCGGCCAAATTTAAAACAAATTTTTGTTATTGATTATTGAATGATTCTAAATATTAATTCAAAATGGCGCTGAACTTTTTATTTCATTGATTTTATTAGTCTTACATTCTTACGTATTTTTGTTACTTACTGATTTTCTGTTAATTATAAAGTTGGATATTTCACAATTATGACCAACTGCCGGTACAAAAAACAGGAATTTAAATTGTGTATAAATAGCATCACATCTACTACCCATAAATATCTTGATTACTTTTGCGCCGGGAATTAAAACGGAAGCAATATTGTTTTTAAAAATCAGTACATTATTTATCTAATCTAAAATTTTTATGTTAGAACAACTTGATCGGTTTAGTTTAAACAAAAGCATGCAATCTCAAGGCATGCTTCAAAAGGTCGGTTTGATTGGCTGCGGTTCTATTGGCCAGGAAATAGCCCTGCATGTTAGCCAGAATGGAATTGAAGTGGTGTTTATCGATATGAGTAACGATAGAATCAACGAAATCACTAAACGCATGGATTCAGAACTTGAAGGCCGAATCCAGAAATGGGGCATGACCGGCAGTGAAAAAAAACTGGTATTATCAAGAATTAAAGGCTCTACTGATTATGCTGCTTTAAGCGATTGCGATATCATCATCGAAACAATCCATTCGAAGAAACCCGGGACGAGCCTGGACGAAAGAATGGATGTTTTCAGGAAAGTAGAAAAGGTTGTGAAAAAAGATACCGTCATCACTTCCAATACTGCCACACTAATGATATCTGATCTTTCATCGGTGCTGCAATATCCCGAAAGAGCAATAGGGATGCATTTTCTTAGCCCCGTTAGCAAAATCAACATTGTTGAGGTAGTGCGTCATGCCAGCACCAATGATGAAGCCTTTGAGATGGTGCGCAAGTTTTCGAAAATGATAGGAAAGAAAATGATCGAATGTGGCGAATCGCCCGGCAACATTAGTACACGCATGATTTCGACAATGATAAATGAAGCTTGTAATATTTTGATGGAAGGTGTTGCAAGTGTTGAAGATATCGACGAGGTAATGAAAGAAGCCACCGGTTTTGAATTTGGCCCTTTTGAGATGGCTGATAAATTTGGTGTGGATAAAATTCATAAGTGGATGCATAACCTTTACCACGAACAGGGTGATATAAAATTTAAACCCTCTCCTATTATCAAGCGCATGGTAAGAGCCAAAATGTTTGGAAAAAATGTGGGCGAAGGATTTTACTATTGGGACGATGGGCGTAAAATTGCAAAAACCGGAAGCATCAGAACCCTGGGGCGTTAAATAGTGTTCGTCTTTTCAGTAATGTTTCCCGCAAATAACGCAGACCTGCCTAGCCGGTAAGGCTGGCAAGGTTGGTTTTCGCAGAAAAAAATCAGCGCAAATCAGCGAAATCTGCGGGAAATAGCACAAAAAAGGCTGACACCAAATAGTTATCTAAATGTTTAATTGCAGAAATCAAATACAATGAAAATAATAGTTTTAAATTGCGGAAGCTCATCTATTAAATATCAACTTTTTAACATGCCCGAAAATGAAGTGATTGCCAAAGGGCTTGTTGACAAAATCGGACTCAAGGGCGCATCCATAAAACATAAACGCGATGATGGAAAAGAAATGAAGGCAGAGGGGGAAATCCTGGATCATCAGGCCGGCATCGAATATTTGTTGGGCGTTTTAATTGATAAAGAATATGGTAGCCTTGGGTCGTTAAACGAAATTCAGGCTGTTGGCCACCGTGTGGTGCATGGCGCTGAAGAATTTAGTGGGAGCGTTGCAATTTCCGATGAAGTAATTGATGCCCTGGAAAAATCATCAGAGCTTGCGCCACTGCACAACCCGCCAAACCTGAAAGGCATTTATGCCATGAAACAACTACTCCCCGGAGCACCACAGGCCGGAGTTTTCGATACAGCCTTTCATCAAACCATGCCCGAACATTCCTTCCTCTATGGAATTCCATATTCGCTTTACGAAAAGCATAAAATTCGCCGCTACGGATTTCATGGCACCAGCCATAAATATGTTTCGGCAAGGGCTTGCGAAATCCTGAATGAAAACATCGAAGAAAAAAAGATCGTAACCTGCCACCTCGGAAATGGAGCTTCGATGACGGCAGTGCAATTCGGGAAATCACTCGATACCTCCATGGGAATGACACCTATCGAAGGTGTGATGATGGGAACGCGTTGTGGCGACCTTGATGTTGGCGCACTATTTCATATAATGAATAAAGAAAACCTTAACCTTAAGGTTGCAAATACATTGGTGAATAAATTTAGTGGCGTTTTAGGCGTTTCCGGAATCTCATCGGATATGCGTGATGTGGAACATGCCGCCGAAGAAGGAAACCATCGCGCCGAGGTAGCTTATAAAATGTATGCCTATCGCGTAAAAAAATATATCGGAGCCTATGCAGCAGCCATGGGTGGTGTTGACACTATTGTTTTTACCGGGGGGATTGGCGAGAATGATTCGCTGACCCGCGCCAACGTAATGGAAGGCTTGGAATTTTTGGGCGTTAATTTCGACTTCGATAAAAACCAGGGCGTTCGTGGCAAGGAAATCATTTTATCGAAACCCGGTTCAAGGGTTAATGTTTTGGTAGTGCCCACCAACGAAGAAATGATGATAGCTAAAGATACTTATGAGATTGTTACACGATAAAAAACCGATACCAATTTTTATAATCCCGTTATTGAAGAATCAATAGCGGGATTTTTTGTTTTTAACAAAAAATTGAATAAAATAAAACACTGAAAATAAATGTGTATTTTTGCAAAAATTCCATTTTAATACTAAGATTAATATTTATTTATGAGCCGATCGCAAGAATCATTTAACAAAAAAGAAGTTAGAAAGAAAAAAGAGAAAAAGAGAAAAGACAAAGCTGAAAAGAGGTTAGCCCGCAAAGACGGCGAATCATCAAGTAGCCTCGATGACATGATTGCTTATGTTGACCAACACGGCAACATTACGGATACCCCACCCGATCCAAGTTTGAAAGAAGAAATTAAAGTGGAGGACATCCAGATTGCCCCACCAAAAAGAGATAGCGCCGAGGACAATAATCCTATCAAAACAGGCACCGTTACATTTTTCAACGATTCAAAAGGATACGGCTTTATCAAAGAGTCGATTCGCAAGGAAGATGTGTTTGTACACATCAACAACTGCATTGATGAAATTAAGGAAGGTAACCTTGTTAATTTTGAAGTTGAAAGAGGCCCAAAGGGATTTACGGCTGTTAATGTGAAGATTTTGAAATAGCCTTCATAATTTTCTCCAGAAATATTCACTTTTAAATAACTGTAGCATTTTTCATAAACTGCTGCAATTTTTTTTCATCCAACATACCATTTATTCTTACACCATTACACAAGTCAATACCAAAAGGTTGAACCAACCTGATGGCATCCGAAACATTCTCAGAATTAATTCCACCTGCAAGAAAAACAGGCTTATTAATTTGCCTGACAATTTCGCGGCTTAAGTGCCAGTTATGCACTTTCCCCGTTCCACCGAGAACTTTGATAGCCAAATTTGGATTGCCGCTATCGAGTAAAAGTGCATCGACTAATTTGGAAATATTGATCGCTTGTACAATAGATTTTTCATCGATTACATGGATTACCTGGACGATTTTTATATATGGGAGGACTTCTCTTATTTTTTCGTAAACGCCTGGTTCAGGTTCATCTACAAGTTGAACTGTGTTTGTGCCAGTTTTTTTACAGTGCGAAATGATTCCCCCGGCAGAGGTTTAGCTACTTAACAAAAACGATGAAACTGCCGGCGGAACAAAACGGGCAATTTCAGCAATTAACTCATCGCTTATTACTCCTGGCCCACTGGGCATTGGCCCTACAAGCCCTATTGCAGAAGCCCCATATTTTATGGCAAGTTCAGCTTCATCAATGCCAGAAATACAGCATATCTTAATTCTCGGCTTCATTAACATTGCTCTGTCAGTTTTTTAAATTCATCTTCCATTCCATTAAAATACAACCCAATGTGGTATCCATCCAGCAAGCCATGATGCGCTTCGGTGGATACGGGAATAAAACATTTCCCATTTTCTTTAAACCACTTTCCAAACACAATTTTTGGAATCGAATCAACTTTACCAAACCTTCGGGGGTGCTTTATGCTTGTGAATTTAATCCATGGAAGTGTAGAGTAGTAAACTAAATTTAACTCCTCATGACGCGGATCAAAATCCCCTTCTTCCTTCAACTTTTTTATATCATTCTTCCCCTTTTTATCAAATAGTTTCAAATCACTGTTGTAAGGATAATAACAAAAACTGAAAGTTTTGTCGGGCATAAAAATGGTTGACCCACAATTTACTTTTCCATATAACCTGATCGAACCTTCGGCTATGCGCATTTTAAACTCGGGGATGGTATTGATAACCTTTTGGGAGATAAAAATAGTGGTGAGGTTAAAAGACAAGTCATTATTTTTGCAAAAGGCGGGCAGGTTAACGATTTCAACATTGGCTGTAATATTAAAGAAGGGCTCATCATAAACATCAAAAAGATCAAACATTTTTTTTCGCTCCCATTTGGCGAAGTTCACTTCGGAGTAATTATTCATATTAAAAAAATTGAATTAAATTCAGGAGTCCTGACCTTTATGTTAAAAATCAAAAAGTTATAATTTTGTTGTTGAAATTAGATATGTCGCAAAACGCATCTTGAAGTATGCTTCGTGTTTCTTTGTGCCTTTGTGTCTTTGTGGCTATCCTATTTGAAGCACGCCACGAAGGCTTTTTAATGAAGGATATTTCGCTCGTACAACTCGTTTTTAAGCTCACTAAAAGTCATTGGCTTGGCAAGAATGGTTTGGTCGTTGAAAAGCAGTAACATCGTGGGGGTAGCATAAATATCGTATTGCTGCACAATTTCTCCTTGCCATTTTTTAAAATCGCAAACATTCACCCAGGGATAGTTCCCCTCTTCAAGAAAGCTTTCCAAATCTTCATCGGATTCATCGAGCGATACAGCAACAATTTCAAGCTTGTCGCTGCTTTCAGGAAAATAAATTTTACTTAGTTCAGGAATTAGATTTGTACAGTGCGGACACCAGGTGGCCCAAAAAACCAGCACAGTATATTGTGATTTAATTTCGGATAGCATGATTTTATTACCCTTGAGATCGGTGGTAGAAAAATCGGGAACTTTTTTACCCACGGCGAACTTTTTAAGGCTTTCCACCTTTTTTTCCAATTCAGCCTTTCTTTCGCTGTTCACACAGGTTTCGTCGAGGTTAATATTATCTGCAATGTAGGTAATTACTCTTTCGAAGCCGTAACTCTCGAAACCACCAATTAAATAATCGAGTACATATTCGTAAACCAGGGGGTTAACACTTGTAACATCCATAATTTTATTTACAGCCTTAATAAACTCAATTTCAAGTTGATCTTTCGACATGCGGTTATTCTGGTAAAATGAAAGATACTGCATAACTTTCCCTGAAATAATATTGCTATACATAAGGGTGGAGTCGGCAAAATCCATCTGGTCGAAAAAATGATCGCGCATGTACATCATTCCTTCCATTTGGCTCAAGTCCAGCGGAGGTGAGGGTGAATAATCCATTTTCACAATACGCGAAACATAGGTTTTAGAATTATTGGTAATCAATTCTTCTACAAAGGTTTCAAATTCCTCGTTGAGCAGATTAAATTTTTGCTTCGATACATTATAAAAAGAATCATCCTGTGGATAATAAGCAATGACGGGGCCCAAAAGTTCGAGTTTGTATTCCATCATATTCCGGCGGTTCAGGTAACTAAAATACAGTTGGTTTTCAACAGATTCCTGAAAGACCAAACTATCGATTAAGGCATTTAATTCCGTTTTGAAAATTATATTTTCATGGTTAAAAATGATATCCATAAACTGCTTATCTCCAAAACGCAGCCTGTACATCCCGGTTCTGAAATCATCGGGAAAAGCATAGTTATAACTCCCTGTTTCATTCGGAAAAATTGAATCAACTACTTTGTTTTCATTTCCATAAAAATCGGAAATAGTAATTTTCTCCTTATTCAATCCATTTATTTCCCCTTGCAAAACAATGGGCTGCGCACTTAGTAAACCTGAAAAAAGCAGGCAAAGAGATAAGATTTTAAGTTTCATAATTGAATTTTTTAGCATTTCGTATTGAAGCACAAAAATAGGATAAATCATAAAAAAGAGAAAAGGATGATAGAATTATTGCAAAATGAGCATACCATTTTCGGACATCTTAATATAATATGACTTGCCCGGATAAAGAAATTCGAGTGTGTTTATCTCATTTTCGGGCCAATAAACTGAAACTCCACAAGCGCTTTTAATGGCTTCGATCAATCCCGAAGGATCGGTTGAAAGGCTCTCAACATCAACAGGAAGCACTGAGAAAACCGGGATAAGATTCCATCCTTTCACCAGGCATATTGAATTACCGTTTTGAGTGATACCAGACATATTTAATGTAAAGTCTGATTGAGATTTAATCAAAAAACCATTCCCTGAATTCCAGTTTGATAAATCGCTATTACTATTTCCTGGCTGGTAAAATTGATTATTGTCGGTAAGGAAAATTATTTCTGATAAACCGGCTCCAAAAATTTCTTCAATATTGGTTTGCTGAGGAATTAAACATGAGCTTATCCCCGACCAGCCTTCGGTGATAAAAATAGTTTGGTCTATTATTACCTGACTTTGGCTGGTGAGTAAACAAAAATCATCACAATAAAAACCTAACCGGCCTGTAGCCTTATCACTTTCAAATGAAAACCCAATCATTACCGGTACATTCAAAACATCACGAATTATAAACCATTCGTCCAACCATTCTTCTTCTTCACCTTGATAAACAGGAATATTTTTTTCGCCATCACTAATCATACTGGTATATCTTCCCTTTATTGGATTCCAGGTTTGGCCATAATTTGTCGAGTACATTACTTTCACATAATCCTTTCCTCCATCAAGATCCCAAGTGGTTTTAAAGTTCAAACACAAATCATCTGTTTCACTCAGAATGATGGTATCGCTAAGAAATACAAACGTTTCCATATTATTGGCATAATAATATCCCGAAACATTGGAAAACGAATATAGAGGCGAAAACACGGCATTTTCGCTCAAACACCATTCATCACCAACCCAGTTTTCTAAATCATTAAAGCTATAATCAACAATTAGCTGCTCTTGTCCGTATATTTTTGTGATGGTATCAAGTACTTGAAAAGCCTCATTTTCAATCTTGATAACATATTCAATTCGGTCGCCCGGCAAAATACCAGGTTTCAGCTCGTAAAAAACTGAATCGAAAATCCACTGTGATTGTGGAGTAGAATCATATTGTTTAAATCCATCAATGGATTGGAAAGAGTTTCCAAGAGGCAAAACCGTTAACGAAAATGGTGCATCAGTTAAGCCCGTTCGGGAAACAGAAAATGGAAGATAGCCCTCAATATCTGGTATAAAAACCGAACCCTGATCTTTAATCCGGGCATAAAACCCGGCCAACTGTGCCGCTTGAATATTCATCTGCAAACATTGCCGGCAGTTTGGGATAATGTTTTCTATCTCAGGCCAAAATCCATCATCATCCGAGCCTACCTCGGGTGTGTATGAAATTGCTGATGGCTTGCTATCCTTCTCACCATAAAACCAATCGGTAGCATCGCCATTTGTAAGGTATAAAATGCGGGAGATGGTACCAAAATCGAACTGATTTTCAAAAGTTATCAGGGACGCAATTTCGCGCATTATTTCATAATCCTCCGGATCGAGATAGCTTACATATCCCCAGGAATACACCAGCACATCCCCAAAAGAATGATAATTCATAACCATTTTAAAATCGCGACTTTCAGCAAAAGCTTTGATAATTTGTGTTTCAGGCTCCGAAAAAGGGGCTTCTCCCCGGTAGGTACTCATATTTGGAACAGGCGAAGACCCATAATCATCGTAGCCCCAATTAAACCCAAAATTCCTGTTGAGGTCAACGCCAATGGAACCATTGGCATTTATATGCCGGTTTTTGCGCCATAAGCCACCTCCCCCGGGAAAAGATTGCTCATTGTAAACATATCCATCGGGATTAACACAAGGCACGAAATACATCTCGGTATTGTCGATCAGGTTTTTTATTTCAGGATCGGTATCATAATTTTCGAGCACATAATACATAAAATAAAGCAACTGCTGCATTGATGCAGGCTCCCGGGCATGGATAAGTGAATTGTAGAATATTTCGGGTTCATCCTCATCAACCCCGGGGTTATCAGAAATACGAAGCCAATAAACCGACCTTCCCTGAACAGACTGACCGGGCAGTGGCATTTTCTGCGTAATCAGGTTGGGGAATTTTGCATACATCGTATCGAGATGCGCATATAATTCCTCTATGGTGCAAAAGCCACCCATCGATCCAAGCGAAAAATTTTCAGGCACAGAATAATCATCCCTGTTTTTATAAGAATCTAAAATTAAAGCTATATCTTTTCCATCATTTCGTTGTTTATAAAACTTTTGAACATCTGAAATTTCTATCTTGTATTCAATATCCAAGGCATCCAAAAGCGCAAGTTCGCTTTGCGAAACTTCCATCAACAGGCGATTTTTAGATTGATTATATTCATAAGATAAACCTGCATGATGCATTTTATCCAAAGTCGCATCAACATCATCAAAACTGATTCGGTAATATACTTCGGCTTGCGGAAAACTTACCAATGAAAAAGCACAAAATGTAATTGTAAATATAAATCTTATCATCTTACCCATCCTTTCTTATCTGCTTATTACAAATGTAGGGAATAATTACCCCTACTACCGAATGATTTAAGATTTATTATTAATCAAAATAAGTCATCAGCAATGGGAAATTGAACATCAGCTATTTTTTACATCGATTAATTTGGCAAGAATACTAATGGCTATTTCCTCCGGTGTTTGGGCATTGAAAGGAATTCCGATGGGCATATCTATCTTTTCGATTTGGGTATCGCTCATTAGGTATTTCTCTTTAAAATTTGTAGCAGCAAGGGCCACTTTTTTACGACTGCCAATCATACCAAGATATTTATATTGCTGTTTACCAAGTATTGCAGTAACTTCTTCATCGTATTTATGCTTTGGTGTTGTTACTACCAGGAAAGTATGCTCGTTGGTTTTCAATTCTTCGGCAGCCTTTACAAAATCGCCCTTGATTATTGCGAACCCTTCACTTTCGGCATTCGTAAGTAAAGCCTCCCTGTCGTCAGCAAATACTACAGAAAAACCGTAAGTTTTTGCCAATCGGGCAAGCGCCATTCCCACGTGGCCTGCCCCAAAAATAATAAGTTCGTTGCGGGCTTTCATGGGCTCAATAAACACTTCCACAGTGCCTCCGCAATGCATCTCCAAATTTTCTTCGAGATTAAAAAAGAATTTTGCCGGAATATTTGCTTTAATTACCCGGCCGGCATTTTCGATGATTTGCATTTCGATGTTACCCCCTCCCACTGTGCCAAAAATTTCGCCACTCCCGGTAACAATCATTTTTGATCCTGCTTTTCGGGGAACAGAACCTTTGGTTTCGGTTAATGTACAAAGTGCCGAATTAACTCCTGCTTGCTTTAATTCGATTATTTTTGCAAAAATGTCTTCCATAGCCAATAATATTTTTTCAGGTGAAAGTTAAAAGCAACAAAATTAAGGATATCAGAGATCATTATTACAATGAGCTAAAAAAAATATTTCCCCCGTGCGAAGCACAAAGGATGCTCGAAATAATAATTGAGGACTTACTTCAAATTCCGAAAATGAAAATCATGCTTCATCCCGAAACAAGAATTTCTGAATCGGAGTTGCTCAAAGTTCATTTTGCCTGCAAAGAATTGAAAAACCATAAGCCTATTCAGTATATTACCGGAAAAACAAATTTTTACGGATTGGATTTGGAGGTGAATAAAAACGTACTCATTCCACGGCCCGAAACCGAGGAGTTGGTCGTTTGGATTTTGTCGGAAACCTCGGAAGCGAAAAAGCTATCGATACTCGATATTGGAACCGGTAGCGGTGCAATTGCTCTTTCAGTAAAATATCACAGAAAAAGTTTTGATGTTTCCTCATGCGACATTAGCAAGGAAGCTTTGAGTGTTGCAAAAAAAAATGCGGATAATTTAGGACTGTCGATTCAACTCATTGAAACTGATATTTTAAATAAAAATAGCTGGCCAATATTTCAGGAATACGATTTGATTGTGAGTAACCCGCCTTACGTAAGCCATGCTGAAAAAGTGCTTATGAAAGCCAATGTTCTAAATTATGAGCCCCACCAGGCGCTGTTTGTAGCTGATGAAGACCCGCTTCAATTTTACAGGATCATTCTGGAATTTTCAAAAAGTCATCTCAAGAAAGGAGGAAAAGTATTCTTTGAAATCAACGAAAACTTTGGTGCTGAAATGACCGGTTTATTTGAAGGGTTTAATTTTGAAAACATTACCCTTAAAAATGATTTAAGCGAACGAAACCGGATGATTAGCGGGAAGAAGATATAAATCTTAGTTCTACAACCATTTTTATGAAACTTCATTTGTGAATATAAATTTATTGAAAATTAGTCCACAGTGCCGGGCTTTGCCCGTGCATCCCTGCCTCGCCTTAACAAAAGCCTACGCTGGCGGCAAGGCGGGCTCGAAAAATCACGAAAATTGTAAATTTTCTATTTTTCGGGATAGGCAGTTGGCAGTTGGCAGTCCTCAGTCCCAAAAAAACATCCCGAAGGTTCGGGATATGATTTCATATTTTTACGAGCCCGCCTCGCTGGCAAAGCGGACCTCAATCTCCGCGAGCCCGCGAATCCTTACCAATGACAAGTTTTTGTAATAGGCTGATTACCTGCCTCACGGCAAGGCAGGCAAAGGCTAAAATAGATTTCTCAGTCCCCGAAGTGTCGGGGCAGGCTGCAAGCTCCTTACTAATGACATGGTTGTGTAAAAGGCTGAAAACCTTACTATTAAACAGACCTCTCAATCCCCGAAGGGTCGGGGCAGGCTGCTTCGCTCCTTCGAGGTGACAGAGCTTTGGTGGGTTTGTTGGGGTGAACTCTACGGTTTGGCTATGCGTAGTTTGGGATTTTGAAACGATTAACTTTCAAATTACCACTAACCTCGTTTAATGCTATAAACTTCAATATCAGCAGATTACCCAAATTACGTATAGCCTTTGTTAGGCACTGGCATTCCTTGTTTTCAGTCATTTTATCTTTCAAATTTGCTACAATTTTCAATTCTTACGGTGCGTTGGCAAGACATACTCTTTTGCAATTTTTGGTCTGTGAGGCAGCCTGTGTGAATTGCAAATGTGTATGGCTTTTGCGGTGGCTTTCATTGAGTCAGTCTTTTTTTTTCAAAAGTAGTAATTAATAGCAGTCCAATAAATATTATTGTTGTGATAAGCATTTCGAGCCAGTATTTTGAAGGTTCTATCCATATTTCTTTAAAAACATCCCAACGACCGAGTATCTCAATAAAATTCCAAAATATTATTACTGTTGGGATGGCATATCTGATAGCATAAGCCATTTTTGAAATCCGGGTAAGTTTAATAAACAAATACAACGACCAAAACAACGAGCCAAAAGCAACAATATAAGTCATTATATGTCTTTCTCCAAAGAAATTTTCGTCGTAAAGGAAAAGTAAAACCAAATAAAATGTCCACAACAATGCAGTTAATTCCATTAAAGTAGTCATTGCCGGATTACGTTTTACAGCTTTAAAATCAACGGTTTTTGAAAGTTTTAGTTTTTTCTGAAACCAGTTAAAAAACTGGCATCCCGATTTAGTGCCCAAAAAATAATAAATCATCAATATTGCCCAAAAGCCAACTGAGGAAGGCAAAATTAAATATTCCGGTTTAGTAACTATTTCTCCATTCACCATCAATGGTTCTACCCCGTACCTATTTGCATAATAAACAAAAGCAAACTCTATCCAGCCGGTCCAGATAAACAAACCACCAAAAAGTCCGAGAAAAGTAGCTTTGTTTTCATTTGCAGAAATCACTCCCCAAATTAATAGCAAAAGACCGATAAATCCTGTTAGTATTGCTGCCTGATAAATATAGTCATGACCAAAACCTTTTTCCATTATTATCATTGCTGCATGTCCGAGCGGCATTGTAAACAAGACAATTAAAAAGGCTATAATTCCTATAAATGGTTTCTTTATTTTCATCTTCTGTGTTTTTTATACCACACAATAAAGCCTGATATTAATATGAATAAAATGAGTAATCCCGATAAAGGGACTACCAATATGTAAAAATTCCCGAACAAAAATTTATAAATCCGTGCGGTATGAAATTCCAAAGCCAGATTCTATAACGACAATGGCTGATGTTTAATAACTAAAGGCATTGCCACAAAGTGCCCATCTCCAATAAGATTTACCCCCGAATTATAATCAAAATAAACTTCTTTACCTTTGAAGTGTTTGCTATATCCTGTAACAACATTACTACCAAACGGAGCAGACCTTCTTTTTGTTTCTTTGTGTTCTTGCTTGCTTATGTAATTTTGTATGAATCCTGTTTGAGTGTTCCATTTATACAAACCTTCAAATGAACCAATAAGATTATTATTTGTGTCAATCGGTTCAAACACATTAACTCCCATTACACTTAAAGGTGGTTGGGTTTTATATTTATTGAGTTTTGACGAAAAGTTATCATCTGAATAATAAATGCCGGCAAGTGTTGCAATATTATACCTGTCATTTTTTTCATCATAAATAATTCGCCTTAGTTTGTCGAACCAAGGGTTTTCTGAATCTAAGATTGTATAAGGTATCTTATCTACTTTCGTGTTGGCAATTGGGATAAGCAATGGCGGTCGCAAAAACATTCCTGTTATCGTTGTAATAATCAGAAATACAACTGTTATCCATCCAATCTTGTTATGCCATTTTAGATTCCATTTACTTGATTTCTTAATGGCTTGTATTTCCTTTTGTTTTTTCTTTTTCCGTTTTATAGCGTAGGGGTTCATAAAATAGATAAACCCAGTAATACTGAGGAAAATAAAAATCAACCCTATTATATCAACAAATAGTTTTCCTGCAATTCCATAAATTTCACCACTGTGAATCATCCACAATGTTTTAAATAATCCGGTTTTGTTGGCGTAGTTTTCGGGTTCAGGTAAATTACTCTTGGCAAAATGTAAATAGTCTGTTGATTTTAATAATTCAGAACGGCTCAATACAAGCAGTGTATCACCTTTTTCTGCAATATCAACAATTCGTTCTTTATCAATAGGTAAAGTTACTTTCTGCCATACGTTCTTATTATAATCATATTGAAATAAACCAAATAACGAAGCTGCAAATAAATCACCTCGTGAGTTTTTGAATATTTTGCTGATTTTCCTGTTATCTATTCCTTTCGAAAAACCTGCATTAAAATCATTAAATCGGCTAAAAGAACTGTCAGTAAGCCACACGCCAATATTGCCGTAAATTAAAATACTATCATTGTTTATTTTTTCGGTTCCTTTTACAGCGGCATTATTCCAATTAGTATAGTGATAATCTTGTGGTAAATATTTTCTGTCAATATCTATTCCAGAGAATAATACTCTATGATTGAGAATTATGCCGGAAACAGAAAACAATAGAATGAAAACGGTTAGAATCAACCCTAGCCATTTGTGGTATTTTTTGAAGAACTTAATCATTTAACAAATATTCCGGTAATCATTGGTGCAACTTTTACTGCCACAAGTACAAATACTGCTATAATAATGGTTTCGATACTTGCTTTAATACTTATTTCTTTAAGCATGAAGGCACTTGCAAAATCAGTAAAAATGCAAAACAGCAAAGCACCCGTTACTCCAAATCTTGAAAATATAAAAACCATCAGCATAATCAGTGGGATTGCGATAATCGAGCCTACAAATGCTGTTTTAAACAATGACAATTCTGAGTGTTTACATACAAGATTAACCATCCCTGCCATACGTGGGCAAATTATAAAAAAAGCCAAGGCGGTACTTGTGAGCAGTAATTCTTTTCCCATGATGTTTTTTTTAACATGTTTGGCTGAAAAGACAAAACCTGCCTTTTCAGCCAAACATTAATTGGTATTACTTTTTATCGTTTCCCTATTCCACCTTTCGGCTACCATCGGGTTGGTAGTTATATTTCATGGTAACATGCCCGGTTTCCGAACTGTCGTTAAAATAGTCTTTTACCCAGATTTTGGCGTATTTCCCATCAGCGGTTTTAATAACATATATATTATCGCTTATGATATACTCAGGACCGGCTTGTCCATACGATATGTCTATCCATTTAGCCAAAACAGTATCGCCCGGAACAGTAACATAAACAGGGGGCATAGCAAACGCTTCAAGTATTTCTATAGAATCGTTTAATGCATATCCTGTTTCAGGAGCTTCGGCAACAGAGCTAAAATCAACCTTACCTGCATTGTAAGTTCCTCCTTGCCCAATACCCGATTTACCGCAATTTATACGAACATCCTGACGGTGAAAACCTATATCCCAGGCAGAAGATGTAGAAAAGTCAGTAACTGTAACAATCTTTTCATCTGCAAATGAGAAATACACCCATTGGTCATAAGCCGTGGCATCAATGGTTATTGTTCCCGAAACAACATCGTTGTTCACAGGTGGATCACAGCCTTCCTTGTCGCATGAAGTAAAGATAAAAGCAAGACCCAACAGCATTACTGTCGCAAAATTTAATAAATGTTTCATTGTAAAATTATTTTTAATTATTATTTAGATTTGAATTGTTTATACAGTTTTTCAATTGCCACATTCAGGCTTACAAAATATCGCCTGCCGGGTGTTATCGATGTATTAAATGTTACCATATCTGCTGTGTAATCGAATAGGTTGTCCACGCCAATCACAAGGTTTACCGAGTTGTAAAAACGCTGGCTTACCGAGAGCCTCCATGTCGAATAGCTATCGTAATGCACTTTGTAATAAGCTTCAATGGTATCGCCTCTGTACTCTAATTCGTCTAATACATCAAAATCTTTTGCACCTATATATTTTCCGGTAATGTTGGCTGTAAGTTCGTAAAATCCTTTGGTGAACCTATATTCTAATTGCACATTTGCGCTATGCGGACTAACGCCAGACAGGCGTACGCCATCGCTACGGTTTTTATCGTTCACATACGAATAGCCACCTTTAAACATAAATGATTTAGAAATTTTCGCTTTTAACATATAATCAATTCCTAAAAGACTGGACTTTTCGATGTTTTGATATTGAAAAACAGTTTGGTCGTTGCTCCATTGCCCTTCAATTTTATTATTGAAATAATTTTTGTAAATATTAAGCGAAGTATTTACCCATGATTTGGAGAGTTCAACAGAGCCCGAAAAGTAATTGTTTGTTTCGGGTTGCAGGTTTTCGTTTCCCACGATGGTGAACATACCAAGGTGACTCCAGTTCATGTAGAGTTCTTTCAATCCCGGCGAACGATAACCCGCAGCATAGTTTAACCTGAATGTTAAGGGCAACCATTTATACATAACCGATAATTTAGGGGTAAAATGGCTTCCGTAAGCGGTATGGTATTCGCCCCTAATTCCAGCAATTATATTTAGTTTTGAATTCAACTTTATATCGTCCTGCAAAAACAGCACAGAATTGCTAACCTGTTTTGTTTGCATTTCGCCATAAACAAACATATCCGATTCCAATGACTCATGCAAATATTCAATCCCCCCGGTAAGCATTTGTTTTTCCCCAATTTTATAATTACCGATAATTTTTGGGTTTTGATACCGTTGGCTGTAATTTCTGACTTTCTCATCAAGTTTTTCCAGGTAATCATATTTATTATATGTATCGGAATGATAGGAGAATACAACTGATTTACCGGCACTTGGTTGATATACTGCTTTTAAGCCATAAGAAACGTCCTCGTAAAAATCATGTTTTTTATCCGCCCTGTAGAAATCATATTTATCGTGTATATAATATGCCCCGTTTGCTTCAATGCTGAATTTGTCGTTAAACCGGTATGCAAATTTCTGGTTTATTGAGTAATCCTGAGTTCCTTCAATACTTGTTGGGGTTTTGTGTAAAGGTTCATAAATAGTGGTGTCGATATCAATATATTCTTTAGTTAATGAATCGCGGTCGTATAACTGGTAGGCATCAGTGCTTTTCATCACAAAGTTTGTTTTTGAACTAAACTTTTTAATATTAACACCCAGTACCGCACTTACATTAAGATTGGGTTTATCGAGGTTCTTTTTAAAATCATAATCCTCATCGTTTTTGTTTAAACCTGAATAATTTATATCGTTGTAACTTGTATATTTCGATGAAATATTGGCATAAACTTTTTGCTTTGATGTTTTGGTGATGATATTGATAACTGCCCCCATGGCTTGCGAACCGTACAACGCAGATGAAGCGCCTTTAATAATTTCAATACGTTCCACATCGTTGGTATTCAATCTCGAATAATCGACATTGCCACGGGTTTCGCCTGCCATTCTTTCACCATCAATCAGTATCAACACATTACGAGCTTCAATACCCTGAATGTTTATATCGTTGCTTGCCCCGTGCCTTTGGAACTCAATTCCCGGCATATCTGCTTCCAGCACATCCTGAACAGTGCTAAAGCCTCTCGATTCTATTTGTTTGGCGGTAATAACCTGTGTAATAACAGGGGCATCTTTCAACGCTTTTTCGGTACGTGTTGCAGTAACAACCACTTGCTCCATATTAAACATATCGGGCTGCAAATAATATGTTTTCGACTCCTTCGGGTTTATCGTATCAATTAAAGTTTTGTAGCCCACAAAAGAGATGGCAATTTGAGATTTTTCAGTAACCGGGTTTGTTGCTTCCCCTTTTAAGGATGTAACGGAAAAATGCTGTGCTTTTGTTGTAACACCTTCAAAACAAACATTTGCATAGGGGATGGGCTGTTTTGTTTCTTTGTCGAAAACCATTAACGAAACATCATTTGCAAAAGCAAACTGACTGATTAAAAATAATGATATAATTGATAGTAAAACTTTCATTTATTACTCTTGTCTTTTCCTGTTTTCTCACTATCAATATTATTCAGCGATTTATTCCAATCTTCAATAAAAAATGACGGTTTGCCAAGGCAAAATATTCTTGTACTACTTTCTGTTTGGGTAATATGTGTTATTTGGTTCATGTTGTAAGTTTTTTCAATGTTATTTCTCAATCCATTCATTGGCACGTTTAACTAACCATGTGCTAATTCTGGCATCGGGCAATAAACCGCTTTCAGCAAAAACAATGTTTTTTTCTTCAAACATTTTCTTTGTTTCCATGGTGTGTCCCATCATAACAATTGCCGAATTTTCAGCCATTTGTTTTACACCCATCGAAACATACATGCCAATTACAATTACTTTCTCCTTTTCTTCGCTTGCTTTTAGTATTGGATGAACGCCATCGATGGCAAACGACTGACCTACTTCCACAAAACCTTTGTCGAAATATTCAATACCGGTTTTTCCAAGAATATAATTTCCTGTTTCATTCACCAACTCTTCCCAAAAGGGCATAAAATTTTCGTCACCATGCGCCAGTATTACCAAGGCTTCTTCCGATGGGGATTCGGACATCGTTTTCACTTTGTCCAATAAAATGTTTTTCATCACATTTTCGTAATCCAACGATGGACCGACAGTTATTTTAATATATGTATCCACAATTTCAATGTTCTCGGCTTTCAGTTCATCAAGCATTTCTTTATCGTACGATAAGCCTAAAATTGTCGGGATATCGAAAAGCGAATGACCCGAAGGTGCAATAAACAAAGGTATTGCATAAACACTGGTGATTCCCTGTTTTTCGAAATCGTGGATTACATCGGCAATAGTGGGTTTTGTAAATTCCATAAGGGCAACACGTACCTCATCATATCCGGTAATGTCTTTTGTCTTTAATAAATCTTTCACCTGTGTTTCAATATCCAGTACTGGTTTGTTCCATGCAGGGGATGGTGCACCATGGGCAATTATTAAAAGTGCATTTTTTTCTTGTGCCATCGTATTTAAAGAAAATAGCACAAATAGTATAAAAAATATCTTTTTCATGATTATAAGATTATGATTTATTTATTGGGAAAATCATAATCGGTACATACCGAAATAATGATTGCTCCTTTAGGTGAATCGTTAATTAATTGAGCTACCATAGTTTGAACCTTTTCAGCAAATAGTTTCTTTTCGTCATCATTAGCCGTAGCCGTTTCAATTTTTTCTTTTAAGGGCAACATCATTTTTAATGCTTCTGCGCCAAATAATTTATTCTTATTAAAAACTGCTTTAACCATTTTATCATTGTCTTTTCGTTTAAATACCATGGTAAGTGTTCCTTTTTCGCCTTGCAGTACGGGGTCAATAATCAAATCGTTGGCGTTTACTTCATCACGTCCGTAGTGTGCACGAGCACCTGTTATGTACGATGCCACATCAATTTGGTCGGTGGCAGCCGAAGCCGCAACCCTTATATTGCCCCGTACCGGAATATCACCGTTTGGATAGAGTACTTCCAATGCTTGTTTGGTCATCATAAACCCGGAAGCAATACCTGCACACACATGCCCTGAATATTTCCCGACATCGTCAAGCGAAATCTCAAAAAAATCACTGCCCGGTTGCCTGTATCCAACCATCGATGCCATCGGGTCTTTAATATTAATGACACCTGCTTGTTGGTAGGTGGTAAGTTCCGTACTGTTTTTGTCTTCAATAAAACTGTCTTTTTTATCTGCCTGAGGATTGTTACACGATACCAAGGCGATTAATAAAATGCTGAATATATTTAACATCATTATTTTTTTCATAATTATACTGAATTTAGTTATTGTGAATTGTATATTTAAAATGAGATATCATTTTAGGTTGGCAAATAATTGGTTTTGAAAATAATCTTTTCAATTCCTGTAATTCTGTATTGTTTAAAAGGATATTCAGGTTTTTGTATTCGATATGGATTTTATTGCATGATGCACACCGAAAGATTTTTCCGTTTTCGGTTTGGTTTATTGTTTTTTGCATATTGATATATTTTCAAAATTTGATATTTCGCTGTTAACAAAAGCCAAAACATCTTCTAATTTCTCACCCGAAACTTTCGCCACATCACATATTCTTGCATACTTTCCAACTGTATTAAAAACCACAGGGTTGTTGAGATTTTTAAAAATGCGGTTTCTACTGATAAGTTTCTCTTTCAGAAAAGGATAGTTTGTAAGGATGTCGGCTATTTTATCGTTTTCTTTAATCATCCTTATTGCTGTTTTTAAAGAAGGTACCTACATCAGGGTTTTTCTCGCCAAATTTTGCTGACAGTTCTTTTACAATCTCGCTGCGCTCTTTGCCTTTTTCTTCTTGGGTTTTAATATATTTATAAGCTGCAAACAGAGCCGATGGGCCAATTTCAGAAGCGAAATATCCAACGCCCTGGTTCCATGCAAACATGGCAAACAACTCATCAAACTCGGCAGTGGTAACACCAATTGAATAGGCTTTTACAAATTCACGAACAGCCTGTCGCATTCTTCCTGCACCTACTCCATTTGATAATGAAAGCAAAAGGCGTGTTTTCATATCAATGGCAGGGTTTTCCTGCCCCCAGATATATTGCCAAAAATTAACCACGTTATCGGCAAGTTTTGGGTCAATGGTATTAAAGTTTACTATTGCGGTGGGTTTTAAAGGCATGTCCATTCCGCCCGGATAATCGGGTTCAACTTTCGTAAGTCGGTAAAAATAAACCCGATATTCTGTCTCCGATACTTTATCTGTTTCATATTCGTAACCCATTTCAGCCAAAGCCGAGTACAAAGGAATGGGCTCAAAACTTTGTATGACACACAAACCTTTTCCAACTTCTAAGCTTTGTGCCTTTTTGATTAGGGATGGTAAAAAATTGCCTTTTAATTGGCGGACATCCTTTACTTCAAATTGCTCTTTTAATTTTAACCAGTCTTTCATATTATACTTTGTCTAATTTAAATAATTTGAGTGCAAAGGTGGCCTGTTTTATTTATTGGCACAATCGCTAAAAACGATGATTTTGTATGAGAGAGTATCCCATGAATATGGGATGGAAAGTTTAAAAACTATACTTAGCCTTGAACCATATTTCAGAATTATCTTTGTACATTCCAAACATTCCTTTATCGCCATTAAACCAATCGTAACCCAACATAACATGAATCTCGTCGGTTAATGAGTAATCAGCACTTGTTCGGTTAAAGAAACCATTGTTTGTAATATCGAAATAAGTGAAAGTTGATAAGTTTAAAGTACTTCGTAAAACCTTTTTGGTAATGCCCAAAGTTGCTAATACTGTGTTCTCTTTTGTTTCTATTATGTCAACATAATCAGGTATTAGTTTATGAGAATATTGGGTGGTAAAAGTCCATTCATTACCGGGATACCAATCTACTCCTAACAGAAAATTTGTAGTATTGCGTTTTATTAAAGTGTTACTGTTAGCCTGCATATTGAGAGATTGTACTTCTCCTAAATATTCAGCAACTTCTCCCCGAATTACAAATTGTCCTATCGGCATCGAAAAATCCGCTCCAAGCATATCCATTCTATTGTACAGTGCATCAACAAATACAGTATCGCTATTTGTTGATAATTGACGCTTAAAAACCGGCATTTTACTCCAAGTATGAAGTGCTGAAAAACTAAAATCAATACCCGACAAAAAGAAAGATAAACGACCACCGTACTCGCTATTATTTAAAGTCTTTTCTGGAGTATTGTCCATGTTCACATCAAAATAAGTTCCTGTATTTGAAGGAAAAACCGACCATGGATTTTCTTCCTGATAAGGAACAATAAAAAATGATGAAACAGGAATAAAAATTAATTCGGCTCTCATACTTTGAGTTAGGTATCTTACTCTCATCGCATTTACGGGTATCCGTATGTCATCGTAATCGCGAGCTAAAAATTCGGTCATGTCCATCGGTGATACTACATCGGTAATTCTTAAACCATCGGATATACCCCAAATAACAATCTGTCGCCCAGCTTTAAAATTCCAGTTTTTGGTGGTATACTCTAAAAAAGCTTCTCTTAGTTCAATCTTAGTTTGTTCTGGCAGAATACTGTTATAAGTAGCATTAAGAGATGCAAACATAAATGATTTGCCTTTTTTAATATTTAGTTCTGTACGAAGGCGTGTACGCGAACTCATAAAATCGTTTGGACTTTTGCTTTGCACGGCATGGTAGGTGTCTAAGAAACCATTAAGTTTCATTTTGCTCAATTCCTGTGCTCTTGTTACAAATGGTAAACCAATGATTATAAGTAAAACCATTCCTATAATTTTATTTGTTTTCATATCTCATATTTAAAGGTTCCGCCGTGTTTTGCACGACAGAACCCTGTTTTTACTATTTATTTTATCCCAAACGGGATTCTTATGTTTATGCTAATATTTCGGCCTATATTGTAATATCCCATCCCTTTAAGGGTAGATAAATGGTCTATATAAGTTTCGTTTAATAAGTTGTTAGCCTGAATAGAAATGGCAAGCAATTGATTTGACCATTTAAAATTTGCCCCAATTCCTGCATTTAACAGAAAGTAGCTATCTGATTTGGTTTCGAACATTGCGGGTTTGTTTTGCTTTGCTGCGTACAAGCCTCTCAACTTTACGAATGGATTTTTTAGAAACGCTATTTTTTGTTTTTGAAATTTAAACTCAACCCGTAATTTGTTTTGTGGAATAAATGGCAGATGGCTTCCGTCATCTTGTTTTCCTACCAAATAAGCATATGTAGTTTTAATATTTATCCAATCTACCGGTAAAACATTCACACTAAGTTCACTTCCATATATTTCGGCATTGGTTTGCGAATATCTATAAATCTTATCGCCACCGGCAATGGTATCATTGGTTGGGGCTATAAAAATGTAATTGTTTATGCTATGATAAAACCCTGCCAGATCGACCATTATATATTTTGAGTGAAAATGCGCACTTAAATCAGCTTCGTAACTGCGCTGTGATTTTAAATCGGGATTTCCCTGCTCGTATCGTGAACCATGCATTCCATTTTGAGTTAATTCTGCAATATTCGGAGTCCGGTGTGCCGAAGCTAAATTGGCACGCAATAAAATATGTTTATTTAATTCGTATGTAGCACCTACGGAAGCGCTTATATTTCCATAATCATTATCTATTGCGTCTTTATTTGTTTCGGCAACTGTAGAAATTTTGCGAAAATCGTATCTTATTCCTGCTTGCGTTTTTAGTTTATCGAAAAAAGTATGTTGTACTAATCCAAAAACTGAGAAATCGTTTACATCGGCATCGGGCAATACATGGTTTGGAGCATCATGATTCCTATTGGTTTTATTGGCTCCTTGCAATCCTATTATATATTCTGAATTAATTCCTGATGGCAAATAGGTCTTTATTTCATACGAGAAGGTATTCATATCCATATCTACCATTTCGAAAGCCGGTTTATTATTGTCGGTTTGTAACCGCCTGTTATTCATTTGGTATGCGGCATTCACATCTATCTTATACTCCCCGAAGAACAAAGTGTTTTTGGCTGAAATAAGATGATTGGTTAAATCTTGATACCAAACTTTATTTTCTCTTCCATTTTCTGTTGTTAAATCAATGGCATCTCCTACACACATTCCTAAATCGGGTTGATTATAATCATAGTATAATCGGAACAGTCCAAAGGATTTTATCAGTCCTACGTTGGCTTTAAAACTTTTTTCGTTAAATCGGGTATTGGGCACATAATCTCCATTGCCATCGCAATAATCGGCATGGCTTTTTAGACCGCCACGTAAGCCCCAAAAAAAGTTTTCTGAGCTGCCTTTAACTCCTAAATTACTTACTATACCTTGTGTATTGGAATGGTATTGGGCATTAAAATCACCAATTATTCTTCCAACGGGGGCTGGTTTCTCTTTTAGCACATTAATCACTCCTCCCACAGCATCAGAGCCGTAGAGTAGGGATGCCGGTCCTTTTATAATTTCAATTCTATCAATTCCAAATTCATCGATAAGAAAGGGATGGTTCTCCGAAAATTGAAAATTCTCCAGTTTTACGCCATTGTTCAGCATTAATATATTGGTCATTGATAAGCCACGAATTACCGGTTTTGCAACTCCAACCCCCTTTGATATCATATCAACACCTGGGACATTAGCAATCGCTTCGGTAAATGATGGTGTTCCAATTTCTGCTATATCTTTGCTTTTTAATACTTCAATCTTTATTGCATTTTGATGCTGAGTAGTAAATGTCCCACCTGAAACCACTACTTCTTCGGCTTGTAATACCGATGGTTCCATTTCAATATTAAGAATGATTTCTGAATCTTTTACAATAATGGTTTTTATAATGGTTTTATAACCTATATAGGAAAACTGAATCTTTATTTTCCCTTTGGGCAAATGATTCATACTATACTTGCCACTATTATCTGTTAAAGTGCCTTTGTGTTGCTCTGGCAAATAAACATTGGCAGAAGGCAAAGGCTGATTATTGGTTTTATCGGTTATTTTGCCTTTTATGTTGTTTTGAGCAAAACTGATTTGGGTAATCATTATAAACATAATAATGAATGACCATAAATATTTTAATTTCATTAATTTAAATTTTTATGGTTGGAATTTTATCACCAACCTGTTAATAATATTTTTCTATTTCTTAAAAAATATTATTAACAGGGGGGGGCACGCAGGTTAAAAGTGTATAATGGATGAATATGGGCAATTACATAGTTATAAATAAGTAATAAACTGAATATGAATTCAGGCTTGGCGAGAGTAAATGTATTCTGAATTTCAATTTCATCTATCGCTTCATAGGCACATATTGGGCATTCGGGATGATATTCAGAATACGCCAATTTGTTTGAATCGAGAATTGAAGAATGTTCATGATGAATATATAAAAAGTGTGTTGTTTTTATCAGCATTGGGCTGATAAAAACAAACACTAAGACAAAAACTTTAAAATGTATATATTTTCTATTCTTCAACTTATCATGTATTAATAATGCAAAATCATTATTTCATATTACCTAATTCACCCCACGATATTATAAGCTTAAATATCTCCTCTTTCTAAATTTGAAACCGTAAAGGATTCTTCATTTACATTGATATTAAATTTAGGGTTGGCAATTGTAATCTCTGTTTGATGCATTGTTTGAACATTGCTCATATGTAATTTATGTGCTTGCCAAAACCCATCTACTTTTTTAATGTCCGACAATAATAGTTTTCGGTGCAATTTTCCAAGTTTATCGTAATATTCAACCTTTAACGCAATTAAGCAATCTTGTCGTATCCATGTCATTTTTCTTGAGAAGATATCTTGTTTGTCTTTTGATGTAGATTCTACTATCCAACATTTGTGTCCTTCAATGCTTTCTTCCCTAATAAGTTTATGTGTATCCTCATCTACACTACGGCTACCCATATCATCGTAAGTGAAATCGGTTCCCATAAAATAATCTTTCTTTGCCGATGAACCGCTGATGCGTCTGGTCTTTTTCATGGCAGGTAAATACAACCATTTATCATCGTCTTTACCAATTTCATCATAATCCCATGTAAGGAATCCTGTTCCTTTTACATCACCAGGATACTGAAAAAACATAATTGTTTTTTTGTCTTTTCCAATATCCATTGAATACGATTTAACCTTACGTTCCCGAACTCTATTTCGTTTGTTAATCAGTTTCATTGTCATTTCCGAATAACGGGTATCGCCATCGGGACGTTCTTTTACATTTTGCATAATATCTCGCCCTGTAAGCGATTGCGCTGATGTGCTAATTGTTGCCAGTAATAATATGGCTATTAGAATATTAATTTTTATTTTACTCATAACTTTTATAATTATTGTTAATATTTATACTTTATAATCTTGGTAATTCTTTCTTATGATAAATTCGGCAAAAAAAATCTTTCTGCCTTATCCAGATTTTAACATCCTGTGGTTTGTAAAAATCTCCTTGTTCAATATTTCTGTTCATTAGACAAATCATTCGCATTATTAAACTATTGATAAAACTTAAACTACGAAACCTTAAACGGCCTTTGAAAAAGGCGATTGATGCTATTGTTAGTTTAGGTGCAATTGTATTTAAGTTACGCAGATATGTAGATACGGCATGACTCTGTTTCCAAGAATTCATTCTCTCCAAAACATAGATATTTTTGGGGATATTGCTGTCTGTATATATTCCAAGTTGGTGGCTTTCCATTTCATTATCTAAATAACAAGCCATACAGGTAAAAAAAAGATGAATGGATTTAGTCGCAAGTCTATCATTATTCTGTTTTAAAAATCTAATGATTTCTGGAGCTGGTTTACCATACATATTTGGCGTACCAATAATAATTCCGTCGTAATGTAGGTGCTGAACTTTACCAACTTCCAATAAATCCACATCATAATTTGTTATAGTATTGGACATTATTTCGGCTATTTCTTTGGTAGAACCCGATTCGGAATAATATGTAATCAGTATTTTCTGCATATTTTTTAGCTTATTTGATCTCTTTATTGTTCTTTCCCAAATATCTTAAACCACTTAAATAAAATTGGGGTGATAAAAAAGTCGGCAATAAGAGCGGCAAACATTCCAACAACAGCTAACATGCCTAGGTTTATAAAATTATTAGCCGTAGATGTAGTATAAACTAAAAAGTTTGCAGATATAATTATAGTGGCTAAAAGCAATGCAACCCCAACGGTTTTAAATGTTTTGTTAATTGAACTATTGTAGTTTTTAGTTCGGTTAAATTCCAATTGTCCATGATTGATAAAATGTATGGTATCATCAACTGCTAATCCTAAAATCATTGGAATAATGGTAGCGGTCATCATATCTAGTGGAATACCCAACCAACCCATAACGCCACCTACTGCAATGGCTGGGGCAATATTTGGAATAAGTCCTATTAATCCAGTTCGAACACTTCCAAAAACAATCATCAAAAGGAACATAATAACTATTAATGCAAATACAAACGACTGAACCTGACCCTTTACTACATACTGCATCATGCTTGTAAATTGAGGTAGATTACCTACAACTGTAACCTGGGCATCAGGATATAAATCGCTTGCCATTTTTTGAATGTCTGCCACTTCCTTTTCTGCTTCGCCCGAATTATAGGTACTAAGTTCCACCATAAGTCTAAGGCGTTTATAATCGTAATCCATCCAATATTCCGATTCAGTACCGCCCGAGTTTTCGTAAAGCAACAGCATTTGTGCTACCTGATTTTCATTCGCTGGAACACGATAAAAATCTTCATTATTTTCATTTAAGGTTTGATTTAGGTCTTTGATGATATTAAGAACAGATGTAGTTTTTTTTGTAAGAATAAAGCCTTTGGCATAGTTTTCTACTTGTTCCAATTTTTGAAGATTTTCAGGATACTTTGCAGCATCGTTTTCCTGAAATTCTATTAATAAATCGTATGAATAAAGAGAGCCTAATTCTGATTCACTGATATCGAGTAAATTATCTACATAAGGAATATTCCGTCCCATTGTTTTTTCTATATCAAAAGCAGATTCTACTCTCGTTGCCCCAACAATTAAAATACCGATAATAACTGCTGAAATTGCTATTATTGCTTTTGGATATGCCAAAACAAATTCACCCAACTTCCCAAGTTTTAAATCCAACCAACGTCCGCCTTTTTCTTTAAATGCAGGATGTGGCGCTCTGTCTTTCCCAAAACTCAATAGTGCCGGCATTAAAAGGATTACAATAACAAATGTAATTAGCACACAACTTGCAGTTGCAAAACCAACAAAACGAAGTGGACGCATAGGAATAATTAAAAAAGTAAGTAAAGCTCCCATAGTTGTAAGTGCCGAAAACAGAATTGGCCATCCCATCTCACTAACTGCTTCTATTATTGCTTTCTTCCGTTTGCCATGAATAAAGAAATTTCGTTTAAAAAAGGTGAAAATATGAATATTGTAGGCTATGGCAACAGCTAATGATAGCATGATAGGAACACTTATCATTCCGCTATCTATTGGATAGCCAATATAACCTAATGAACCATAAATAATTACTATTGAACTGATAGATGTAACCAATGGTACGATAACACCCCTAAACGATTTGGTGGCAAATATTAAAACGATTATGGCAAGAATTAAAGCCAGTCCCATTATTTTACCTGCTTCTTTTCCAAAATAGTTTTGTTTTTTGTATGTAAGATAAGGCATTCCGGTAGCCCTTGGCGAAATGGCTTTGTATTTTTCTTTACTGATTATTTTTTCTACTTCTGCCCCTGTTAAATATTCAGGGACAATAGGATTTTCCTCTTTTTCCCAAATTTCTTTTTCAGGAAACGTACGAAGCTTTAAAACAATCCATGTTAATTTTCCATCCTTTGAGATTAGTCTTTCTGCAATTTTTGGTTTGCTGTATGCTTTACCTCTAATTTTTTCCAACGATTGTTTATCTGATGGAATTATATCAGGAACTATCTGTTCTATTTGCATCCCAAATTCGGTTCCCATCATAAACTCTATGTAGGTAAGCGAGGTTATTTTTTCGGCATATGAAATGCTATCCATCAGCTCATTGGATAGTTCACGAATAAGTTCCAGCGATTTCTTTGTAAAAGAATTATCGCATTCGGTAAGTATCGCAACAAAACTATCGTTACCGAAAATCTCTTTAAACTCATCAGATTTTACTAATACAGGGTCATCTTCTAAAAAGAAATTTTCCCATGATGATTCTACATTCAGGCTTCTTAGCCCATTAAAACCTACTGCTACAATTGCCAAAAATATAACTATTATTAGCCATCTGCGTTTGATGATTCCTGTGGCTCTTCTCTCGAACCAGTTATTAATTTTTTGTATTTTCATTATCTTTATTTCTGTTAGCAATTTATTATACTGGCTGCATTTGTCGTTCTACCATTTTTGAAAAAACACCTTTTTGTTTTTTCAACTTATCAGGCGAACCACTTTCTGTCACCTTTCCATTTTTTAGAACTACTATTTTATCTGCATTAGCTACTGTACGCATCCGGTGAGCTATAATCAACACCGTTTTGTTACGTACCAATTCAGAAATACCGGCTTGTATTTTGGTTTCATTTTCCACATCTAGCGAGGCGGTGGCTTCATCAAGCAATACAATTGGAGCATCTTTGAGCAAGGCGCGAGCTATGGAAATACGTTGTCGTTCGCCTCCAGAAAGTGTTTCACCGTTTTCGCCAATAACTGTATTATAGCCTTCATGCATTTTGCAGATAAACTCATCGCATTGTGCCAATTTTGCAACTTGTTTTACTTGTTCATCAGTAGCATTTTTTCTTCCTATGCGAATATTGTCTATTATACTGGAATTAAATAACACTACATCTTGAAATACTACTGAATAGTTTTGCAGTAAGGTTTCTGGGTCTATTTCGCTGATATCTTGATTTCCTAATAAAATTTTCCCTTTATTAATATCCCAAAAACGGGCTGCAAGTTTAGCAGAAGTACTTTTCCCTCCTCCTGATGGTCCAACCAATGCGGTTACTTCTCCTTGTTTGGCTGTAAACGAAACATTTTGCAAAACCTGTTTATTTGTTTCGTAAGAAAAACTTACATCATCAAATACAATATCAAAATTTTGTGGTTTGAAATCGGTTTTACCTTGCTGAATTGGTAATGCTTCCATCTCGTTCATCCTGTTAATACGAATATCAAGATAGAATAAGGCTGCCAAATTATTAAATACTTCATTTATTGGATTGTAAATTCGCGTAGCTATCACCAAGAATATAAGATACATAAACAAATCGATTGTGCCGGCTGAAAGGAGTTGTACTCCAATAATAATAACGCTTGCTAATCCTAATTTTAATAAACTCTGTGAAGAATTTACAAGTCCGCCTGCCAATAATTCTCCTTTTATCTGTTGTTTTTCTTGATTATAAAGATGATTATCTAATTTGTTCAAATAAGCAATTTCCTGATTATAAGATTTTATCTCCTGAATGGTATCCAATCCTTCCTGAATTTGCTCGGTTACTTCTCTTTTTCGAATATAATGGATCTGAAATTGTTTATGCAATAATTTTTTAGATAATAAAAGTACAGTTGCAGCCAAAGGTACTACCCAAAACAGAGCAAGAGATAATTGCCAATTGTAAAAAAACATTCCTATTCCAATTAATACCATACTAATAATTGAAGCAAATAGTTGTGGCACTGCATGTGAAAAAGTATGTTCCAGTTCAGTACTATCGTCCATTATAGTTGATGTAAGGTCTGATAGATTTTTTTCACCAAAAAATGCTAAAGGCAGTTTACGCAACTTTTCAGCCAACGAAATACGACGATTGGCACTTTCATCATATACAGTAGTATATGTGTTTCGGTATTGAAACCTTGCAATAACCCACATTATCAGCATAAATATTATGCCGAGCAAAATATAGTACCACAAACCATTGGTAATAGTAGCCGAAGGGTTAAAAACAGGGCGTAGGTATTCTTCAAGAAATAAGAAAATATAAACTGCCGGTAGCATTAATGCTATGTCGAGTAGCGTTGTAAAAAATACACCTTTGCTAAAATCTCTTGCTCCTTTACGTGTTAAAGTAAATCGTTTTTCTAATATATTAAACATATTGAGCCTCCTTTCCTATTGTCCATTTTATTGATTGTTGATATTCGTTCCACATTTTTGAGTATATTTCTTGTTTGTTCAGTAATTCATGATGACTTCCCTGTTCTGCAATTTTACTTTTGTCTATTACAAGAATAATATCTGCATCCATCACACTGGTAAGCCTGTGAGCAATAAGAAGTACCGTTTTCCCTTTGGTAAGTTTCCCGAGTGCTTTTTGTATTAGATGTTCGTTTTCGGGGTCGGTAAAAGCAGTTGCTTCGTCTAACACCACAATTGGCGCATCTTTTAAAATAGCTCGTGCCAATGCAATACGCTGCTGTTCGCCTCCCGAAAGATAAGTGCCTTCTACACCTATCTTAGTATTTAAGCCATCGGGCAGTTTGTCAATAATTTCGCGACATTGTGCCAAATCTACGGCTCTTTCCACCGCTTCGGCTGATGCGTCCGGATTACCGTATTTGATATTTTCCAGCAGGCTTGTTTTAAATAATTTGGTATTCTGAAAAACAAACGAAACATGATTCATCAATTCTTTGTGGTCAATCTCTTTTACATCTGTTCCACCAATGCACACCTGCCCGGTATCAGTATCCCAAAAACGTGGGACAAGCCTTGCAATAGTTGTTTTTCCACTACCCGAAGCTCCTACCAAGGCTATGGTTTTTCCTTCGGGAATATTGAAACTAATATTATCTATTGCCTTTTGTGTGGCTCCGGGATAACTGAACGATACATTCTTAAAACAAATATCATGTCCCGTAATATTTTCAGGATTACCCGATACAGGAAGCGGTTCTACATCCGTCAATTTCTCCATTCTGTTTACTGCTTCTTTTGCTTGTCCCAGAGCCATATCTATATACATACCTTTCATTATGTTTTGGGCAAAAACAGGGGTTATCAGGATATAAAAAAACAGATTGACCAACACAAGTGCGTAATTACCCGAATATCCAATCAATAAAATGGCTGCAGGAACTAAAAAAAACACGAAACCATTAATAATTACTGTATTGATTGACATTGGATTTTCCCATATTTTTGTATAATTAAATACCATATTTTTGTATCTCGTAATACTATTATGGAAATTTTTGAAAGAAAAAACGGTCTGCTGAAAAACTTTCACCACTGGTATACCTCTAACATATTCCACCGCTTCGGTGTTCATGTCTTCGAGAGATGTCATATAGTCTTTCATAAATTTTTTCCCTTTACCACCCATCATAAAGCTCATAACAACCATGGATATTATAATTGGAACAAGGCAAGCTAATCCTAGTCGCCAATCGAATACGAAAATAAGCACAAGAGCAGTTAAGGACACTAGAATACTCCCTGCAAGGTCTGGTAATTGATGTGCCAAAAACGTGTGAGTAATACTTGCGTTATCGTCAATAATTTTTCGAATACTACCACTGGTATTTCTGTCGAAAAAGCCCAAAGGCATACGTACTATCTTTTGCATAGCCTGTCGTCGCATATTTGTTTCTACCCGAAATGCTGCTAAGTGAGAGAGTGTAAGAGCCAAAAAATATAATATAACACCTGCTATTGCTGTTCCCACAGCCCACCACGCATAGGTATTAATACGGACTTGAGAATAGTCTGCCCCGGTATTAAACAACTCTTTTACAATAAGCCATATAAATATGTATGGCAACATCCCCATAAGAGTACTAATTGCTGACAAAGCCAATGCTCCGGGAAGCAATGCTTTTCTGCCTGTCATATAGCTTTGTAATTTTAATAATGTTTTCATATTAAACTCAAAATTTATAGTTACTAATTATTTGTTTTATTATTCATTCCATTTGTCAAACCAATAAAGAACACTGTTCAATTTTGTTCAAAAAAATTATACCTTCATAATTTTTTTCCATCCGGCTGTACCAAATTCCATATATTCGGTAATAAATTTCTGAATTTCGTTATCTCCTAAATCGTGCGATACGATTTCACCGATAATGCTTATCCACCATGAACTTATTGTGTGGATAAAAAAGTCTGAAATATTGGTATTAATTTGAGGATATTTCTCCTTCATTTTACTAATGTATTCTAATCCAATTTCTGTATGACGATTGGTGTATTCTTCAGTGAAATTTTCGAGTGAAGAACCATGTACTTTAAAAAGGAGAAGTTTTAGTTCTTCCCTATATTTAAGAATAAGGTCAACAAATATATTTATTTGATTTTGCTGATAATCTTTAGAGATAAAAATATCGAGACTAATATATTCAGGGCTATTGTGTTCATCTAACATTATATCGAAAGCCTGTAATAAGGGCTTTAATACGTCTTCTAAAATTTCGTCTTTATTTTTGAAGTAATTGTAGATATTGCTTAAACAAACGCCTGTATTTTTGGCGATGTTACGCATAGAAGCATTTTTGTATCCTTTTTCAAAGAATTCGACTTTTGCTACTTCTAATATAATTTTTCGTATGTCTGTTTTTTGTGTCTGCAAAATATAAAGAATCTTTTCACTGCAAAGAACGCTGTTCTTTTTTTCATGTACAATCCCTATAAGTTGTGATTTTTGTAGTTTTGTAATCCCAAATAGATGTGATTATCATATGACGTCAACAAAAAAAAGCATCTTTTGAAAGATGCTTTTTTTTGATATATCGGTTTTAATTTGCATTTACCAATCTGTTAATTTCAAAAAATTCCGTGTCAATCTTTTTCCGTTTAATATATCTGTCACATTGCTGCGTACGGTCGTAGCCAAGCATTGTGCCGAGTATAAAATCTTCTTCATCGGTAAAATCGGATAAAGATTTTTCGCCGAAAGATTCAATTATTTTCACACATTGTTCTTTTCCAAAAAACACGTTTATTTTTCTTGAATTAACCGCTGCTAAAAAATAACTGATTCCTTTTCTTGTCAGTAATTCTTCGGTTTTATATTGCTCATTTGCACTCATGGTATGTAATACTAGGTTCCGTAAGCCTTTGTTGTATTCGTACACATGATGGAGCAATATTTGCATTTCAGCAGTTTTATAATCGGCACATGTTATTTGCATATCCTAACTTATTTAACAATTATCTTTCTGTTCAAAATTGCACCATTTGTTTGTAAACGAAGAAAATAAATCCCTGTTTTTAGATTCTCACAAGAGAGCGTTTCGAGATGTTTTCCTGCTGCAAATTGTTTGCTACAAACCTGCTGTACCTGAACGCCTAATGTGTTGATAATTGAAATATTAACTTGTTGGTTAGAGATTAAATTGAAGTCAACAGTGGCTCTTTTACTAATCGGATTAGGAAATACCGAAATATTGTCAACATAAGTGTTCATATCATTTATCCCTGTTGTTCCTTCAATTTCAAGGAAAGGATGTTTTGATTGGTCGGCTGCATCTTTCGAGTAAAACTCGGCAAATTTAGTCCCGGAATTTGCAATAAGTACAAGGCCTTTATTTGCAAAATAAGAATTTAGCCACGCATCTACCAATTCGGTAATATCAATTTCGTACCAACCAAGTGTTGAGGTGAATTCGGGAGTTGCATATTCTGTGTCTCCATGGGTAACATTGCTTGATGTTGGCCAGGTTGTTTCGTCCCAATTTTCGGTAATGGCATATAATTTTGATGGCGTGGGTGTTCCGTCAGGAGCATGAAAAAACTGGTAGAAATTTAATTTGGCACTGGTGATGGTTTGCCCGATGTATGGTGTTAAATCAAACTTAATTAATGTTTGATGAAAATTTTGCATTCCGGCTAAGTTGGCAACCCATAATTCCTCGTCAGAAGGGAACATGCTGGAGCTGCCTGAATTTGTTGTCATGTCATCGCTTGGGTAAACTGTAATTGTTTGGGCATTTAATAGTGTAAAACCCAAAAATAATGCTGCAATTGTGATGTAGATCTTTTTCATTTTATAGAATTTAATTTGTTTATGTTTAAAAATTAATTTGTAATCCTGCGTTAAAACTCCTTCCGGGCTGGCGAACCCAATCAAATTGGTAATGCTCCCTGTAATCGTTATTTAGTATGTTGGTTACCGAAAATGTGGCTTTAAAATATTTATTCACTTTCCATGCGCTTAAAAAGTCAAGTACAACAAAAGCATCGGTAGGTACATCGCCAACAGCCACTTTGCTTTGTTTGGCATTGTATTTACCTACCAGGGCAACAAACAGTTTATCGGGTTTAATGTAATATCTTGTTTCCAGGTTTATTTGTAAAGGTGGTATATCCATCAACACTTCATCCTTATCATCATGGCCTTTTACATAACTCATGTTTCCGCTAATAAATAGTTGCTTCAATACTTTGTAATCGAAAGTAATTTCACCACCATAAACCAGGGCATTTTTGTTGTTAAACTGCCCGCTTGCATGCAACGAATCCCATTCAAGAATTATCATATTGTTTATTTTATTCCTGAACAATGCGAACGAAATACTATTTTGTTTTTTATCTTTTAGTTTTATTCCAAAGTCAAGGTTGAAACTTTTTTCGGGTACTAAATCGGGGTTACAAAAATTCATGCCGCCCGGGGTCATGGTATTAATAAACAGTTCTTTGGTTGATGGCACACGAAAAGCCTGCCCGATATTTCCGGTAATAATCAGATATTCGGCTGGCATATACGATAACCCAAAATTCCCGCTAAATGCTTCGTCCGATTTTGTTTTTGTTTCGTGTATGTTTTGGGAATAATCGTAAGGAGGGCCTGCATAAGTTGTTTTTACTAAATTGGCGTATGTGTTAAATTTATTCCATCGCAAACCGCCGTTTAGCAATAGTTTTTTTGATAAGGAATAATTTGCCTGCACAAAAAAGCCGAGGCTGCGCTGGTACGAATTATCAATTGTCGTATCCTGTGGCCCGTCATATACCAATTCTCCAATATTAAATTGCGGGTTATCAGGATTGTAAAGAAATGCCCTTTTATGCTCATCAATATGAATACCATCCCGTTGGTAAAAATCCAGGCCGGTAAGGATTTTAATCTTAGGGTTTATGATAAAAGTAAAATCGTGCTGATAAACATAATCGGTATTATACAAATTTTTACTCACATTCATCACCCTGCCATATTGTACATTACGGTAGTTGTAAATTCGGGCAGTAATATCATGTTTGTGTGCCGATGCTTTAATATTCATTTTTGGCATCCACCTGGCAATATTTGTCCATTGATAATTTAATCCTATTTTATAATGGTCATCGGCTGGATGAAGTGCGTTTACCGAATCGGAAAAGGCTGGTTTGCCAATAGAATCGGCTTTGCTCAATAAACCATTTAACTGTAATTTATGGTTCTTATTAATTTGCCATGTGATTTTTGCTGTAGCCGACTGTTCCGAAAAATTTGTTCCCATCACTTCGTTTCCATCGGCATCTCTGTACGATTCAGCTTTTCGTTTTCCGGCAGTGAGATGAAAAAAAACCTTGTCAGATATTTTTGTATTCAACATCAGGTTAGCATTGTAGCCATTTCTTATAGATTGATAATTTGAATTAAAAGTACCACCAACATATTTATTTGATAAAGGCTGTTTATAATCCTGAGTGATGATATTTATAACCCCACCAACGGCATCGGAACCATACAATGTAGAATACGGCCCTCTTAATATTTCAATGTTTTTAACATCCAAAGGATTTACGAAAGTGCCGGGAGGACCCGGGTTTCTTTCAGAACTTATGCGTTCGCCGTCCACCATAACAACAATTCGTTTTCGGGCAAGCCCACGAATGGAAGAAGCCCTGTGAAAACCTTCGCCTACAAGTGAAACACCGGGTTCGCGGCTTATTATATCTGCAATATCCTGTGTGGCATTTTCGGTAATTTTACTTTGTGTAAGCACTGAAACCGGTGTGGTTTGCTCAAAACTTTTCAATTGGTTTTTTGCTGTGCTGATTACTACTTCCTGAAGGGCAATAGATGAAGGATGCAATTCGATATTAATGGTGTCTGGTTTGTTGTTTAAAATATTTACTTCCTGCATTTCGAAGCCCACAAACGAGAAAACAACCGTAATCGAATCGGTAGGAATATTTTTTAATTGAAAATTCCCATTTATATCGCTTGATGTTCCAAGCACCGTGTTTTTTACGAAAACACTTACGCCCGGCAAAGTTTCTTTTGTATCAGAATTGATAACCTTTCCGCTTATTGAAACAGCATTTGCTGAGATAGTAGAAAAAATCAGAAAAACTAAAAAAATAGTAGTGACTGGTGTTTGTTTTAGTATGTTGATGGTTTTGCTCATTGTTATGAAAAATAAAAAAGGGGGCTTATCAATTTATGGCTTACTATTTTTCGCCCCCTTTTTTTAGTTAAAAAACTAATTAAATTCATTTTTAAGTTGTTCAACCCAATGCTTTATTCTTTCATCGGTTAAATTGCTTTGGTTTTCTTCATCTAAAGGCAAACCAACAAATTGCCCATCAACTTCTGCTCTGGATTCATCATATTCGTAACCATCGGTTGAAACCTTGCCTACAAGCTGGCATCCTTTCCCTTCTATGTTTTGCATCTTGCTTTTATTTATTTTAAATACAAGTGCAAAAGTGGGCTGTTTCACCAATTCATACAATAACTTAAAGTTGTGATTTTATTAGGGATGGTATCCCATGATTATGGGATGGGGTAGAAAGGAATGATAATTATTTGATTGATTTTAGCGAATCGTTCAAATCAATAATATTGTTGGCAACAGCATAAATTGCCATTGCTGCTGTGGATTTAACACCAAGTTTGTTGCTCAAATTTTTGCGATGCGTTACAACAGTATGGATGCTTATAAATAATTTTTCAGCAATTTCTTTATTCGATTTTCCGCTTACCAGTAATTTTAACACTTCTGTTTCGCGTTCGCTTAATGTATTGTCGGGAGTACTCTTAGTTTCATTTTTTAATGTCAGATGCTTGGTAATAATATTTTCAATTGTATTTATATCATCATTCAAATAAATACAATCAACAAAATTAGAACACAAATTTCTATCGTAATATGTGGAAATTAAACCAATAAGATTGATGCCTTGAAAATGTTTAGAAAACTTATCTAATGCTTTTTTGCAATTATTGAAAATAGCAGGATTTACCAGTATAATATTAAAATGTTCATCGGGGTTTAACATTAAAGAATCATTTAAGGAATTAACGTTGGCAATATTCAAATCAGCATCAACGGATTTTATTAGTCCTGATATCCCTTTCTGGACAATAACCGAAGGCTCTACAATTAGTATGTTGTAATTATTTTTCAATTATTTTCTTTTTTTTGTATTTCCATATTCTCTACAAGTGGTATTAAAATCTTATTTTCAATTTTTGCATGTACAATTAAATCTTGCTCAAGATTGAATAAAGCAAAAAGTGTTTTTCGCCTTATAACCCGGTCGTCTTTTTGTGGCAAATGCTGTATTAATAATTTTTTTAAATCATCAAGTTTTTCTTCAATATCATCGTGATGCTCTTTGTATTCACTAACCGAATAATCATTTTCTGAACTTGTAAATCGTTTATTCTCAAAAAGATTTAAAATATATGGAAACACAATGTTATTCTCATATTCAAAATGTTGGTCAACTTCATTTTTATATTCATTAAAGAAATCTTCAACCATTAACATTTCGGGTTTCTTGTTATGTTCACTCATTAAATGGATATTTTTAATAATATGAGGGAATACTTCATCTGAGTAATATTGATGGGAATTTTTAAGATATTGGATGATTACCTTTGTGTCTGAACAATTGAATAAAAACTCAGGAATGTTAGAGCTGTTGTTTTGTAAATTAGCAATAGTTAGAAACATCTCAGTACTGATGTTATTTTCCACACAAACAGCTTCAACCGTTTTTTCATGCAAGCCTAATTCAATGCCAAACCGTTCTAAAACTAAAATCAGTAAATGATTATTCAATATTATGTCTGACATTTTCATGCCTTTATAGATTATCTCTTTTTTAAATTCCATTATGTTGATTTATTTAGTCTGTAAAAGTAGAACAAATCTTGTGGGCAGGCAAAAAATAGCTCTTTTGGTTTTTTAGGGTCGGCTTTTTGCGTGTTGGCAAAAAACCAAATGTGCTATTTGTGCGGTGGGTTTTCATTTCAATATTTATTTGTAGCAAATTTATCATTCTGTCTGGTTTCTCCTGCTTGTGCCTAACTAATGATAAATTTCAGTGAGATTAGTCAAAAAAAATCAATATTACTGATTTTTAGACTGGTATCTTCAATGACTTAAACGATCAGATTGCCGAATAAAATCTCCCAATAATTCATCCAAAAGGTCGAGGGTTTCTCCATAAATATCAGGAGCATTCGAAGCCCTGGGGCCTGCAATATTCAGGGTTTGCACCTTGTTGATAACCATCCATTGCTTAAACTGAAGCACGTTTTTGCTTACACCAATTCTCCAAACAAAAACAGGCTTACGGTATTCAAAAGCAAAATCTTTTGTAGTCAGCGTACCCTGATCCATAACTTCGGTATAAATAATCAGGGTTGCATCGGTATCGATCACATTGAGCTCGGTTCTAACCAGAGGGTCAGACGTATTGGCCTCGCACAAAGGGTAGCGCGGATTAATAAAACCATCTTCGGCCATTCTTCCTCTCGGGCACCAGCCTTTGGCGATAAGCCCGTTAGACAGGGCAAAGTCGAGGGCAGCACGATCAACCCCGGTTTGGCCACCACTATTAATTATCAAACTATATTGTGATTTCAATGATAAAGTCTCTTTGAGATTTAAGTAAATTTATTGAATAAAGAATCAGGTTCTTTGTTTCGGCGAGAATGTCGAGAAACAGCAAACTCGTTCGTGTATGAGAATCATCTTCATGGATACGTTTAACCTGGTTAATTCTAATTTCATTAATCAAAGCCAGAAGCTGCTGCTGCTGCTGAAAAATATCTTCAAGACTTTTATAATCTTTCGATTCAATTTTTGCAATCATCTCACGATACATCTTAGAAATACCAACAAGCAGCCCCTTCAATTCCTCGCTTTGCACCTCACTTAGTCCCGTATGATTATTTTCAATATGATCAGATGCAGGAGTAACCATAAAATTCAAACTGTGTGCAATTTCGCGAAGATAGTCAGTACTTTGAATATAAAAGTGCCCTGTATTGATCTGGTCGATCTGAAGGGATTTAACTGTTTGGTCTATCCTATCCTTATTCTTTTTTGCTTTCTTATTAAATTTCCTAACATCTTTCTTTAATTCTTTTAAGAGCAATCTATCTTCGGTAGAAAGCCCTTTAATCAGGCTTTCATAAAACCCAGGCACCCTGTTCAATCCTTTAATTGTTTGATTTTGGCATTTTTCGAACACAGAAGATGAACTTGTGATCTCCGAAATAATCCCCATTTCTTTTTCATCCTCAATCTTTTCCGATTCTCTTTTCTTGTGAAGGATATGTGTACGATAAATGAAAAATCCCGCACCTAACAAAACAACAAATATGGCAATAATCCCACCCCAATAAATAATATTTGCTACGATTAAGGCAACGGTGAAAGCAATAAGCGCGGTAAGAAACCAACCGCCGATTACAGAAAACACACCCTGAATCCTATAAACAGCGCTATCGCGACCCCAGGCTCTGTCGGCAAGCGAAGTTCCCATGGCCACCATAAAAGTAACATAAGTGGTTGACAAGGGCAATTTAAGAGAAGTACCAAAAGCAATAAGAATACTTGCTACAACAAGGTTTACCGATGCCCGTATCACATCAAAGGAGGCAGTATTCTTAGTTATTTCTATTTTTTTATCGTGTTTAGGAATTTCAAAACGACTGTCGATTTTTTGAATAAAACCAGCAGGAAGTACAGCGGTAACCGTTTTATTTAATGATAAGGCTCCACGAACAATTGAGCGCGACATTAACGAAGCTCCAAACCGCTCATCACCCGTGCCTTGCCTGCTAAGATCGAGGGTAGTAGCAACCACGGATTTTGCCTTTTTCGATAGCCACAAAGTTAGAATCATAATAACGCCTGCCAGCATCAATAAGACTACAGGAGTAGCTACTGCTTTTCCAAGCGCCCCCATCATAAAGGTTTCAGGGACTGCACCGGGCGTGCTTATAAATTCATTGTACGATGCCAAACCGGCCAGCGGCACACCAATGAAATTCACGAGGTCGTTACCTGCAAACGCCATGGCCAGGGCAAAGGTTCCCACAAATACGATCACCTTTGGAATACTTACTTTGAAAAGCCAGGTGAGCAACTGAAGCAGAATTGTCCAGGCAAAAAATCCATAAATTATAATCTGGAAGGTATTTTCTTTAATAAAAGACGACACCCCCTCAGGCAAGGACGCACCTTTTATACCTTTAATTAGCATAAAATAAGTGATGGCCGTAATAGCTAAGCCACCCCAAACCGCACCAAAATACTTCAGGCTTTTTGAAAATTTAAAACTAAATAACAGCCTCGACAAATATTGAACCAGGGCACCCACCGTAAAAGCCACAACCACCGACAGCAAAATACCCGTTATAATGGCCAGGGCTTTATCCGAATTGATGTATTTATGGATATCAAGAAAAGTCTCGGTGGGTGATAAGGAGATTTTAATAATTGATAAGGCTACCGCAGCTCCCAACAATTCAAATACTATCGAAACTGTGGTGGAAGTAGGCAAACCGAAAGTATTAAAAAGGTCGAGCAGAAAAATATCCGTTACCATCACCGCAAGGAAAATGATCATTATTTCGGAAAATGCAAATTGCTCAGGATGAAAAATCCCCTTCCTCGCCACTTCCATAAGTCCGCTCGAAAAAACTGCACCTGCCAGCACACCTAAACTGGCTATAATCATTATTACTTTTATCGATGCAACCCTGGAACCAATTGCCGAGTTGAGAAAATTTACTGCATCGTTACTTACCCCTACAATTAAGTCTGAAACCGCAAGAATGATCAACACAATTACTATAATCAGGTAGATATCCATAATTTGTAGTTTTAATTTTATTATCAAACAATTTAGAAGTTTTATTTTGTTTCTTCAAGTTCATGGCAACATTCACCTGAAATGCAAAACTGCTTATTTTTTCGGAACTGATTAACAAATCGTTGTAAAAAGCCCCTGTTTTATAAGGTAAATTTTCCCGGGCATTTTCTTCGAGGTATGATTTATTAATTTCATTTCGCATCCGACCTAATTCATCCGAAATTTGTTCAGCTTCCAAAAGATCAACATCAAAATAATCCTTTTCCAGGTTATTTACCATGAGGCAAAGTGATCTGTCAATCAACTCAAATTCCTTTTGCAGGTTATTCCTCAATTCTTGTGTAAACCAAACCTTCGACTCCTTTTTCTTAAAAATTACAAGAGCCATTTGAAAACAGGTTTCAGAAATATTTTCAAGATAATCGATGATTTTCAGCATAGCCTCAACCCTCACTTTGGCTTGATGGCTTAAGCCTTCGCCAGGTATTTTTGTGATGTATTTTGCAATTTCAATCTCCATCTCATCAATCATTTCTTCGGCCTTCTGAATTTTGCTAAAGATTTTTACAAACTTTTTTTCTTTTTTCTCAAACAGCAATTCAGGAATCATCAAAAAGGTTTTTGAAACCCTTTTACCCATGTAAGCAATTTCTTTTCTTACCTGCAATATCGAAAGTTCGGAAGTTGAAAGCAGTGTATTGTCAATAAATTTTAATGAAAAGACCTCTTCGTCAGGAGTCCCATTTGGTAAAAACCATAAACACAGGTTTTTGAAAGGCACAAAAAGCAGGGTTAACAACAGGGTATTGAAAATATTAAATAAACTGTGGAAGATTGAAATTCCGAAAGCTACATGGCTGGCGGCGCTGAGGCTGTAGAATCCCAAAAAATATTGAATATTCTCACCTAAAAAGTCAAGTAAAGGCAATGCCCAAATTACGCCAATAAGATTAAAAAGCAAATGTGCCAGGGCTGTCCTTTTTGCTGACCTATTGGCTACGATGGCAGCTACATTGGCTGTAAAAGTTGTTCCGATATTTTCGCCCAGTACCATTGCAAAGGCCGCATCAAAGGTGAGCCAGCCTTGCAAGGCCAGCACCATTGTTAAAGTTATGGTAGCGCTCGATGACTGGAAAATTACAGTAAGCAAAATTCCCAATCCAACAAACATGAGGCTGTTAATAAAGCTGCTGTCAAAAAATTGCAAGCTTTTAAAAAATTCCGAATTCTCGTCGATTACAGGGATGTTCTCCCTGAAAAAATAAATACCTATAAACAATAAGGCAAAGCCAATGATAAACTCAGCCCCGGCTTTATTTTTATTCTTATACGAAAAAAATAATGGCAGCGATAATGCCACGATGGGAAGGACAATTGAGTAAAGGCTAAAATTGGTACCAAAGCCGAGAACCGTAATCAGCCAGGCAGTAAGGGTAGTTCCGATATTTGCTCCAAACACCACACCAATCGATTGGGTAAACGACAGTAACCCCGCGTTTACAAAACTCACCAGCATTACTGTTGTGGCCGATGATGACTGAATGAGCGAGGTAATAAGCAAACCGGTAAGTATTCCCCTGGTGGGTTTGGAGGTAATTTTGGCCAGGACTCTTCTCAGGCTTTGACCTGCAATTTTTTGCAAGCCTTCGCTCATAATTTTCATACCATATAGGAAAAGCACAAGCGCCCCGATGAGCGTCAATATTTGCAATATGACCTGAAAAACATTCATTTAAATAAGTTATCCAAATATACCAATTTAAAAAAGCAAGGCAAATTACTTCCTTTTAAAAAGGGTGGCAAAATTTTTCAAAAAGATTTAATGATTTGTTAATATGATAAAGTAAACCAGACAGATGCCAAAAATATGGCCATTATAACTGAAACCATTAAGAGACTTGATGGTCTGCTCAAAAATTTTATAATCACAGAACTCCTTACTTAACGTAAATCAATTATCGCAAATATTTCACTGTGTAGATATTAGTGAATCTTTGTGCCCTCGGTGTCTTAGTGTTAACTTTTTAAAAATGGTACTACTGCAAATTGTGTGGGTACAAAACGAGGCCACTATAAAAAGTGTATGGCAATTTTGATTTGTACATAGATTCTGTTTTTAGATAATTGATTGATCTGGATAAATAAACCTTATTCTTTAATATTTTACTAAACGAATACTCACTGTCTTGTTCATACCACATCAAATTACCATATTCCCGACCCACCAAAATATCAATCAATCCGTTTCCGTTAAAATCGGTAGTTTCCAGGCTGGATGGTGTATATGACCCGACATCAATGCCAGAAAAGTTTTCGGTTTCAAATACAAAATTCATGCTTCCGGTATCCGATTGAATGTAGTGCCAGATGTTGCCATTATGATTTCCTACCAACAAATCAATTTTTTCATCGCCATCAATATCACAAAACTCAGGATATAAGTCTATTCCGTAAATTTCAGGGAAATTATTTTCGACAAGAACAAATTCCAGTAAACCGGGCATCGTTTGTTCATAATGAATAATGCTACTGTTTGTTCCAATCAAGACATCCTGCAAGCCATCATTATCAATATCGATTACGTGCGGTGCTGTATAAGAAATAGGTGAAATTTCGGGTCTATCAGCTCAAAATTTAGGGAGTAGGGTGCGACCTGTTCATGGTGTGAGACTTCACCCCAATATTGACTGGTCAAAATATCTATTTGCTGATCTTCATCAATGTAGCCTGTGCAAAATTAGGAAGGATAGGTGGAGTATAAACCATTAAATTGGCCTGTAACAAGGTCAAAGTCATAAGAACCGGATTCATCCTGTTCATAATAAGCAATCTGTTCGGTAAGTTCGTTTCCAATAAGTAGGTCAACCAGACCATCGTTATCGATGTGCAGTAAGCAAGGCTTGGGTTAGAGTTCTCATCGCTTGCAATGTTGATAAACATTCCGCTAACCAGGTGAAAACCCAAAGCACCTATCGAATCCTGCTCATAGTGTAGAATTGTTCCGGCTTCACAGCCACAAAGCAGGTCGCTAAACCCGTCGTTATCAATATCCACAAAACACGGTTGTGGCTCTGTTAATCCACCTCCCCAGGTCAAGCCGGTAACTTCCGAAAATGTTTGTGAGGATAAAGTATGACTAATGAATATCAGCATGATGCTAACAAGCACAAATTGGATATTTCTTTTCATAATACTAAAATTTAAATTTTGAAAAAGACACACTTCTGGTCAAGCGCAATATTGTTTTGCAAGGTGTTATTCCTTGATGACTTTTTTGCTTTCGATGAGCCGATCGTCTTTATCGAACAAACTAAACACATAAGTTCCCGTTTGAAAGTGTAATAAATCCACAAACCTGCCGGTAACAAAAGAAGCCGATGCATAATTCCCCTTTACGCTGTTTCCTTCTCCCGAGGCCAGGGAGTTAAGCCCTAATGAGATATTGTAATTTCCTATTGCACTGGCGTATTTATCGAAATTGATATCATTGTAAAAACATGAAATGCACTCCTCTTGTGCCGCCCCTGTCAGGGTAACAAATAGTATTATAATCAGGTAAACAAATTTTTTCATTTTTATAGTTCTTTAAGTACATAAATTATTTTTTGATGAATTTGCCGGTTAAAGGCTTTCCGGCTGCTGAATATATAGTATATAGGTACATGCCGGGGGCAAGTGTGCCAACATTTACCTGCAATACATTTCCTTCCCTGCCGAGGTTTCTGTCTGTAATTTTTTTGCCATTAATTGTAAAGATTTGCACCCGTTTATTTCCCGCTCCCGAATACCCCTTAAGTGGTATGTTAAGTATATTGTGGGCCGGGTTTGGATATGCTTTGCCATTTATTTGGCGCAGCATTTCGCCGGTGGCGGTTATGGGGCTGATTGAAATTTCGATATCCTCACGGCGCACTTTTATGATGTGTATATCGAATTCGCTCCCGTTTTGTTCCGAATATCTTGTGCCGTAAAGCAGGCAGCCCATATCGGATGTAGGCAAAATGCCCCACAACTGGTAATTGGCATCACCGCTGCCAAAATCCTTATGCCCCAAAAGGTTTAGCTCCCTGTCGATTACATACAACTCCAGTACATTGGGTATGGTAACCCAAAAACCGACATACATTTGCATACCGCCAATGTAAATGGTGGTATCGTTGGCATAAGCAATGCTTTGCCGCCAGGCAGGGTAGTCGGCGGTATCTGCTTTGCCCAATACCAGATGTTTTTGATAATTCAGCGATGTATCGATATGAAAAACGCCTATTTCATTCTCGTTTTTTGTGTTGTAACTATTCATTGTTGCAAACAAATAGGAGGTATCGGTAAGCCATTCCATACATCCATGATTTGTAATGAAAGAGTAAAAGTGTTTTATATCGAGGATATTAAATGCTGAATCGAACCTGACAGGGCCAAAATTATAGTAATCATAATTGCCTGCAATGGCAAGGTAATCATTGGTATTAGGCACCTGGCTTATGTCAAATAACCTTTGCCCAAACTCGTAGCGATGGATTTTGGTTAACAAAGTGTCGCCCTGCTGGTTAAGCTTTACAAATGCATTGTCCCAATGATAGTTGGGGTAAACGATATAATATCTTTCCCGCCGGCAAGTACTATGTTCCGATCCGAATCGATGAATGAATTGGAATATGCGATGCTAAAGTAAAAATCTGTTGTTATTTTATAGGTTTTTTGAAAAACAATATTGAGCGCGGTATCCATTTTGCAAACCCATAAATGATCAAAATCCGATCCATTGTTGATCGCGCATTGGCCAAGAAACATGTAGTTGCCGTCATCTATTTGCTCAACTGTCTGGAACCAACCGTTGGTATCCACACTCACCATCCGTTTACTCATGGTGTCGCCATTGGGGTAAACTTTTAAAATGTATGGATCCCAGTCAAAATTGTCCCAACTCCCTATCCTTCCTGTTAATACCATATTATTGCTGTTATCTTCAATACCGGCGTATAAAGCCTCATCTTCATCACTGGCAATGGTATATTCAAAAGAATATTGTCCAAACAAAGTACATGCAAAAAGGGAAAACACAAGGGTGAATATACTTTTCATTGTAATGATTTTTGACAATTATGTAAAATCAATTGGGTTTTTAATCAACCAAATATTCTTTAATGATAATGGATGTCCCGGGATCGACCAGATGCGGTGTGCCAAAGGTTAACCAGTTATCATGCCTGATCCTTGGAAACCCTTCATCATCGTAATCAGATGTTCCCTCCAAATCACAAAACAAAAACCATTTTTCCAGTTCCGGCGCAAGTATCTCGTAAATAACCTCAAACTCACCATTGTAGTAAAAGTTCATCGTATTTAGCCGACAGTTCATTTAAACTTACAAGCCCTTCGGCATCAAGGGTCACCTGGAATGTTGCCGTGTCTGTTACCGAATAACTGTATTTTTCATCAGGGTAGGCATACACCGCGTTGAACAGTGCTTCGAGGTACCAAACCACCGAATCGACTTCCATACTCGCCCCGCTTTTAAAACCCGGGTTTTCGCGGATGTACTCCACCTTATCCTTAAACCTTAAAAGGTTGTTTTGGAATTGAATGTCGGCGGCGTTCATGTACACCGCTTCGGGATTAGTCGTTTGCCCAATGTTTTCCTGCTTACTGCAGGCCTTAAGGATTGGTGCGCTCGAAATCATCACGACATCCAAAACTGTTGAAAAAAAGTTGAAATGTTTCATTTGAATTGGATTTTTAGTTTGATCTGTGTTTCATGATGTATTTTAATTGGTTTGTTTAATCTGGTGTTTTTTTCCTTTCGACCACAAAAACCAGGGAAATACTACTCCGAATTGGGCACGAATATACAACATGAAATTTCAAAAGTCAAATGCAGGAAAGTAGATGTGTAAGGTTTGGGTTAACCGGAGAGAAGATAGCCAATGAGATAGGGGTTATATTTGGAATGGGGATAAATATTGGAGAGGTGAGAGCAGAAATGACTGAAATAGAAGAATGACTGAATGATTGAAACAAGAGAATGATAGAATGACTGAAAAGATTGAATGATTGAAAAGATTGAATGAATGAATGAATGTCCGAAGGACTCCTACGGAGAAACTGTAGAATGTTGAGCGAAGCGAAATCCCGCCCCTGCGGGAAATGAAACATTTGAATGATAGAATGAATGTCCGAAGGACTCCTACGGAGAAACAATTGAATGATGGAATGACAGAAAATGGCAACTTGAGAGAACGAAGAGACAAGGAAAATGACTGAAAAGATGGAATGATGGAATGATGGAATGACAGAAAATGGCAACTTGAGAGAACTAAGAGACTTAAGCGAACTAAGAGACTTGAGCGTCCGAAGCGAGGTAGGAGAATGGAACAAACGATTAAATAATTCCAATTAACGATTAACTATTTTCGATTAACTATTTTCGATTAACGAATTACGAAACAAGCAAACGCCCATCCCCCTACTTATTCACAACTTCAATACCCGCAATTTTACAAGCCATTTTGAGCAGGGATTTGTGGGTTCCGGGAACGACAAGGTGATGATTTCCCAGGGGGTGATATTTTAAGATTTTGGCATCCTTTTCGGGGATATTGACTTCGATTTGCGTGCGGCAGGCATGTTGGCTCTTGTGTGTTGAAATAATATTGCCCTCGCTGATAAAGGCTTTGCTTAATAAATTATTTAACCTGAACAAGGTAACCTCGCCTTTGGTAAATCTTCCTGCCACCGCAGTGCCCTCGCCTGTTTCGTAATGCGTATCTATTTCAACATGATCCAACAGATTGGTGGGCGCTGTGCAATGTGCCAGTTTCACACAATCGGTACTTACCTTGATTAGGTTGGCCATCCAGGGGATGGTGCCCAATTGTGCTTCGATAAACAACATTCCGGTTATGCTACACAGATCGCCTTCGCAGCCGGCCGGAATACCCAAATCGTTGAAATGAGAAAGTGAAAGGCAGGCTGTTACCTTTTTTTCGTTAACCAACGAAAAACATTCGATGGTGAAAGCGTCCAGTTTTTCGGAATCAACAAATTGTTTCAAGGCCTCATGCACTTTCCCTGCTTCACCAATAGCCCCCTGATCGTGCCAGGGATATTTCCGGATGAAGGCTTCATCGGGAGTAAAGTTTTCGTAAGCCGACACCTCCTCCCAACTCTTCTTTTTCAAAGTAATTCCCATTTTATTTTTCAAATCTTTCTCATCGATGGTTGAGGCCAGCAACCAATGCGACACCTCCCCTATCAAGCCAATGGTTTTGCCGTTCAATTTGCCGAGGTTCTCTTTAGCTTTAAAATACCTTTTGATGATTTTCCTGTCGTGTTTCTCATGCAAATCTGTCAACATCGATTGGATATTTTGCTGTTCCAAAAGGGCTTTCACCTCCGAAGCTGCAGCATAGGAATTGTTTTCTTCAAAAGCAGTGAGCAGGTAAAAGCTCCCGGGACAAATGTAGCGCATCGCTTCTTTTTCGGCGCCGCCACTCAGGAAAACAAGAATATCAGGTTCAGGCGAATAAAATTCAAATTCCTGGTCGGGGAAAAGATCAATAAACTTTTCTTTTCCGTTTTTAAAAAGGCTGTCGGGGGCGCCCTCGTAAGCTAAAAGTCTAACGTTTATCATAATATTGCGTTTGGAACAAATTTAAACATTCTTCATGTAAAACGCCCCCGGTAATTTCAACTTTTTTGAAACCCTTATCCACAATTTCCTGCGCATTTATTTTTATCTGTTTCATAAATTTACTGATTTCGCTTATTGAAAGGCCAAACACGACCCTATCGATTCCGGCATACATGATGGCCGTCATGCACATTGGGCAAGGCTCCCCGGTAGTATAAAGTGTAAGTTTTTTATCCTGACAATCCGGAATTTCCGCCAATTTTCTGATGGCATTTATTTCGGCATGTGCAGTTGGATCGCTACCTGTTTTTATTGTATTGAATGCTTTCACTATTACTTCTTGCTTTTCTGCGATTACACAACCAAACCTGGAATTACCAGTTTTAGCAATTTCAATGGCCAAATGCATAAGTTGTTTATCGTGTGTAGATTCGTCTTTGATTTGCATTTTATTGGGATTTTAAATCATTCAAAAAGGTATTATTCAATTTTTGTGGTTAACAATAATAATCATAATTCGTAAAAAGATTTATCACGCTAAAATCTGATTTTTCTTTACCGGTTAGCAAAAAAAAGAAAGCTGTTCTTCATTTGAACCCTGACAGCCCCGAAAGCTTTCGGGCTAATCTTATCAATTGCAAAAATCTGAATTTAATTTCTTCTTTTCATTAATATACTTAAAAGGACTTTATACCATATTCCCACTATCCATTTAATCGATTACAAAAATATTTTTGGTAATACCCGGTACGGGTTGAGATATTGTAGTTTTCCAATCTTCAGTAGGGTAATAAAAACCCAGTATGGGTTTCGCTATTAAAAAATTAGCTCACTTGACAATATCAATACCGGATAACTCAACTTCCCGCATTAGCGCGGGACAGGCTATACTGAGTTGTTGAGAATCATTTGTAAATCTTATTAGCTATAATACCTAAACTCATACTGAGTTTTAACAATTTCCCAATCACATTTGATAATAATCAAAACTTGAAAAACCCATTATGAGTAAAAATCATCCTACCCTTTAGCAGTCAAGTGCGGGATGATAAAAACATTTTTTTAAATACTCCGATTAATATCCATAAAGATTGAGGGTATAAACTTTGTCGTTCCAAACTTCACAGCAGTACACAAAAAAAACTCCCGCCATCTTTTCTGATAGTGGAAGTTCATTATTTTGAAATCAATAAATATCTTAATCTATCCCATGCGGCACCATATCCCTCGACACATAGAGTGCAATGGTACGGAGAAGGATGTAGGACTGTGAAACATAAAAATATCCGCCAAATTTATTGCTGTCGGCAGCCCACGAATTTTTAACCTTGTACCAGGTATTGCCATCCTGATCTTCAACCAGTCCGATGATGTGCATACTGTGATCATCGGTGGTTGTGTAATCATTGTAAGCTTCCAGCCTCATTTCGGGTGTAATTTCTTTTTGCTTTAACGGAACAATAAAAACACTGTCGCGCTCACCGGTACGCATATCTTCCCAATCTTTTTCGGGCACCAGTGCAAATCCCTTTTTATGGTTGAAAAATTTGTCGCTGACATCCGCCGCCCATGCCACGGTATAACCCTCACTTAACGCAAAATCGATAATTCCGGTCAAATCATACATTTTAACATTATAATACTCTTCATAGTCCCAATTGTCGGGAATCATAAGGCGAAAGTTTCTATAACTTTTGTGATTCATGTACGAAGTAACTTCAACATACTCGTTAGGGTTGAGTTTTAAAAAGTTTTCTGTAAATGATTCGGGAGTATAGGTTTTTCCTTCATAGTCAAATTCCTCTGGTACCTCTCCGAGATAAGCATCCAGTATTCCCTGGTAAGCCTGAAACCAGACCGGTGAAAGCTTACGGCTCTTATTTTCGACTACAGCTTTCACAAAAGCTTCAAGCACGTTATCCATTTCGTTATGCACGGGCAAGTCGTCGCCAAAGGTAAGGCCGGTGTAGGCTTCATCGGGAATCAGGCCACGTTCGGCCAGGGTTTCCATTACCTGGTGAGGCTCTCCACCGGAGCTAAAATTAAAAGCACCGTGAAGCTGAACATAGCTGTCAGCACGATTTTCCCAGGCCTTCCTCACCGACCACATTTCGGAAAGATCGAGCTCGAGGCCGCCTAAACGCATTACTTCCGCTTCAACAAAAGAGGTTCCCGCAAACGACCAGCAGGTTCCCGACTTATGCTGATCTTTAATAGGTGTGTGTGGAACAATTTTTAATTCTGTAAAGGTGTAATCACCTATTTCGACTTTTTTAGCATCGTTTTGTGCTACGAGTTGAAAAACACCCAGAATGATTATGGTGAGTGTTAGTAGGAAAGTCTTTCTCATTTTTCAGTAGTTTATTTTGATTTTTGCAAAAGTAAGTGATTTTCATTTTTGCGCCACATTATTCACTCAAAGCAAATTCAACAGCTGCTTTTGAATGAATTCCGAAAGATATTTACATTTTCAAAAGGGCTTTATTGAATTATGTTATTTTTGAAAATTCAATATTGAAAAGTAAAAAACAGAACAACTGAAAAATATAAAAATGACAACAAGCTCAATAACCTGATAACTATTAACTAATAACCAATAACAATTAACTAATAACCAATAACAATTAACTAATAACTATTAACCAATAACTATTAACCAATAACTATTAACTAATAACTATTAACCAATAACTATTAACTAATAACTAATAACTATTAACTTTCCCCCCGCATGGTACTAAATTACATCTGGATAACATTTTTTCTGATTGCCTTTGTTGTAGCTTTGATTAAGTTGATTTTTTTTGGCGATACACAAATCTTTTCTGAACTGGTGAGCAGTACTTTTGATAACGCTGAACTTGGTTTCAGGATTTCGTTGGGGCTTACCGGGGTAATGACCCTTTGGTTAGGCCTGATGAAAGTTGGTGAAAATGGCGGCGTAATCCGCATTATGGCAAGAGTTGTAGGACCGCTTTTCAGGAAACTTTTCCCTGACATCCCCAAAGATCACCCGGTAACAGGCTCGATTATGATGAACATTGCAGCCAATATGCTTGGGCTCGACAATGCTGCCACTCCAATGGGATTGAAAGCCATGGAACAATTGCAGGGGCTGAATAAGAAAAAGGACACCGCGTCCAATCCCATGATTATGTTCCTTGTTTTAAATACTTCGGGGCTCACCCTGATTCCCATCAGCATCATGGTTTATCGCGCACAAATGGGGGCAGCTGATCCTTCTGATATCTTTCTACCCATATTATTGGCAACATTTTTCTCTACGATGGCAGGGATTCTTGCCGTTTCATTTTTCCAAAAACTGAATTTACTCAACAAGGTTGTGATGGCCTACCTTGGAGGTTTTACAATTTTGGTTGCTTCAATCATCTGGTACTTCACCGTTATTCCGCAATCGCAGGTAGAGCTTATATCATCCATTGCAAGCAATGTAATTTTATTCTCAATCATAATTTCATTTATTGGCCTGGCCGTTTACCGTAAGGTGAATGTTTACGAGTCGTTTATCGAAGGTGCAAAGGATGGTTTTAAAATCGCCATTAAGATCATCCCCTACCTCGTGGCCATTTTGGTGGCGATAGGTGTATTCAGGACATCAGGCGCAATGCAGTTTATTATTGATGGAATTGGTTGGACTATTAATCTGGTTGGGCTCAATTCTGATTTTGTTCCGGCATTACCCACTGCGTTTATGAAACCATTGAGCGGATCGGGAGCCCGGGGTATGATGGTTGATGCCATGAATACTTTCGGCGCTGATTCTTTTGTTGGCAGATTGGCATCTACTTTCCAGGGCTCAACGGATACCACTTTTTACGTGTTGGCTGTTTATTTTGGATCGGTTGGGATTAAAAAAACCCGCTATGCCCTTACCGCAGGCTTAATCGCTGATTTTGCAGGAATAATTGCCGCAATTTTTATCGCTTATTTATTTTTCCACTAAATACTTCCCCCTGTTCGAATTCAAGCTATTTGATTTTTTCAATTCCAGAACTCCTGATCCATTAGTTAAAAATCAACAAGTTATAACAAAGTTATGTATCCCCTCAAAAAATACAGGTAGAATAAATATTGCCTCTAAGGGCTTGCTC
>CAZQIV010000004.1:105486-111643 GCA_964593705.1 uncultured Lentimicrobiaceae bacterium | reverse complement strand
CCTGGGTTGTGGATGGTGCCGTGGTTATAGCCACAGATTTTGGCATGAGCAACGCATTGGTGGGGATTACAATTATTGCCGTTGCCACCTCCCTCCCCGAACTGGTAACCTCCATTATCGCGGCACTCAAAAAAAACTCCGGTATCGCGCTTGGCAATGCCCTGGGCTCGAATATTTTCAATATTTTCCTGGTGTTGGGTCTCAGTTCCATCATCAAACCATTGCCCTTTAGCAAAGCCCTTAATTTTGATATTGGTGTAATGATTATGGCCAATCTTGTAGTTGCTTTTTTTGTTTTGGTTGGTAAGGGTAAAAAGATAACCCGCACCGAAGGCATGTTGATGATGTTGGTTTACCTGGCCTACATTACCTGGCTGATTTTGAGTAATTGATGAAGTTGGGAATAATTTATTTGTTTAGTTTAAAAATTTCTCAGGATTTTGAATCAATTAATTATCAATCATTTAAAACCTGTGCCCTAAAGGATGCGGCAACATAGATCAATAATTTATGAATAATGTAGCTTAGTTTATTGATACCAAACAGTATTTCAGCAAGTCTGTTTTTTTCAATGAGATTTCTCCCTTCGGTCGAAATGACAATGGTGGTTTTTAGGAGGTGTGAAGGCGAGAGAAAGCGGGTGCTCCGCGCCCGCTTTCTCTCGCCTTCACTGCACAATTGCCCACCCTTGTCATTCCGATGGAGCGCAGCAGCCTGCCCCGACCCTTCGGGGACTGAGGAATCTATATGTAGGAGACTTGCCTTTGCTCGACTATCGAATTGTTGAAGAAATTCATAGAAAATGGAACGCAAAAGTAAAACTCAGATTTAACACCCCACCTGTCAGGTTTCCAATGTAAGCTACTCTATTACAACTTTGTCAAAATAAATCCCGAGGGTATTTGAGATTTTCACAATATAAATCCCGCTTGGTTTCCCATTCAAATCAATTTTAACAGGGCTGCTCATATAATTATAGTAAACCTTGCGGCCCAGAGAATTAAAAATTGTTATTTCAGATTCCTGCCCGATACCATTAATATAAATGGTTCCTGTTGTTGGGTTTGGATGAATATTAATGTCACTGAGATGCAGATCCGAAATCGAAAGTGGTAACAACTTCACCTCTTTAACAGCCGACAAGCCATTTGCAAGGAATGATCCCTGATTTTCTGTTGAAGAATTTCCAGCCTTAAGCTGCTCGTATTCCACTTCAAGTTCGAAAACCTGGTGTGAAGATGGCCTGTAAATCTTAAAGTTGAAATTCTCATCTGAAACAAATCCATCAACAGCACTGGTATAAACATCATCACCATTCAATACAAGGGCGGTTGCATCCTTATGGTACTCCATCATTCCGGCACACAAGCCTGTTTGGGTAAATGCTCCGATAATATCCCCGGATTCAAAAACTAAAGCAGCTTCCCTGGTAAATGCCACAACATGTGTTCCTGCAGTGTGGAGGATGTCGTTCCAGGGTGATACATTTTCAAATTCAAAAGGTTTTTCCTGTATAGTATTATCTCCATCGGAAGGGTAAGTAATAGAACCTGCTGAACTCATGTTAACGAAGTAAGCCTTGCCCGATTCGAAAGCGCCAAATGTGTTCACATCGAAATAAGGCCAGTAAACGCCATCGCTACCAATCCCTTTTACCACAACCAGGCCGTTAAGCCCGGCAAAAAGACTTTCAACATTATGGTTTGAACTACTTAATACCGGAACAAGGTTCCAGTTGATGTTAAGATCAACGGTTTTGTTTGCTACTTCCTCACCACAAATTTGTAAAAATTCACCTGTCATCAGCTTTATTACATACCCACTATTCACATCCCAGTCAACAAGAGTGTTCATTCCCTGATCGGGCCAATAAGTACCATCAAAATTATACATAATTGAAAAGGAACCTGATATTTCGCTGAACATATTTTCAAGATCAGGATCGGAGGGCACCATATAGCTTGAAATGCCACTCCATCCACCCATAATTGGTAAATCATAACAGGTAATTTGGCTTGTAATTGAAGCAAGCGCCGAAATACCACCGCTAACAAATGTCCCGTCATTATTGGGGAATCCCTGCTCATATTCTACTTCAACATACTCCCCGGTCCCACTTGCTTCATAATAAACTTTCCATGCCAAAGCCTCGCTGTTCGCGAAGCCATCTTTTACTAGTGGAGTAGTTACATCATCACCATAGGCAGTTACAAGCAGATTTTTGGTGTCATCCCAGATTCCTGCACCACCACAGGCCTCATTATCTAATTCATCGCTATAAAATATCACAATTAAATCTCCATCAGAAAGTGAAATTCCTGGTAGTGCAACATCAAAAGGAACAGTAATTAAATGAGTATCCGGTGTTGGTACGAAGCTCCAGTTGGCAGGATATATTCTTAACAGGTAATCTTCAACTTCACCATATCCGTTTATGCCACAGGGGGTCACTGCCCCATCTCTTGTAATCCTGATCCTCATTCTTACATCACCCAATAGTGTTCCGGCGGGGGGAGTAATTGTTGCATTGTAGGGTCCGGTTCCGGGAGTACCCGAAACAACAATTTGTTCATCCGCATCTTCAAAATCAAAATCATTATTCCAGTCAACCCAAATTCCACATTGGTCGTTGGTATAGGATACATTTCCATTTGTAACTGAAACCGGGTATCCGCTGCCAATTTCTATTATCGTGTGTAGATTTGTATAATTATGATACCCTCCCGGTGAGCAAGTTGAAGGATTGTCGATTGAACCCACGGTTACTTTTTCGATAAACTCATCACAATTTCCACTACCTGCATTACAATATGTAGATGAGGAGTACTCGGTTGTAAACGACCATACAGGACAAGCTGTTGCTGACCCACTAACATTATATGGAATTATTTTCCAGTAGTAAATTGTCCCTGCATTCAGATTTGAAGATGGCGTAAAGGAGGTTACATTGCCCAAATCTGTTCCGTTTTCGATATTGGTTGGAGGATTATTGGTGCCGAAATAAATAGAATATCCGGTGGCCTCTGCAGCAGCTACCCATGTTAGGTTAGGTGAAACCCCCACTCCGGTGGTTGCATCCAATGGAAATACTGGTGTGGTACAAGTTGGCGGCACGGGTGCCCCTGATGAAATATTTATCGTATAATCCTCGGTTTCACCATAGTCAGAGTGTGGATTACAGGGGTCAGGATATGAATCCCATTCGATGGAAACACGCATACGGGTTTGACCGGTAGCTGCCCCTGCCGGAACATTAATTGACGCAGTAAGGGTAGCATCAGCACCTGAGCCCGGATCGAATGCCTCGCCCGCATCATCGAAATCACAATCCTGGTTCCAGTCGAACCAGGCTCTCGCAAATTCTTCAAAGCCTGCCGAACTAAAGGAAACTGATAGGGTATGAGACGATCCAATTTCAATATTTGTGGATTGTGCTGTATAATCACCATATCCGTTCGGGTTGAAAGATGAACTGTTATTGATGGTATTAAAAGTTACATTTGTTATGTATTCTTCATCAGTTGCAAAAGTTGATTCGCAATAGGTACAATTACCTGCTGTAATATAAGCGGTTTTTGTATTGGTATTTGACCCTGATACATTGGACACGGTAAGGCTGACATCGAAACTACCAACAGTGTTATATGAAATCGCAGGTGGATTTTGTCCGTCAAATGATGCCGGCGTTCCACCCGGGAATGACCAGGTCCATGAGGTGGGATTGCAGGAAGAATTATCGGTAAAAGTAACCGGATTCCCTGCAACAACTGTAGTAGGTTCTCCAATGAAATTGGCAAGAATGTTATTTACTGTAATGAAACCGGCCTTTGTTTCAGTATCTGTTGTGATGCCATCACCAACGGTTAGTTCAACATTGTATGTCCCGGATATGTTATAAACCACCGCGGGAGGGTTCTGTCCGGTGAATGAAGAGGGTGTGCCTCCCGGGAAAGACCATTCCCATGAAATTGGGGAGCCGGTTGACTGGTCGGTGAAGCTTGCCGAACCTCCGGTACAAATATTTGCGGGGGTTCCTGAAAATTCAGCATTAAGCCCTGCTGGTGCAAACTGGAAAGAGGCAATGCGTGTTTGCCAGTTCGAACCTCCGGTAGTTTCAACATATTCGGTGGTAAACCAAAATGTATTATCATCGGACGGATCGACCGAAAGACAGCTGTAATCGCCCCATCGTTCCGATCCGGTTTGAGAGCCTGTACCGGCAATTATAGTTCCTTCGGCAATATCCATCAGGCCCGAGGCATTGGCGTTTTCACCGGCCGATTGGCCACAATAGCGAATGGAAGGATAGGTTGAAGAGCTTGAAACAGAATACCCGAGGCCAATGTCTCCGTTACTGTTCATGGCAATACTTCCCATCCAGCGATTATCAGAATCCGGTGCGTATGTACTTTGCTGTCTTAATGTCCATGACCCACCTGTCTTTCTCAGTTCATACCACCTGATACCCGCGTGGTCGCTGCCATTAACATCAACAGTATGGTTACAAACGATGGTTTGATGTGTTCCAAAATTCCGGTATTGCGCCCTGAACATAAGTACCTGGGAGATTGCATCAACCTTTTGCGAAGTGCCGGGCTGAGGTATGTTTTCCCATGAAGTGCCGAAATTGGCATCAAATGGTGAAACAGGAATTGATTGCGTAAGTGTAAAAGTTGAGTTCGACGTGTTATTCCAGTCAACATCCAGTTCCCATATTCTTAGTTCATCGCTTCCTCCCCATGCATCGTCATTAATTGTTATGAAACTGCCCGGGGTACCTGAGGGTGACCAGGCTCCATCGTTATCCAGGGGCATCACACAGTGGAACCCGCTGTTTGGGGTTTGGTTATTTTGAAATTTCACTACTTTGGCAGAAGCATCGCCGGCCAGCATTTTGCTGCGTTCGAAAACTGCAATGCTGTTTCCCGATGCATTGGCGCCCATATAATAGCCATCTTCCCATATACCGAATTTAGGATAATCAGGCATCGAATTCCATTCGAATGAAAACTGGTGCCAGGATCCGGTTGGGTCATTTGTTTGGGATACTGCCATCAGTATGGCGTTTGGATTGGATGAAACATCAAACTGTGTAGCCAGCCAACGGTCAGCTTGTTCATCGTATAAAATCACCGGGTCGCCATCGTTGGTACTACCTCCGGTAATGGTATTGTTTGCAGCAGGCCCGTATAGGGAATTTCCGCTTTTATCAAATACCTGAAATGAAACGTTAATCATCTGAACGTAATGATTGGGCCCTACTTCTCCATCTGTATCAGGTGGCGAACCCCCAAATAAATTTCCAACACCTTCAAAATTCTGAACAGGAGCTTTTGTTTGTTGAACCCGGCCATTTTCCTTTTGCCAAACTGCATCAGGGCCTTTGGGGAGCGCTGTTGCCGCATAAGGGTATATTCTCTGTTTTAACTCTTCATTTCTTTCCTTTTTATTGCTTTCGGGGTCTGGCAATGTTGCCGGGATATCCCTTATCGGGATACTTAATTTATAACCCGCTGCTGTTTCTACAACAGGTTTAACTTTAACCACCCGCCGTTGAGCAATACCTGTGCTCCAACATAAAAGAATGATTGCAATTAGTAAACTTACTTTAATGGTTTTCATAATTGATAAATGAATTTGTGAATATTTGAGTAAAAAAAAACTTTGGTAAAAGTACAGGTGGGTATGCCCTCGATGCAAATTTTGGATGGTAACATCCTTAGTACACTACCGGATTTTACCAATACATTATTAATACAAGATGGAGATGTGGGCAGTATATTGTTGTAAATTGTTGGAAAAAGTTTCAGGCCCAATGCCTGCCAGGTTTACTTTTTTTGAACGCTGACAAGTGGTGAACTACAAATCTTATCCCTTACGTACAGGACTTCACTGCGCTCGGAACCTAAATCAGCCCGCCCCCTTACAGTCTGCCCCAACTTTTTAGGAAAGTGTATCGGGGGTAATCTAAAATCATATATCACGACTCGCGATGAGCATTCACGGGGTGACTACCTTCGGCTTCGATGAAGTCACCCCGTGAATTTCTCCAATTTAACCTTATTACCTTACTCCTTTGAAATTCAGATTTCGGATAAAAATCTGGTAAGATTAATTTCGGTATTGGACAAATCCAATTTCTTTCTTAACCGCGTTC